>JAODNJ010000202.1 GCA_025465155.1 Frankiales bacterium
TCAGGAAGCGGCCTTCACGAACTCGTCCGTGTAGGTCTTGCTCAGGTCGATGTTCTTGCCCTTCACGGAGGGGTTGGGCTGCAGGACGGCCAGGCAGGTCTTCGGCCCGTCCGGCGGCATGATCCCGGTCGGGTTGTAGATGCCCTTCTCCCCGTCGAGGGCGGCGATGTAGGCGTCCTTGCCCGAACCGGCGTAGTAGTCGGCGGGCATCTTGGCGGTGATCTCCGCGGCCGAATGACCCTGGATCCACTTGAGGGTTGCCACGTAGGCGTTCACGAGCTTCTGCACGGTCGACTTGTGCGCCGTCACGTACGACGTGCTCATGTACAGCGAGGTCGCCGGGTACTCGCCACCGAACGCCTGCTGGGCCCCCGCCGCCGTCCGGGTGTCGTACAGGATGAACCCGTCGTTCTTCTGCAGCACCTGGGAGACCGTCGGCTCCGTGGTCATGCCGCAGTCGATGTTCTTGTGCTCCAGAGCCGCGATGAAGGTCGGGCCGGCCTGCACCCCGATCCGGTGCGTGTTCGCCGGGTCGACACCGTTCTTCTGCCCGATGTACTGGGTGAGGAAGTCGGTCGACGAACCGGTGTCGGTGATGCCGAGGTTCTTGCCGTTCCAGTCCGCCGCGGAGTTGATCTGACCCTTGAGGTCGGTGCGGCAGAGCTCCACCTCACCGGGGACCTGGAGCATGGACACGACGGACTCGGCCTGCTTGCCGATGCCCTGGAGGGCGATGGTGTGGTCGTAGAAGCCGCCCACGCCGTCGACCTTGCCGGCGAGCATGTTGGTCGTCGCGTCGACACCGGCCGGCTCGTCGGAGAGGCTGACGTCGAGGCCGTACTTCGAGTAGAGGCCGAGCTGCTGGGCCAGCATGAACGGCAGGTAGATCTGCTTGTTCAGGCCACCGACCATGATGCTGACCTTGTCGCCGCCGGACGCGCCGGCCTGCTGGGTGCTCGCGCCTCCGGCGTTGTTGGCGCAGCCGGCCACGGCCAGGGCCAGGCAGGCCGTGGCGGCCGCCACGAGTCGCGGGCCGACCAATCTCTTGCGGAACACGTTTCCTCCTCGTTGAGTGGGTGGGGTTGTCACAGGTCCGGACCGGACAGCTGGGTCGGACGCCAGCGGAGCAGGCGCTTCTCCAGACGGGTGATGAGGTACTCGGCGAGGAGGGCGACGACGGCCATGATCACCATCGCGGCCCAGACGCCGTTGGCGTCGAACGTCCCCTGAGCGGCCCGGATGAGGTTTCCGAGGCCCTGCTGGGAACCGATGAACTCCCCGACGATCGCGCCGATCAGGGCGAACCCGAAGGCCACGTGCAGGCTCGCGATGATCCACGTGAACGCCGAGGGCAGCACGACCTGACGGGTGATCTGCCACTTGGACGCGCCCAGGATCGCGGCGCTCGCGATCAGGTTGCGGTCCACCTCGCGGGTGCCCTGGAAGGCGTTGAAGAAGACGCCGAAGAAGACCAGGACGATGACCAGGAGGACCTTCGACTCCAGGCCCAGCCCGAACATGATCACGAAGACGGAACCGAGCACGATGCGCGGGATCGAGTTCAGCACCTTGATGAACGGCCCGAAGACCTCGGCCAGGAGCTTGATCCGCCCCAGCGCGATACCGCTGACGATGCCCAGCGTCGTGCCGATCAGGAACCCGATCAGCGCCTCCTCGAGGGTCACTGTGATCTGCTGACCAAGAGAGCCGATGGAGGTTCCCTGCGTGATCCACGTCTGCAGCCGGCCGACGATCCCGCTCGGCTCACCGAAGAGCACCGGGTCCAGGTGTCCGGTCGAGGTGAGCAGCTGCCAGCCGCCCAGGAGCACCACCAGGACGGCGAGCTGCAGCCCGTGGACCACCAGGCCGTGGCGGACGTCGCGCGTCCGGGACGGCTCCGGAGTGACGACGGGCGTGCCCACGAGCTCCGCTCCGGTCGCCGCGGTCGACCCGGCGGTCGCCTGGTCGGCTCCGTGGGTCACCGCATTCATGACGCCACCGCCGATCCGGTGGTCTGCACGTAGGCCTTGTCGACCTCGGCGCGGAGGGTCTCCCAGATCTGGTGGTAGAGATCGACGAAGGCGGGCTCGAACCGGATCTCCTGGACCACACGCGGGCGCGGCAGGTCCACGCGGAAGGTGGCCTTGACCGTGCCGCCGGGCCCGGCGGTCATGACGACCACCTTGTCGGCGAGGGCGATGGCCTCTTCGAGGTCGTGCGTGACGAAGACGACGGCGGGCTTGGTCAGGTCCCAGAGCGACAGCAGCTCGTTGGACATCTTGGCCCGGGTCTGCACATCCAGGGCGCTGAACGGCTCGTCCATCAGGAGGATCCGCGGCTCGTTGATCAGGTTCTGGGCGAGGGCGACCCGCTTGCGCATGCCGCCGGAGAGCTGGTGGGGGTAGCGGTCCTCGAATCCGGCGAGGCCGACCCGGCGGATCCAGTCGCGGGCACTCGTGAGCGCCGTGGCCTTCGCGACGCCGCGGAAGCGCGGGCCGGCGGCGACGTTGTCCAGCACCGACTTCCACGGCAGGATCGCGTCGTTCTGGAACATGAAGCCGACGCCCGGCGTGATCCCCGAAACCGGTTCACCGTGGACCAGGACCCGGCCGTCCGAGGCCTTCTCCAGGCCTGAGACCAGGGTCAGGGTGGTGGACTTGCCGCAGCCGGTGGGCCCGACGATCGCGCAGAACTCCCCCGCCTCCACGATCAGGTCCATGTCCCGGATGGCGGTGTAGGCCGAGCCGTTCGGTGTGCGGAAGCGCTTGGTGGCGGACATCAGCTGGATGGCCGGCGTGCCCGCGGGCGGTGAGGGTGAGGATGGTTGGGCAGTCATCGCGAACGTCCTCCGTGACGCCTCGGTGTGTGGTCCGGGCAACATAAGGACGTCGAGGAGTGACGGTCATCACTTCTGCGGGTTCCAGGCGATCTTCGCGATAGCCGCCGTTTGACGCGTTGGAGCGCCTTTCGTGCGTTGTGCTCATCCAGCCTTGTCATGGGCGACAGGCGGATGCTGTGCTCTGCACGACTCAGCGGCGAGGGCGCCGCACCGGGGCGGAAGGAACGGCACGGCCATGCGACGCTCAGGGACGCTGGCCTCGCGGATCCTCGTGGCCGTCCTCGGCATCCTCGTGGTCACGGTCGCACTCGGGGTGTTCCTCGTCCTCCGGTTCGACAGCCGGCGTCTGGACCAGGACTTCGAGCAGCGGGCGGTCGGTATCGCGGTCACCGTCGCGCAGGACCCGGAGGTTGCCACCGCGGTGACCGCGGGTGATCCGGCGCGGGACCTGCAGACCCTCGCGGCCAGGGTCGTGCACGCCTCCGGCGCGGCCTACGTGGTGATCACCGACCGGAACGGCGTCCGCTTCTCGCACCCCCACCCCGCTCTGATCGGCCGGACACTCGAGGAACCCGTGGCCGCCCTGGACGGACGGGTGCACATGGGGATCGACCCCGGCAGCCTCGGCCGGTCCGCCAACGGCAAGGCGCCGATCGTCGACGCGTCGGGCACCGTGGTCGGCCAGGTGTCGGTGGGCATCCTCGAGACCGACGTGGCCGGCCAGTACCGGCACGAGGCACTGGTCATCGCGCTCTACTCGCTGATCGTCCTCGGGATCGGCGTCCTCGCCTCCTGGCTGCTCGCCCGCGCCATCAAGCGGGTGACCTTCGGCCTCGAGCTGCACGACTTCGCCGCGCTGCTGCAGGAGCGGGAGGCCATGCTCCACGGCATCCGCGAAGGCGTCCTCTGCTTCGATCAGCGGGGCCGGGTCACCGTGGTCAACGCCGAGGCCGAGCGCCTGCTGGGCCTCGGACCGGACGCCGTCGGCCGGACGGCCGACGAGCTCGTGCCGCCTGGGCGGCTCCGGGAGGTGCTCACCGGCGGGATCGAGGGCGGCGACCTGGAGATCCTCACCGACGACTACCTGCTCGTGGTCAACCGCCGAAAGGTCGGCCTCGGCGGCCGGGCCATCGGTTCGGTCGTCACCCTCCGGGACCGGACCGAGCAGGAGTCGATCCTCCGGGAGCTCCGGGCGCTGAGCGGCCTGACCTCCACCCTGCGCGCGCAGGAGCACGAGTACGCCAACCGGCTGCACGCGATGGGCGTGCTGCTCGACATGGGCGAGCTCGAGGAGGCCCGCGACTACCTCGCCGAGCTCTCCTCCGGCGCCATCGGCCGCGGGGAGGATCTGCGCTCGCGGATCGCGCCGCCCGCTCTGGCCGCACTTCTGACCGCCAAGGTCTCCCTCGCCGCCGAGCAGTCCGTGGACGTCGTCGTCACCCCGGACTCGCACCTGGACCAACCGCGCGCCCGGGGCACCGACCTGATGTCCATCGTCGGCAACCTGATCGACAACGCGCTCGAGGCCCTGTCCGGTCGTCCCGACCCACGGATCGTCGTCCTGGAACTGAACGACGACGACGGAGTGCACATCGTCGTCCGCGACAACGGCCCCGGCATCGCCGCCGAGGACCCGGAAGTCGTCTTCCAGGACGGGTGGTCGACGAAGGCCGACCCTGCCGGGCCGCGGCGCGGGCTCGGGCTGGCTCTCGTGCACCGCATCGTGCGACGCCGCGGCGGGACGATCGAGGTGTCCACCGGCGAGGGCACCCGGTTCGAGGTCCGGTTGCCGGGCGCCTCGGTTCCCGTCGGACCCACGCTCGCCGCCAGATGATCGAGACCCTCGTCGTCGACGACGACTTCCGGGTCGCGCGCGTGCACGCGGCCGCGGTCGACCGCATCGACGGCTTCCACTGCATCGGCGTGGCGCACACGGCCGACGAGGCGCGGCGGCTGATCGCCGAGCACCGGCCCCCGTTCATGCTGCTCGACCTGTACCTCCCCGACGAGGGCGGCCTGTCGCTGCTGCGCTCGCTCCAGACGGCCCTCGAGCCGGCGCCGGATGCGCTCGTCATCACCGCCGCGCAGGACCTGGAGACGGTGCGGTCGGCGATGCGATCCGGAGCGGTCTACTACCTGGTCAAGCCCTTCGGCTTCGCCCAGCTGCGGGATCAGCTGGAGGCCTACCGCCGGTGGCACGAG
>JAODNJ010000214.1 GCA_025465155.1 Frankiales bacterium
ACCGACCTGCCTCTCGAGAGGGACGGGCGGCCTGTCATCGCCTACACCAGCCAGGCACATGCTGTGGCAGCCCTGTCTCTTCCTGCGCTCGGCCCGGTCGACGTGCGCCGCCGCGCCCTACGGGCCATGGTGGAACTGGTGTCGGCACTGCTCACCGAGTACGGCGACATCGATGGGGGGACCGGCGTCGAGCATGATCAGCGCCCCGTCGCAGCCCAGGAGATGGCAGGACTCGGCCGCCACGTCGAAGCAGACCAACACGGGATCCGGCTACTCGCCAACGTCATCACGGGCAACACCCGATTGCTCCTCGGGATGCTGCGCGCCAATCGTCCCTGGCGAGCCGTCATCAGGCTGTCGTCCGTCGCCGTCGCCGCGCTCGGCATAGCGGTGCTCTCGCTGGTCAACGGCTTCATTTGGATGATCGCCGACAGCGGAGGCATCGTGCGCCTGAGCGCGCTCACCGTCGGGTCCATTCTGGCGCTGGTGCTCGCCCTCGTCCTCGGCGGCAACCTGCCTGAGGAGGTCCCGCCATCCGCGGAAGATCTCCCCGGGGCCAAGGAACAAGTGATCTTGTTCAACGCCGTGACCGTCATCACCGTCGCCATCGGCGTGGTCGCGCTCTATCTCGCCCTGTTCGCGCTGACAGTGATGGTGAGTTTTCTCCTCCTCCCGCCCGATCAAGTCGCACGACAGCTCAATCATCCTGTAGGCGTGGCAACCCTGTTGGCGATCTCCTGGCTGGCCGCCTCGCTTGCCACCGTTGGGGGTGCGCTCGGGGCCGGGCTGGAGAAGAGCAGCAGGATCCGGGAAGTGGCCTATACCTACCGCCCGGACAGGGAGCTCTCCCGACATGACTGACCACCGCTGCTGACGAAACCGAGTCACCCGAAGCGCCCAACATGAGCCTTCGAATCAGTAGGCACCCTGCGCCTCATCCGTTCACCGAGAAGGCAGGGAGGACACCCCTGAAAAGGTCTGTGTAGCCGATCAGCAGGGCGCGTTGAGGAGCGTCGAAGCGACCTCGCTGCGGCCTCCCGGCCGCCGGGGATCGAGCCGGTCGGCAGCTGGTTGTTCAGCACGCCGCCGCCCATCCCAGGAGGAGGCCCATGAGCCCCCGGAGCGGCACCCACCAGAGCCTGCGGATCCCGGTCTGCGGTGTCGTGCTCGCCGCCGACGTCGGGATTCCGGAGACCGCGCGCGGAGCGGTGCTGTTCGCCCACGGCTGCGGAAGTGGCCGGCACAGGAGGAGCAGGTCGACCTGCGGACCGCGGCGTTGCGGTTCGACATCGACCTGCTCGCCGGTCGACCCAGTCGGCCTGGCCGACGGGGTCGACCGCAGCGAGCCCACGGCGGGGCTGGGTATCGGCCTGTTCGGGGCCAGCACCGGCGCGGCGGCCGCGCTGATGGCCGCCGCGAGCCGGCCGACCACCGTGCAGGCAGTCGTCTCCCGCGGCGGACGAGCCGACCTCGCCGGCGGGCACCTGCACGAAGTGCGCCAACCCACCTTGCTGATCGTCGGGGAGCGCGACTCCCTGGTCATCGATCTCAACCGCCAGGCCATGCGGGAACTGGCCGGCGAGACGAGTATGGCGATCGTTCCGGGCGCGTCGCACCTGTTCGAGGAACGAGGGGCGTTGGAGCAGGTGGCCCACATGGCGCGGGACTGGTTCCACGGCCATCTCCAGCAGCTCCGACGCGATGGGCACGAGGGCTGAAGCGCATGGCGGTCAGGCTGAACGAGCGGGCGTTCGATCACGCGCGGGACGTGACCGTGGCGGGCGAGTACGTCCTCGACGACCGCGACGCGTGGAGCGAGCACCAGCCCTCCACGCAGCAGGAGAACGACTTCATCGCGCAGCACGGCATCGGCGAGTACGCCACGTGGCATCTCGGGATCGACGACGAACAGGACGAGGACAACAAGGGCCGCTACAAGTTCCCCTACGGCGACTTCGAGGAGGTCCACCGGTGCGGGCTCCTGGCCGCGGAGTCGCGCGCCGGGCAGCGCAAGTACTACGACATCGAGCTCGCGGTGGCGCACCTGCACGGCATGCTGGACGTGCTGCGGCGGAGAGCCTGAGCGCGGCGGCCCGAGCGCCTCGGGGTTCCTCTGAACGAGGTAGCGCGGCGGATCGCCGTCCGGCATGGCCTCGAGCTGCCGACGGCCGGCTGGTCGCCCCGTATGCGCTCGGGAAGATCCCGTGTGACGACCCAGCGCTCACGTCAATGACCGAAGGGTTCCCGTGACAAGGCCCATGGGCCGCGCGTTCGGGCACGGGGCCTGACCTGTCCATGACCGACGGGGGCGGAAAACAGAGGCGGAAAGCCCGCTCTCCTGTCGGTCCTCCAGCAGTTCTCCGGAGGACCCGATGGGGATCTGATCTTCGGCAATACGTGGAGCGGGTGACCGGGATCGAACCGGCATGGCCAGCTTGGAAGGCTGGGGCTCTGCCATTGAGCTACACCCGCGGAGATGCCAGCACAGCGTAACCGCCCGTAGCCGCGGTCGTGCGCTCC
>JAODNJ010000215.1 GCA_025465155.1 Frankiales bacterium
CTCGCGTTCGTCGCCGCGCTCCAGCATCTGCCGCCGCGCCAGCGCGCCGTCCTGCTGCTGCGGGAGGTGCTGCGCTGGAAGGCCGATGAGGTTGCCCAGCTGCTGGGCACCACCGTGGCCTCGGTCAACAGCGCCCTGCAGCGCGCCCGCAGCAGCCTGGCCGAGGCCGGGAGCCGGCCGGAGCCCAAGCCGCTGGACGAGGGCGACCGCGAGCTGCTCGACCGCTACATCGACGCGTTCGAGCGCTATGACATCGACGCCCTCGTGCGACTGCTGCACGAGGACGCCACGCAGCACATGCCCCCGTACGAGATGTGGTTGGGCAGCGCCGAGGACATCGGCCGCTGGATGCTGGGCCCCGGCGCCGGCTGCCGCGATTCGCGGGCGTTGCCCGTGTGGGCCAACGGGTCCCCGGCCGTCGCGCAGTACCGGCCGCGGGAAGGCGGCGGCCACGAACCCTGGGCCCTGCACGTGCTCGAGGTCGACGGGGGCCGGGTCCGGCACATCTCGAGCTTCCTCGACACCGGGCTCTTCGCGCTCTTCGATCTGCCCCTCTGGTTCGACGAGCACGGTGCAGCGATGAGTTCGGTGCCGCCCGGCGGTCTGCCCAGGCACGGGTGAGCGAAGACCTCTCAGAGGGAGGAACGACCGTGCTCGCAGACAGTCCGGCCTTCAGCGGTTTCTCGGTGGACGACCTCGACCGTGCCCGTGCCTTCTACGAGGACGTGCTGGGGCTGCGCCTCTCCGGCGCCGGCATGGGCGGCGTCGCGCGGCTGCACCTCGGCGGCGGCGCCGAGGTGCTGGTCTACGCGAAGCCGGACCACCTCCCGGCGACCTTCACGGTGCTGAACTTCCCCGTGCCCGATGTCGAGAAGGCCGTCGACGAGCTCAGCGGCCGCGGTGTCGGGTTCCTGCG
Organism: Frankiales bacterium; assembly: GCA_025465155.1. GTDB lineage: Bacteria > Actinomycetota > Actinomycetes > Mycobacteriales > Geodermatophilaceae > Geodermatophilus. The sequence continues at coordinate 917 of JAODNJ010000215.1, forward strand.
CTACGAGAACCCGCCCACCGACGAGAAGGGCATCATGCGCGCGGGCGGTCCGTTGATCGCCTGGTTCACCGACCCGGCCGGCAACGTACTCAGCGTCATCGAGGAGCGCTGATCCGTCGTCCCGTCGTCCCGTCGCCCTGGTTCCGGGCCGGCCTCGGAGTGGATCGTGCACCGCGGCCGGCCCGGTTCTAACCTGGACGGGGCCGAGGCGGGGAGTCACCATGGCGGGCAGTGCGCGAGGCGAACCGGATCTCACGTCTGCCTACCGGCGGACCGGTCTGACCGCGCGCGAGGTCTGGTTCCGCCACCTGGCACTCGGGGGGAATGCCGACGAGGTGTCCGTCGAGGCCCAGCTCTACGGACTGCTGACGCTGCCGTCGGGGGAGTACAACGTCCTCGCCCAGGCCGTCAACGAGGCGCTGGACGATCTGCCTCGGTCCGGGCATGGTCCCGACGTGGCGTACCGGCGGCTGATGTCGGACGACGAGGACCGTCGCCGGTGACGCCGCCCGCCCCGTGACACGTCGGCCGGACGCACGCGTCGGCGGACTTGGCCGAGTCGGCGTCGTCCTCGTCGATGCCGAGCTCAGCGTCCCCGCCTGGAACGCGGCCGCCGAGAACCTGGCCATCCGGCAGCAGGAGGCCCGGCGCAACCACGTACTCCGCCGCCAGGTCGTCGGCGGAGCGGAATCGCACGAGACGAGGACCCCGCGCGTGCGGTGGGGGAGTACGTCGGCCCGCGCGTGACTCGCTCGCGAGCGGGTATCGAGTGGGCGGCATCCGAGTCAGCTTTGAGGGACTGGGTAGCGTAGCGCGCCTTCCGGTCCGGATGTGGCTCGCCGGCAAGAGGTGGGTGTGTGCGATGCCATCCTCGGATCATCGTTCCCCGGATCATCGTCCCGACAGGGGCGCGGGCGACCCGTCCCGGGAGCTGGTGCTCGGCCTCATCGCGGCTCCCGGCCCGGCGACCGAACTCGCGCGCAGCCTGCTGGCCGACCTTCCCGATCAGCTGGCCCGTCGGATGCCCAATGTGCGCTGGGTCGTCCGACTCGTCTCCGACCGGCTGGTCCAACCGCCGGTCGACCCCGACGGTGTCATCCAGGCCGCACGGGAGAAGCTGCTCGAAGAGGGATGGCAACTTGCGGTGTACGTCACCGACCTGCCTCTGGAGAGGGACGGGCGGCCTGTCATCGCCTACACCAGCCAGGCACATGCTGTGGCAGCCCTGTCTCTTCCTGCGCTCGGCCCGGTCGACGTGCGCCGCCGCGCCCTGCGGGCCATGGTGGAACTGGTGTCGGCCCTGCTCACCGAGTACGGCGACATCGGCGGGGGCAATGGCGTCGAGCATGATCGGCGCCCCGCCGCAGCCCAGGAGCTGGCCGGACTCGGCCGCCACGTCGAAGCAGACCAACACGGGGTCCGGCTACTCGCCAACGTCATCACGGGCAACACCCGGTTGCTGCTCGGGATGCTGCGCGCCAATCGTCCCTGGCGAGCCGTCATCAGGCTGACGTCCGTCGCCGTCGCCGCGCTCGGCATAGCGGTGCTCTCGCTGGTCAACGGCTTCATTTGGATGATCGCCGACAGCGGAGGCATCGTGCGCCTGACCGCGCTCACCGTCGGGTCCATTCTGGCGCTGGTGCTCGCCCTCGTCCTCGGCGGCAACCTGCCTGAGGAGGTGCCTCCATCCGCGGAAGATCTCCCCGGGGCCAAGGAACAAGTGATCCTGTTCAACGCCGTGACCGTCATCACCGTCGCCATCGGCGTGGTCGCGCTCTATCTCGCCCTGTTCGCGCTGACAGTCATGGTGAGTTTTCTCCTGCTGCCGCCCGATCAAGTCGCACGACAGCTCAATCACCCTGTAGGCGCGGCAACCCTGCTGGCGATCTCCTGGCTGGCCGCCTCGCTTGCCACCGTTGGTGGTGCGCTCGGGGCCGGACTGGAGAAGAGCAGCAGGATCCGCGAGGTGGCCTACACCTACCGCCCGGACAGGGAGCTCTCCCGACATGACTGACCACCGCTGCTGACGAACGTCGTTGTCTTTCCGTTCCACGACACACAAGCTTGGCCATCGAGGGAGCCGCCACGGGAACCGGAACCGCGTTACCCGAAGCGCCCAACATGGGCGTTGGAATCAGTAGGCAACCGGGTGCCTCACCCGTTCACCGAGAAGGTGACGAGGACACGCTTCGACGCTCCTCGGCGCTGAAGGCGCCATGAGCTCCCGGAGCGGCACCCATCAGAGCCTCCGGATCCCGGTCTGCGGTGTCGTGCTGGGCGCCGACGTCGGGATTCCGGAGACCGCGCGCGGAGCGGTGCTGTTCGCCCACGGCAGCGGCAGTGGCCGGCACAGTCCGCGCAATCGATATGTCGCCGACGAGCTCAACCGCGCCGCCCTGGTCACCGTGCTGGCCGACCTGCTCACGGCACAGGAGGAGCAGGTCGACCTGCGGGCCGCTGCGTTGCGGTTCGACATCGACCTGCTCGCCGCGCGGCTCGTCGGCCTGGCCGACTGGGTCGCCCGCAGCGAGCCCACGGCGGGGCTGGGTATCGGCCTCTTCGGGGCCAGCACCGGCGCGGCGGCCGCGTTCATGGCCGCCGCGAGCCGGCCGACCACCGTGCAGGCAGTCGTCTCCCGCGGCGGACGAGCCGACCTCTCCGGCGGGCACCTGCGCGAAGTACGCCAGCCCACCTTGCTGATCGTCGGGGAACGCGACTCACTGGTCATCGATCTCAACCGCCAGGCCATGCGGGAACTGGGCGGCGAGACCCGTCTGTCGATCGTTCCGGGCGCATCGCACCTGTTCGAGGAGCGAGGGGCGTTGGAGCAGGTGGCCCAGCTGGCGCGGGAGTGGTTCGCGGGCCATCTCCAGCAGCTCCGACCCGATAGGCACGAGGGCTGAAGCGCATGGCGGTCAGGCTGAACGAGCGGGCCTACGATCATGCGCGGGACATGATCGTGGCGGGCCGGTACGTCCTCGACGACCGCGACGCGTGGAGCGAGCACCAGCCCTCCACGCGGCAGGAGAACGACTTCATCGCGCAGCACGGCATCGGCAGGTACGCCACGTGGCATCTCGGGATCGACGACGAACAAGACGAGGGCAACAAGGGCCGCTACAAGTTCCCCTACGGCGACTTCGAGGCGGTCCACCGGTGCGGGCTCCTGGCCGCGGAGTCGCGCGCCGGGCAGCGCAGGTACTACGACATCGAGCTCGCGGTGGCGCACTTGCACGGCATGCTGGAGGTGCTGCGGCGGAGAGCCTGAGTGCGGCGCCGAGCGCCTCGGTGTTCCTCTGAACGAGGTGGCGCAGCGGATCGCCGTCCGGCATGGCCTCGAGTTGCCGACGGCCGGCTGGTCGCCACGTATGCGCTCGGGAAGATCGCGTGTGACGATCCAGCGCTCACGTCAATGACCGCAGGGTTCCCGTGACAAGGCCTATGGGCGCGCGTTCGGGCACGGGGCCTGACCTGTCCATGACCGACGCGGTGTTGTCCAGAGGACCTGATGGCGCTCCGAACTCCGGTGATACGTGGAGCGGGTGACCGGGATCGAACCGGCATGGCCAGCTTGGAAGGCTGGGGCTCTGCCATTGAGCTACACCCGCGGAGATGCCAGCACAGCGTAACCGCCCGTAGCCGCGGTCGTGCGCTCC
>JAODNJ010000572.1 GCA_025465155.1 Frankiales bacterium
GACTACCACCCGGATGCGCCCGGCGGCCGCCCCGGCGGCCGATCGATCCTGGCGGCGCCGTTCTCCGGCACCGAGCTCGGTGACGAGATCAAGCGCCTGAGGCCGCCGCTGCGAGAAATCACCTTCGTCGGGATGATGTTCAATGCGAGCCAGGAGATCCAGCACTTCTTCAACGTCACCCGCTCGCTGAAGTCGGCCGTGTACGTGGCCAGGCGGCTCGCGCAGCATGGCCGGGAAATGCTCAGGCATGGCCGCGCCATGCGGCTCACCAACGGCAATGCGTTGGCGGCGCGGCTTGCCAGGAGCGCGTTCGATCTGGGCGTGCCCATCGCTACGGATGCGCCGGTTCTTCGCATCGTCATGGACGGCGCGCGCGCGCAGGGGTTGGAGGTGTCGATCGACGGACGCGTGACAACGCTGACTGCCAGGCGCGGTGTCGTGCTGGGTACAGGCGGCTTTCCTCAGGATCCGGCAAGGCGAGCCGAGCTTTTCGCCCATTCGCCGACAGGCCAGGAGCATTGGTCGCCAGCGCCCCCCGGGAACACCGGCGACGGTTGGCGCATGGCAGAGGCGGTTGGAGCGCAAGCCGTCTCGGACCTGCCGAATGCCGGCGCATGGATACCCGTTTCGCTGGTGCCGCGGGGCGCACAGGAGGCGGGCGTCTTCCCCCATTTGATCGACCGCTACAAGCCGGGCGTCATCGCCGTCACGCGCGGCGGCAAGCGCTTCGTCAACGAAGCGAACTCGTACCACGACTTCGGGCAGGCAATGCAGAAGGCATGCGAAGGCATGGCGCAAACCGCGGCGTGGTTGATTGCCGACCACAGGGCATTGCGGCGCTACGGGCTGGGTTTCGTGAAGCCGTTTCCCATCCCTCTTTTTCCGCATCTGCGCTCCGGATACCTGCTGCGTGGCCGCTCGGTCGAAGAACTTGCCAAGCATGCGGGCATCGATGCCGGCGCCCTGGCCGAGACCATCAAGACGCTCAACGAGGATGCCCGGACCGGAACGGACACGATGTTCGCCAAGGGTTCCACGGCCTACAACCGGTTCCTCGGCGACGCCGGCCACAAGCCCAATCCATGCATCGCACCCATCGACGAAGGGCCGTTCTACGCCATCAAGGTGGTGATGGGCGATCTGGGAACGTTTGCCGGACTCCGCACGGACAGCCATGCCCGGGTGATCGCAAAAAATGGCGATCCCATCGACGGTCTCTATGCGGTCGGAAACGACGCGGCGAGCGTGATGGGCGGAAACTACCCCGGCGGTGGGATCACGCTCGGGCCGGCACTGGCATTCGGCTACATCGCTGGCCGGCACTTGGCCGAGGCAACCCCGCCTTCGCCCGACGACCTGGGCGACGGGCTGCGCCATCCCCAGGAAGGTCAAGCCGCCAGATGCCGCGAAGGCGAAGGCGCCATCGAACACCGCTGCAACGCCAGGACAGAGCCTGGCTTGCACGCCGTTTAAGACAAATCAATGGCGCGCACCATTCCCATGCGGGCCAGCCCGGTTGCGACCGATCCCTCCCTGGAAGCACGGGCCTTGCGCAAGGTCACGTGGCGATTGATGCCCGTCCTGCTCCTGAGCCTGTTCATTTCGTACGTCGATCGCGCGAATCTCGGCGTGATTTTCACGCCCCTGTCCAAGGATCTGGGCTTGAGTGCTGCGAGCATCCCCCTAGGGTCAGAGATCAGCGGAATTCAACGGGCAGTCGAGTCGATCGCGCCGAACATCGGCTGCATGCCGCAAACGCTGCTGCAATGCCGGGAGGTGGATTGAGCGGTGCAGCTGTTGGCAAGGTGATGCGGCAGCGAACCTGCAGCTCGGTGTTACCACCCCGGAGCGCGGCGGCCCTCTTCGGCCAGGAACTCCACCAGCGTCGGCAGCGAAGCGTCCATCGGGCGATTGGCATGAATCCGCATCACGTAGCCCCATGAGCCCGGCATGCGCAGGCCCGGCGTCAGCGCCACCAGTCGCCCGCGGGCCAGTTCCTCGTCGATCAGCGGCGCCCGGCCAAGCGCAATGCCCACGCCCGCGGCGGCGGCCGCCACGACGGTGCTCAGACCGCTCAGCACCAGCGGATCCTGGGCGGCGCTTTCCGGCAGGCCCAGTCGCAGGCGCCAGGTGCGCCAGTCCGTCTCCGGGCTGTCGATGTGCCTTTCCTCCAGCCAGCGGTGGCGCGCAAAGACGAGCGGATCGTCGCGCTCGTCCGCAGCGACCAGTGCCGGGCTGCAGACGGGCACCACGGTCTCGGTCATCAGCGGGATGTCGCCGGGCACAGCCAGGTGCGGGCTCAGGGGGCGCACGTGCAGGAACGCCAGGTCGATGTCCTGCGCTTTCCAGGCGGGGTCCTGGCTGGCGTGCAGGAACACCTGGATGTCGATGTCGGGATGCAGTTCGATGAAGCGCCCGATCCGCGGCGCCAGCCACAGCGCCGCCAGCGAGGGGTTGGCCGACACCTTCAGGCTGTTGCGCCGCTTGCCGCGGGCGCCGGCCCG
>JAODNJ010000262.1 GCA_025465155.1 Frankiales bacterium
CGCGGGACCGCGACACGCCCACCGGGGTACTGGCACACAGCCTGGCGGCCTCGGAGTCTGTGCGGTATGACCGCTGCCGCCTACCGCTACGGAACCGCCCATTCGGTGATGATGGTCGGCGCCTTCGGTACTCAGCTCACCCCGCGACAGATCGGTCCGGCGCACGCCACGATCGGCCGGGTCAACGGCCAGAGCCGCAAGGCGCTCTGCGGGGCGTACGTCGCCGTCGACGAGCAGCTGGCCTGGCCGCCCCAGGGCTACGAGGACACCCAGCTCTGCGGGGAGTGCAGCGCGCTGGCCGCGCTCTGACCGCCTCAGCCTCCCGCGACTGAGGGGAGAACCTGGACCACGGCGCCGTCCCGGACCGCCGCCGCGAGCATGCCCTCGTAGCGCACGTCCTCCCCGTCGACGTAGACGTTGACGAACCGGCGAAGCGTCCCCGTCTCGTCCCGCAGCCGCCGGTCCAGGAGCGGATGCCGGACCGCCAGCTCGTCGAGCAGGTCGCCGAGCGTCGCGCCGGGCAGGTCGACGGCCAGGTGCCGTGCGCCACCGGCGAGGTCGGCGAGCGCGCCGGGGAGCACCACCTCGACACTCACGGCCGGCTCGTCACAGTCGGGCCGCCCGGAGGGCGAGGACGTCGGGCAGGTGCTCGGCGACGAGTGTGAAGGTCTCCCCCTCGTCGGCACTGGCGTACACGCAGCCGTCCCGCGTGCCCACATACACGCCGGTCGGGTCGCCCTCGTCGACGCACATCGCGTCGCGCAGCACCGACGTCCAGGCGTCGTCCGGGAGACCGGCAGCCGACTCGGTCCAGGTCCGGCCGCCGTCCCGCGTCCGGTGTACCCGAAGGCGGCCCTTCGGCGGCACACGCTGCATGTCGGCGACCAGCGGCGTCACCCAGGCCGTGCCCGGCGTCCGCGGCGACGAGACCACCGGGAAGCCGAAGTCCGCCGGCAGCCCCTCGGCGATCGGCGACCACGACCGCCCTCCGTCGTCCGTGCGGTAGACGCCGAAGTGGTTCTGCGCGTACATCCGGTCGGGGTCGCCCGCGTCGACCGCGACCTTGTGCACACACTGCCCGTACTCCGGTTCGGGGTCGGGCAGGAAGACCGCGGAGATACCCCTGCTGCGCGGCGTCCACCCGGTCTCGCCGTCGTCGCTGGCATAGACCCCGCCGGTGCTCATGGCCACCACCACCCGGTCGGACGACGGGTCCGGCAGGACGGTGTGCACCGCACCTCCCCCGGCGCCGGGCTGCCACTCCCTGCGGTGCGGGTGGTCCCACAGCCCACGCACCAGTTGGAAGCTGCAGCCGCCGTCGGCACTGCGCCACAAGGAGTGCGGCTCGCATCCGGCCCAGACGACGCCCGGCCGGCCGGCGGAGTCCGGCCGCAGCTGCCAGACGCGGGCCAGGGCGGCGCCGGTGTCCTCCGGGAACCGGATGGCGCCGTGGTCGGTCTCGTGCCAGGAGCCGCCGAGGTCGTCGGACCACGTGACGGTCGGGCCCCAGTGCCCGAATTGGACGCCGGCCAACACCCGCGGGACCGGCCGGCGGGTGTCGACCGAGACGGCGGCGATCTCCTGGGCCAGCAGGTGCGGCCCGTCGATGCTCCAGGTCCGGCGGTCGTCGCTGCGAGCGAGCCACAGCCCCTTGCGCGTACCGATGGCGAGCAGGTCGGTCATGAGGCCCTCCGCGTCAGAATCCTGGACGGAAGGATGGACCCCCGGTGCGACGGAAACTCAGCGACGGGTCGCGCCCCCGTCCTCGCGCGGTCGCTCCGCGGTCAGGTCGGGCGCCAGCTTCTCGGCCTTGCCCCGCAGTTCCTCGGCGGAAGCACGATGCTGGTCGGCCTCACCCAAGCGGTCGCGCGCCTCGGCCTCCACCCGGGCGGCCCGCTCCTGCACCTCTGCTCTCTCGCGGCGGGCACGGGCGGCCTGTTCCTCGGCGAGGGCCTGCTGCCTGTCCGCCTGAGCGGTACGGACCTGCGCCTCCTGCAGGTGCTCGCGCGCCTGGTCCCGCTTGCGCTGTCCGGCGAGCCGGTTGCGCCGGGCGGCGAGCAGCGCGGCCATCGCAAGCACGATGACGACGACCACGACGATGAGCACGATCAGCCAGGTCTTCATGGCGGCCCTCTCCTCCTCGGCCCGGGAGTGCTGCCTGCCCGGTGCCGGAGGCGGCGAAACGCCAGGGCCTCACTTCAACGCGCTGCCGGCCCGCCACTGGTCCCACGGGATGGCCCAGTCGTAGATGTCGCCGTCCTGAGCGGACAGCGTGGGGCCGACCGAGTTCGTCACCGTCACGATGTCGCCCGGCTGCGCCCAGTTGAAGAACCAGTTGCCGTTCTCGGTCGACAGATTGATGCAGCCGTGGGACACGTTGCTGATGCCCTGCTGTCCGACCGACCACGGAGCGGCGTGCACGAACTCGCCGTTGTTCGAGATGCGGACGGCGTACTCCACGTCGGCCCGGTAGCCGCCGGGCGCGTCCACGGCCAGCCCGAACGTGCTCGAGTCCATGACGATCTTCCGGAACGACTCCAGGACGACGTGGTCGCCGTTGCGCGTCGGATTGTCGTTGCTCCCCGCGCTCATCGGGAAGGTCTGGATCAGCCGGTCGCCGTCGTACACCTGCAGCGTGTGCGCGGCGGCGTCGGCGACCGACACGTGCTTCGGGCCGACGTGGAAGCTCACCGTGCGGTTCCCCTTGCCCCAGACGCCGTTGCCGAGGTCGATGCCGAAGAGCTCTGCGTCCAGCCGCACGTCGCTCCCGGCCGGCCAGTAGGTCGACGGGCGGAAGTGCACCTCGTCGGCCGCCAGCCAGCTCCAGACACCGTCGGTCGGCGTCGAGGTGGTCACCCTCAGGTGCCGCTCCACCTCCGCGCGGTTCGCCTCCGCGACAGGATGGTCGAAGTAGACCCGGATCGGGATGCCCACCCCGACGGTGGTGCCGTCGAGCGGACCCACTCCCGGGGTGGTCTGGGCCTTCGGCGTGACCGTCGTGAACGTCGCGCGCGCTTTGGCCTGCTTGCGTGCGGAGTTGTGCGCGGTCGCGGTGACCGTGTACTTGGTCGCGTAGGCCAGCGGCTCGGCCGGCGTCCAGACCCGGGTCGTGGCGCCGGGCACATTCTGGGCCGACGACGACGGGGCCGGCGAGGGGCTGGGCTGGTCCGCGACGGCGCCCTGCACCTGCTTTCCGGCGCCGTCGACCACGGTGACGTCGTCCAGCGTGCCGCCACTGACCGATACCCCCAGCGGCGTGATCGGCGGGACGTCGGCGGAGCCGTCCGCGAGGGAGAGGTGGACGGTCGCAGGCGCGGCCGCGGTGGAGCGGCTGCCCCCGGCCGATCCACCACTCTTGCCGTCGCCGTTGCATCCGGCGAGGAGCACCAGGGCTCCCGCCACGAGCACTACGGCTGTCCGTCGCACGACTTCGACCACCTCTCGGTCCGCGGCGCCCCCCAGGAACAGGGAGACGACGTGCAGGTTCCCAGTGCCACGGGCTCGCCGCCCGAGGGCGCGCCGCCGGAAGCCTGCCACCGACGGGCTCCGGGAGCGCTGGTATCGTTCAGTCCCGGTCGTCGGTCACGGTCGACGACACGCGCCATTAGCTCAATTGGCAGAGCAGCTGACTCTTAATCAGCGGGTTCGGGGTTCGAGTCCCTGATGGCGCACCACGCAACAGTGCACGTACGCTGGGCTTTCGCGGAACGCGCGCCGCCCCGTCCGGTGGCCGGGCACAGTCCCTCGACCTGCGGTGGCCCTGGGCCGCGGACGCCCTCCCAGCCGGGCTCTGCCTCGAAGGCGGCGTGTCGCGTCGCTATGCCTCGGCGTAGATGGCCCGGACCGCGGGCCAGTCGTCGGCGGTCAACCGGACGACGGCGACCTCGGCCGAGACGCGAGAGTCGGCGCTCGCCGTAGTCAGCAGAAGGACGGCTGGCCGTCGGCGGCACCTGCGGGTGCGCCCGTGGTGCTCAGCACATTCGCGACGGCATCGAGGGCGCCTGGGACCAAGCCG
>JAODNJ010000318.1 GCA_025465155.1 Frankiales bacterium
ATCTGCAGCCCGACCGGGAGCCCGTCCGGCGTGAAGCCACCCGGCACCGACAGCGCGGGGCAACCGGTGGCGGAGATCAGCGTGCAGGACCGCATCCACTCCAGGTAGTTGTCCTGGGGGACCCCGCCGATCTCCGTCGGGTACTCGACCTCCACCGGGAACGGCAGCACCTGGGTGGTCGGGGCGACCAGGACGTCGTAGCCCTCGAAGAACGCCACGATCCGCTGGTGCAGCCGGGTGTGCAGCACCTCGGCCCGCGCCAGGTCCGGCCCGGTCAGTTTCTCACCCATCTCGGCGTTCCAGCGGATGGCGTCCTTGACCTTGTCGGGATGCCGGCGGGCCAGGTCGCTGTACAGGGCGTCGTACAGCCAGGCGCGCTGCGTGCCGAACACCTCGTCGGCGCCGGAGAGGTCGGGGCAGTCCTCGGTGACGACGGCGCCGAGGTCCTCGAACACGCGAACGGCCGGCGTGAGGACCGACGTGATGCTCGCGTCCACGGTCACCCGGCCGCCCAGGTCCGGCGCCCAGGCAACGCGGAGCCCGTCCAGGCGCTCGGGCAGCGGGGTGGCCAGGCCGGTTCCGTCGCCGTCCAGGGAGATGGGGACCCGCGGGTCCGGCCCGGCGAGGACGGAGAGCTGCAGCGCCACGTCGGCCACCGTGCGGCCCAGCGGCCCCTGCACCGACAGCGTCGACCAGCCGAGCAGCGCCGGCCAGGTCGGCACCCGGCCCGGCGTCGGGCGCAGCCCGACGACGTTGCAGAAGGCTGCCGGGTTCCGCAGCGAGCCGCCCATGTCGCTGCCCTCCGCCAGCGGAACGAGACCCGCGGCCAGCGCGGCGGCCGCTCCACCGCTCGACCCACCGGCCGACAGCCCGTGCCGGTAGGGGTTGTGGGTGGCGCCGAACAGCGGGTTGAACGTGTGCGAGCCGGCCGCGAACTCGGGCACGTTCGTCTTGCCCACCCGGATGGCGCCGGCGGCGCGCAGCCGGGCGACCACCAGCTCGTCACGCGCGGGCACGGTGTGCGCATGCAGCGGCGAGCCCCAGGTCGTGCGCATGCCGCCGGTTGCGTGGGTGTCCTTGTGAGCCACGGGCAGGCCGTGGAGGGGCCCGACCTCCCCGCCCGCGGCCAGGGCGGCGTCGGCCGCGCGGGCGGCCGCCCGCGCCCCTTCGGGGTCCAGCGTCACGATGGCGTTGAGGCCCGGGTTGAGCGAGTCGATGCGGGCCAGGTGGGCGTCGAGCAGCTCCCGGGCGGACACCTCGCGGGAACGGACCATCACCGCCAGTTCGGTGGCCGGCCGCAGGCACAGGTCGTCGCTCACGCTCGGACCGTATCCCTCAGACCACCACGGTGAGCTCCGTCCCCCCGTCGTGCTCCACCCGCAGCCCGGCCCGCCGTACCAGGGCCCGCAGCCGGAGGACGTCGCCGGGCTCGGCGGTCGTGGTCGCGAGGATCCGCGCCAGCCGGCCCTTCTGCGCCTTGTTGACATGGCTGGCGACGGCGCGGGTGCCGTCCGGCTGCTCGGTCTCGACGCGGACGGTGACCGCGCCCGGCACCGGAGCGAGCGCGGCGTAGGCCCCGCTGCGCAGGTCGACCACCAGCTCGTCGATCCCGGCGAGCACCGGCGAGAGGGCGGGCCGCCACACCGACCTCAGGCCGGGCAGCCCCGGAAGCGTGGACCCGGCGGAGAGCCGGTAGGCCGGGACCCGGTCGGGTCCGCGCAGCAGCCCGAACAGGGCCGAGCCGACGGCGAGCCGGGCGTCGGCCCGACGTCGCTGCGCCCGTGTCATCGTGCCGACGTCGAGGGCCTCGTACAGCACGCCGGTGTAACGGTCGAGGGCCGGCAGACTCGGGCTCGTCCAGAGCGCGGCGTTGCGGGCCAGCTCGTCGTCCTGCCGGGCGGAGAGCCCGAGCGCCGTGCGGGCGGCCGGGACGTCGTCGGCCAGCTTGACCAGGGCCTCGACGAGCTCGGTGCGCACCGGCGTGAGTTCGGGGAACGGCAGCGCGCCCAGATCCAGCGGGCCGCCGTCCCCTCCGGCGCGCTTGGTCTCGGACGGGGGCAGCAGCACGAGCACGAGGCGACTCCCGGTTCAGCTCAGCGCGACGGCGACGGGCGCGTGGTCGCTGGCGCCCTTGCCCTTGCGTTCCTCGCGGTCGATGAGCGCTGCCGTGACGCGCCGCGCCAGGGCGGGGGAGCCCAGCACGAAGTCGATCCGCATGCCTTCGCGGCGGGGGAAGCGCAGCTTCGTGTAGTCCCAGTAGGTGTAGACGCCCGGGCCGGGCGTGAACGGGCGGACGACGTCGGAGTAGCCGGCCTCCACGACCGACCGGAAGGCGGCCCGCTCGGGCCCGGACACGTGCGTGGAGTGGGTGAAGACGCCCATGTCCCACACGTCGTCGTCCTGGGGGGCGATGTTCCAGTCGCCGGCCAGGGCGATCTGGGCGGCGGGATCGGCGGTCAGCCAGCCGGCGGCGGTCTCGCGCAGGGCGCCCAGCCAGTCGAGCTTGTACCGGTAGTGCGGGTCGGTGAGCGTGCGCCCGTTCGGGACGTAGAGGCTCCAGACCCGGACACCGCCGCAGGTGGCCCCGATCGCGCGGGCCTCGGTGTCCGCGGCATCACCGCCGCCCGCCCCCCACCACGGCTGTCCCGGGAAGCCGACCTCGACGTCGTCCAGCCCGACCCGGGACAGGATCGCGACGCCGTTCCACTGCGAGAACCCGACGTGCGCGACCTCGTACCCGAGATCCCGGAAGGGCTCCTCGGGGAACTGGTCGTCACGGCACTTGGTCTCCTGCAGGGCCAGCACGTCGAGATCGCGGCGCTGGAGCCAGGCGGCCACCCGGTCGGCGCGGCTGCGGATGGAGTTGACGTTCCAGGTAGCCAGGCGCACGACGGCCGACCTTACGGACTCCCTTCCCCCCGCCGGACCGCCCCCGTCAGGACTGGGCGGAGGCCTCCGCCGCGGTGTCGATGACGCGGTCGGGCGCCTCGGCGCGGGCCGCGACACGGGCCCGCGCGCGGTCCCGGCTCTCGACGAAGCGGGTGGCCTGGGCATCCAGACCGGTCAGGAAGGTGGCCAGCTCCTCGCGCGCCTGCTCGCCCTCCGGCCCCAGGTCCGTGCGCTCGAAGACCTTCCACTTGCGCAGGATCGGGCTCACCACCTCGTCGTGGTGGAGCCGGAGGTCGTAGATGCCGGCCTTGGCGATCAGCATCGAGTTCTTGCGGAAACCGGCCATCGTGGCGCCGGGCATCTCGAAGTTGATGACCTCGTTCGCGACCGCGCGCATGGTCGAGTCGGCGTCGATCTCGAAGGCCGCCTCGACCAGGTTCCGGTAGAAGACCATGTGCAGGTTCTCGTCGGTGGCGATGCGGGCCAGCAGCTGGTCGGCGATCGGGTCGCCCGTGGCGCGGCCGGTGTTGCGGTGCGAGACCCGGGTCGCCAGCTCCTGGAAGGAGACGTAGGCGACCGCCTCGAGGGGGGTCTTGTCGCCGGAGTCGTAGCCGGTGGTCATGTAGTCCATCCGGGCCCGCTCCAGCTCGACGGGGTCGACGCCACGCGTGACGACGAGGTAGTCGCGCAGCGCGATGCCGTGCCGGTTCTCCTCGGCGGTCCAGCGCCCGACCCACGTACCCCAGGCCCCGTCGCGGCCGAAGCGGGTGGCGATCTCACGGTGGTAGCTGGGCAGGTTGTCCTCGGTGAGCAGGTTGGTGATCATCGCGGCCTTGGCCGTCTCGTCCAGGCGGGACTGCTCGGGAGCCCAGTCCTGGCCGCCGAGGAACGCGAAGTCCCGCCCCTGCGACCACGGGACGTAGTCGTGCGGGTGCCATTCCTTGGCCAGCGCGAGGTGCCGGTCGAGATTCTGGGCGACCACCGGCTCGAGTTCGACGAGGACGGCGCTGTGGGGAGACGTCTGCGGCAAGGGACCCTCCGGTACCGATCGACCTACGGCTGCGTAACCTACGCTTGCGTAACCAACGGCCGGGACCCGCATTGCGTGCCCGGCCCGCGAGACTGTGACCCGTCTCCCGGTCAGCGCATCAGCAGATGCTCAGGAGCGCACCGTTCGAGTGTGGCGCAGGACACGCAGGTCGGCCCGGCGGGGGGATCGGTGCGACCATCACGTGGTGACCATGCTCCCGCGCCACCCGGCGCGCCCGTGAGCGAGCGCGCGAACGGCGGCTCCGGGGCGCCCGGTCCAGCGGCGCCGCCCTCGGGGTCGCGACGGGCGGCCAGGGAGCAGCAGGCCAGCACCCGGCACCGGAGGGCGGCCAGCTTCGGCTCGGCCCTGGCCCTGACCGTCGCCGGAACGCTCGTCCCCGGCACGGCCTACCTCGTGGCCGGCCGGCGCAAGCTCGGCGCGCTCACCCTCCTGGTGTTCCTGCTCCTGGTGGCGGGCGGGGTGTACCTCGCCACGGCCGGCCGTGCGACCGCCCTCCACTGGGCGCTCGGGTCCGCCCCGCTGCTGTGGATCATCGTCGTGACCGGCGTTGTCGCGCTGGCCTGGGTGGTGGTGGTCGCGACGGGCTACCGCATGCTCACGCCGGAGCGCACCGCCCGGTGGCAGCAGGCGCTCGGTGCACTCGTCGTCCTCGTGATGGCGGCCGTGGTCGCTGCTCCCGCGGTGGAGATCGTCCACGTCGCCGGCATCCAGCGCGTACTGATCACGCACATCTTCGGGCAGCACAGGTCCGCCACCGTCGTCGACAAACCCAACCCGTTCGCCGGCAAGGACCGCGTCAACGTGCTGCTCCTCGGAGGGGACGCCGGGCCGGACCGCACCGGCCTGCGGACCGACACGGTCGTCGTCGCGAGCGTCGACACGCACACCGGCCAGACGACGTTGTTCAGCGTGCCGCGCAACCTGGAGAACCTGCCGTTCCCGGCAGGCAGCCCGCTGGCCCAGGCCTACCCGAACGGGTTCACCGCCGCACAGGAGGACGAGGGCCTGCTCAACGCGGTCTACGACAACGGGCCCGCGCTGCACCCCGGGCTCGTCGGGCAGTCCGACAACCCCGGTGCCGACTGGCTCAAGCTCGGCGTCGGTGAGGCGCTCGGTCTGCACCTGGACTACTACGCGCTGGTCACGATGGACGGCTTCGCGAAGATGGTGGATGCGCTCGGCGGGATCACCGTCAACACGAACTACTGGGTGCCGATCAACGGGACCCCCGACAGCAACGACCTGCCGGACGACTACTTCACGCCGGGGCCGAACCAGCACCTCGACGGCTGGCACGCGCTCCAGTGGGCGCGCGGCCGCTACGGCCTCTCCGACTACCTGCGCATGGACCGGCAGCGCTGCGCCCTGAACGCCATCCTGAAGTCGGCGAGCCCGGTCGCGGTGCTGACGTCGTACCAGCGGCTGGCCACCACGGCCCAGGACTCGGTGCGGACCGACATCCCCGAGGCGGCGCTCCAGGCATTCGTCGATCTCGGCCTGAAGGCCAAGGGTGCGGCGGTCCGCAGCGTCGTCTTCGACCAGAACGTCATCCACCC
>JAODNJ010000349.1 GCA_025465155.1 Frankiales bacterium
CATCTCCGAGATCAGGAACGCGGTGTGCGACGGCGCGACGAGATCGGCCAACTCCATGCTGCGGGAACCTCTCCAGGACTGCGGGGGCGGACTCAGGCGCCGGGGACGGATGCAGCGGCGGGCGAGGCGTCGGGCGCCAGCGACACCCAGCCGGCACCGTCGGCCGAACGGTGGGCGGCCTCGACGATCCTGATGGTCCGCAGGCCGTCGGCGAACGTCGGGACGGGCATCGGGGTGAGCTGACCGTCGAAGGCCGGTAGCCAGTCCTCCAGCATCAGCGCCATCGACCGGATCGCCTCTCCCGCCAGGCCGCCGGGGAGCCGGTCTTCGCCGGGCGGCCGGCGCGGGCTGGGTGGCACCGGGGCCAGCCCCTCCTCCGCCGTCCGGCCGGCGCGGAAGCTCGCCCCCTTGACCGTGCCGTCGCCCGAGATGGTGGCGTCACTGCCGAACAGATCCATCCCGAAGAAGTCCGTGTGCGCGCCCATCACCGAGACGCTCAGCACCGCCGTGGCGCCGGACTCCATCCGCAGCACCACCGCCGCGGTGTCGTCGGCGGTCACCGTCAGTCGCTCGCCGCCGGGCAGCTCCCGGTCGGGCAGCGTGCTGCGCACCTCGGCGCACAGTGCGGCGGGCTCGCCGAGCAGGGTGCAGACGTAGTCGAGGTCGTGCACGAGCATGCCGGCGAGATAGCCGCCACCCTGGTCGCGGTCGTACATCCACCGGGCCTGCGGCGCATGCGACGGGTGCCAGTACGAGGCACTGCGGTTGACGCGCGCGAAATACGGCGCGCCGAGGTAGCCGGCACGGACCCGCTCCCAGACGGCCAGCCGGTCGGGCAGCCATCGGCTCTCGAAGCAGCAGGCGGTCGGCCGGGCGGACGCCTCGGCGGCGGCGGCGAGCTCCTCCGCCTCGGCGGTGCTGCCGGCGAGCGGCTTCTCGCAGAGGACCGCCTTCCCGGCGGCCAGGGCGGCGAGGGAGATGCTGGTGTGGAGCGGAGTCGGCGTGGCCACCGAGATCAGGTCCAGGTCGTCGCGGCGGACGAAGGTCTCCCAGTCCGTCGACGTGTCAGCGATGCCGAGCCGCCCGGCCACGCGGTCGAGCCGGTCCGGCGTCCGGGCACACAGCGCCGCGACCTCGTAGCCGGGCACGGCACCGAAGGCCGGGGCCTGCACGTGCGCACCCCACCCCACACCGACGATCCCCACCCGCAGCGGCATCGGGGCGGCACCTCCCGAGCGCACCAAAGGGTTAGATGTTTCACCGCAAATTACCGTCGGGGCCCCGCTCGGTCAACGTCGCGCCAGGCCGCTGCGGCAGGCCGCACGGCTCGATGTGCGTGGGCTAGTTTTCTGACATTCGTGTCGCCGCCGCCGGGCGGCCGCGCAGGAGGAGCTCCCGTGGAATCTGGTGTACCCCGCAGCGGTCCGCTGGGCGGCCTCAAGGTGCTCGAGATGGCGGGTGCCGGGTCGGTGTCGCACGCGGCGATGACCCTCGCCGACCTCGGCGCCGAGGTGGTGCGGCTCGAGCGCCCCGCAGACGGATCGCCGCGCATGGGCGGCCCCGAGGACCCGGTGTTCCGTGGACGGCGGCGAGTGGTCGCCGACCTCCGTGCGGCCTCGGGGCGGGAGACCGCGCTGGCGCTGGTGGCGCACGCCGACGTCTCCCTCGAGGCGCTGCGGCCCGGGGTCGCCGAGCGGCTGGGCATCGGACCCGACGACTGCCTCGCGCGCAATGCACGCCTGGTGTACGCCCGGCTCAGCGGCTTCGGCCGGCAGGGACCGCTGGCCCCCCGGGCGGGGCACGACATCAACTACCTGGCCCTGACCGGGGCTCTCCGGGCCATGGGCCGGGCCGCCGGCCCGCCCGCCCCGCCGCTGAACCTGCTCGGGTTCGGCGGTGGCGGGATGTACGTGGTGACCGGCGTGCTCGCCGCACTCTGGGAGGTCTCCCGGTCCGGCGTCGGTCAGGTGGTGGACGCCGCGATCCTCGACGGCGTCACGCACCTGTCCACCATGATCTGGGCGATGCGCCACCGGGGCGAGTGGACCGACCGGCGGCAGAGCAACCTGACCGACGGCGGGGCGCCCTTCTACGACACCTACGCCTGCGCCGACGGCGAGTTCGTCGCCGTCGGCGCGGTCGAACCGCAGTTCTACGCTCAGCTGGTCGAGGGCCTCGGCCTCGCCGGTGCCGACCTCCCTGCTCAGCACGACGTCGCGGCGTGGCCGTTGCTTCGGGGGCGCCTCGCCGCCGTCATCGCCACCCGGACCAGGGACGAGTGGACGGCGCACTTCGCCGAGCGGGACGCCTGCCTCACGCCGGTGCTCTCCTACGCGGAGGCCGCCGACCACCCGCAGGTGGGCGGGCGCGGCAGCCTCGTCTCCCCTGCCGGGATCACCCAGTCCGTGCCGCAGCCCTGCTTCTCGCGTACCCCCGCGGCGTTGCCCGGCCCGGAACGCGACCCCGAGGACGTCGGGGCCGTGCTCGCGGACTGGGCGGGGGCCGACCGGTGACGGGCGTGCCGTCCCGGGGTGTGGCTCCGGCGCCGCTGCTTGCCCGTCTGGCCCTTATCTGACAGCGTGTGCGCGTAGGTGCGAACTCGAACGGACGGACGGCACGCATGACGGAGCGGCGGCGGCTGACGGTCTGCGCGAGCCACAGTCCGGGCAAGGAACGCGACCAGCAACGGGTCGAGGGCCTCGACTTCCGGGCCGGTCTGGCCAAGGCGAAGGCGACGGTCGCCGAGTTCGACCCCGAACTCGTCGTGCTGTTCGGCGGCGACCACCGGCACGCCTTCACCCAGATCGTCCCGGCCTTCGCCGTCGCGCTCTCGGCCGACGTGATCGCCGAGGCCCCGCACCCGGCCGGCCGGCTCGAGGTGCCCCAGGCCCGCGCGCGGGCACTGGCCGAGCACCTGTTGCAGTCGGGCATCGACGTCGCGGTCTGCCGTGACGTCGCCCTCGACCACGCCTTCGCCCACCCGCTGCGCGACCTGCTCGGCGGCCTGGCGGAACGGCCGGTCGTCCCCGTGGCGATCAACTGCGCCACGCCTCCCCTCCCCCGCGCCCACCGAGTCCTCGCCCTCGGCGAGGCGGTGGGCTCGTTCCTGGACACGATCGACGAGCGGGTGCTCGTCATCGGCACCGGTGGACTGTCGCACTCCCCTCCGAGCCTCGAGGCCGACGCCTACGACCTCGGCGACGAGGAGCGGGCGCGGCTGATCGCCGAGGGCAAGGCGACGGCGTCGAAGAAGATCCGCCCGGAGTGGGACGCCGCGTTCCTCGACGCGCTGGAGTCCGGCGAGCGGACGGCGTTGATGCAGCTCACCGACGGCGCTCACGCGAGCGCCGGTGCCGGCGCCAACGAGGTCCGCACCTGGCTGGCCGCCACGGCCGCGGGCGGCGGGCGGCCGCTGCACCGCGTCGTCTACCAGCCGGTGGCGGAATGGATCACCGG
>JAODNJ010000350.1 GCA_025465155.1 Frankiales bacterium
AGGCCTCGGTGTAACGGTTCTTCTCCAACGCGTTCATCGGGTTGCCGTGGCCGATGAACGCGGCCGGCATGACGGTCATGGATGACCTCCCCCTGGGCCGTGCATCCCCGGATCATCACCCGCGGGCGGGTCCGAGCGCGAGGGTTCCGGGAGAACGACGGCAGCTCAGTTCGCGTTGCTCACGGGCGGGATCCGGCGCAGAGCCGGCGACAGCCAACGCGCACCCGCGCCCTCCCGGCCGGCCACGTCCCCCGGATTCGACAACGCACACCTCCCCAGCGACAGGCAGCCGCAACCGATGCACGAAGTGAGCCCGTCGCGCAATTGGCTGAGCGCCGCGATCTGCTCGTCCAGCCGGTCGCGCCACCCGCGGGAGAGCCGGGCCCAGTCCCTGGCCGTCGGCGGACGCCCCTCGGGCAGGGTGTCCAGCGCCGCGCGGATCTCCGACAGCGACAGCCCGACGTTCTGCGCCGCCCGCACGAACGCCAGCCGGCGCAACACGGTGCGCGGATAGCGTCGCGCACCGCCCGGGGTCCGCGTGGTGGCGACGAGTCCCTGCTCCTCGTAGTAGCGCAGCGCGGAGGGCGCGACGCCCGACCGCGCGGACACCTGGCCGATGGTCAGCGAATCCACGGTGACCTCTTGACCTCAAGTCGGCTTGAGGTCTCACGGTAACCCCATGGACATCCCCACCGCACTGATCACCGGCGCCTCGCGCGGCCTCGGTCGTGCGCTTGCCGCCGAGCTGAACGGCCGCGGCTGGCGCGTCGTCGCCGACGGCCGCGACGCCGACCGGCTGGCCACCACCGTGTCCGCCCTGCCGAACCCGTACCTGGTCACCGCGATCCCCGGCGACGTCGCCGACGCCGCGCACCGCCGCGCCCTGGCGACAGCCGTGGGCGAGCGCCTCCACCTCCTCGTCAACAACGCCAGCGACCTTGGCCCGAGCCCGCTGCCCCGGCTCGCCGACCTCGCTCCCGACCGGTTCACACAGATCCTGATCGTCAACACCGTCGCGCCCCTCGCGCTGCTCCAGGAGCTGCTCCCGGCACTGGACCGCGCGCGCGGGAGAGTGCTCGGCATCAGCTCCGACGCCGCCGTCGAGGCGTACGAGGGCTGGGGCGGCTACGGCGCCAGCAAGGCCGCGCTCGATCAGCTCACCGCCGTCCTCGCCGTCGAGCGGCCGGAGCTCCGGATCTACGCGGTCGATCCCGGCGACATGGCCACCGACATGCACCAGGCCGCGTTCCCCGACGAGGACATCAGTGACCGGCCCGCGCCGGAGACGGTCGTCCCGGCCCTGCTCCGGCTGGTGACCGGCGAGCTGCCCAGCGGCCGCTACCGCGCGGCGGAGCTGGCGCCGGCCGACGCGGAGGCTGGGGCATGACCGTGGCCTTCACCCTCCCGCCCGGCAGCGAGGCCGGCGCACCGCCCGAGGAGCGCGGGCTCCTGCGTGACGAGGTGCGGCTCCTGTCCGTCCGCCCGTCGGGCGTCGAGCACCGGCGGTTCCACGAGCTTCCGGGGCTGCTCGAACCCGGCGACCTCGTCGTCGTCAACACGTCCGCGACGCTCCCTGCCCGCGTCGACGCTCGCGGTGCGGACGGGCGGCTGGTCCGGCTGCACGTGTCCACGACGCTGGACGACGGCAGCTGGGTCGTCGAGGTCCGCCGTCCCGGCAACGACGGCCCGGACCTGGGCGTCGAGCCCGGCACGCTCCTCCGCCTGCCGGGTGACGTGTGGCTGCACCTGCACGAGCCCTATCCCCGGCCTGCCGCCGGCTCGCGGCTGTGGCGCGCGCGGACGGACCCCCGGGTGGCGGCGACGGCCTACCTGCCGCTGCACGGGCGGCCCGTCGGCTACCGCTATCTCGAGCACGAGGTGCCGCTGGCCGAGCTGCAGAACGTGTACGCCGACGAGCCGGGCAGCGCGGAGATGGCCAGCGCCGGGCGGCCGTTCAGCGAGCACGTCGTCACCCGGCTGGCCGCTCGCGGGATCCCGGTCGTGCCGTTGACCCTGCACAGCGGCGTCTCCAGCCCCGAACTGCACGAGCCGCCGTACCCGGAGCGCTTCCGCGTCCCCGAGGTCACCGCCCTGCTGGTCACGGGCACCCGCGCGGCCGGGCACCGGGTGGTCGCCGTAGGGACCACCGTCACCCGGGCGCTGGAGACGGCCACGGGCGACGACGGCGTCACCCGCCCGGCCGACGGGTGGACCGACCTCGTCCTCGGCCCGGACGTGCCGGCCCGCGCGGTCACCGGCCTGGTCACCGGCCTGCACGCGCCCGAGGCGAGCCACCTGCTCCTGCTGGAGGCCGTCGCAGGCCCGCAGCTGGTGCGCGATGCCTACGCCGCCGCGGTCACCGAGCGCTACCTGTGGCACGAGTTCGGCGACTCGATGCTCTTCCTGCCCTGACCCGGGTGGCACGCGAGGCCGGATCCGAGAAGGCTGGCAGTGCCGGAAGCGCCGGCGGCGGCATCGCCACGCGCCGGCCCGGGCGCCAGGACGGCCGCCGTTTCTTTCCGGCACGGGCCGGGGCCGTGTGCCCGGGGTCAGTGAGGACGGAATGCCAGGGACCTGGCTGCTGGGCGCCCCGCCGAGCGGCGGCGCAACCGACGGGCCGCGCGGCCCCGCGGGAGACGGATCCGGCGACGGCACCGCGGACGGCGCGGGGAAGAGCCGGGCCCGCGCCGTGCTCCTCGGGCTCCGGGACGGGCCCAGGGACGGGGCCGCGACGGACCCCCTCGACGAGCTGGAGCGGCTCGCCGAGACCGACGGTGTCACGGTGGTCGGCCGGCTGGTGCAGCCCCGGGACCGGCCGGACCCGGCCACCTACCTCGGCGCCGGCAAGGTGACCGAACTCGCCACGATGGTCCGCGACGAGGACGCCGCCCTGGTCATCGCCGACGGCGAGCTGTCCCCCGCGCAGGTCCGCAACCTCGGGGATCGACTCGGCTCCCGGGTCGTCGACCGGACCGCGCTGATCCTCGACATCTTCGCCCAGCACGCCCGCAGCAGTGAGGGCAAGGCTCAGGTGGAGCTGGCTCAGCTGGCCTACCAGCTGCCCCGGCTGCGCGGCCAGGGCACGGCCATGTCCCGCGTCGGGGGCGGCCGGATGGCCGGGGGTGGCGGCGTCGGCGTGTGCGGCCCCGGCGAGATGCGACTGGAGAGCGAGCGCCGGCACCTGCGGCGCCGGATGACCGCCCTGCGCCGCCAGGTCCAGCAGACGGCGCGGCGGCGGGAGCGCACCCGGTCGCGGCGGCGGCGCAACCGGGTCGCGTCAGTGGCGCTGACCGGCTACACCAACGCGGGAAAGTCCGCGCTGCTCAACCGGCTCACCGGGGCCGACGTCCTCGTGCAGGACACGCTGTTCGCCACCCTCGACCCGACGGTCCGGCGCGCCCGGACACCCGACGGGCAGGAGTACACGCTGACGGACACGGTCGGGTTCGTCCGCCACCTGCCGCACCAGCTGGTCGACGCCTTCAGCTCCACCCTCGAGGAGGTCGTCCAGGCCGACCTGGTGCTGCACGTGGTCGACGCCTCGGCACCGGATGCCATGGCGCAGGTGACCACGGTCCGGGGCGTGCTGTACGAGATCGGCGCCCGGGACCGGCCCGAGCTGCTGGCCCTCAACAAGATCGACGTCGCACCGCCGGAGTGGGTGGCCTCCCTCCGCGCGGCCTATCCCGACGCGGTGGCCGTCTCGGCTGCGACCGGCGAGGGCATCGAGGAGCTGCGGCTGGCGATCCAGCGCGCGCTGGAAGCCTGACCCGAGGCTCCCAGGGCAGGACACCTGCGCTCCCGGCCTGCGCTACAGGCGGGCGGCGGTGTCCTCGAGCAGTATCTCCCGCTCGGCCGCGGGCCGGCGCGGGCAGGAGACACAGAGCGGCTCGCCCGGGACCCGGTAGAGCAGGCAGCAGGAGGCGCGCCGGGTGAACCGGGCCCCCGCGACGTCGACGTAGCGGGGCACCGGCAGCGGGCGACCGACGGCCGCGGCCAGGGGCGCCGCCAGCGCGGTGGCCCGCTCCACCTCCCCCACGGCCCGACCGAGCGCGAGCAGCCGGTTCGCGATCGAGTCCGTCGCGATCGCCCAGAGCGGGCGCTCCCGCATCGTCCCCGCCTCGGCCACGGCCGCGACCACCGCCGTCAGCGAGACCCGGAGCTGCTCCGCCACCTCGCGGAGGGCATCCGGACCGGGAGCCGACGACGTCGCCGCGACCGGCAGGCCACCGGACAGCACGGCGAGCCTGGTGTCCTCGAGCCGGGCGGACAGCGGCAGGCCGGTGACCAGGCCGGCCAGCACCGGGGTCAGCAGCACCGAGGACGCCGAGTACCACCACACGGTCGCGAGCACCCGCCGGTCGTCCGTCCCCTGCCGGAGCGCCCGCTCCGCGAGCCGGTCGGCCGTCCAGCCGGAGTCCGCGAGCAGGACCGCGGGCAGGGCGGCGGCCGTGGGTGGGGCGAGCAGCCCGAGCGCCGCGGCACCGGGGATCCGGGCCGCGACCCCGCCCTGCGGACCCGCCATGCCGCCAGTCTCCCGAGCGGGGCACGGGCCCGGCCGGGCGGCCCCGTCGCACCGACGTCCCCCGAGGAGACGCCGAGCGCCGCGGAGTCATACGGTGTGGTCGGAGCCACAGGACGTCGTGGCCCGAGGCAGGTGGCGTCGCCGGGAGAGAACCCGCGACACCGGAACGGGAGGAGCCGAGATGAGCGAGTCCACCCAGCTGGAGGGCCGGTTCCCGCCGCCCCCGGAGCTCGCGGCCGAGGCCAACGTGAAGGCAGACGCCTACGAGGAGGCCGCCCGCGACCGGCTCGGGTTCTGGGAGACGCAGGCCCGCCGGCTCTCCTGGGAGAAGGAGTGGGACCGGGTCCTCGACTGGGACAAGCCCCCGTTCGCGAAGTGGTTCGTCGGCGGGAAGCTCAACGTCGCCTACAACTGCCTGGACCGGCACGTGGAGGCCGGGCACGGCGACCGGGTCGCCTACCACTGGGAGGGCGAACCGGGCGACACCCGCACGCTCACCTACGGCGAGCTCACCCAGGAGGTCTGCCGGGCCGCCAATGCGCTGCTCAAACTCGGCGTGCAGGCCGGCGACCGCGTGGCGATCTACATGCCGATGATCCCCGAGACGGTCATCGCGATGCTCGCCTGCGCCCGCATCGGCGCGGTGCACATGGTCGTGTTCGGCGGGTTCAGCGCCGACGCCCTGGCGAGCCGGATCACCGACGCCGGCGCCGTCCTCGTCATCACCTCCGACGGCGGCTACCGGCGCGGCGCCCCGAGCGCGCTCAAGCCGGCGGTGGACGACGCCGTGAGCCGCACGGACAGCGTCCGCAACGTCGTCGTCGTGAAGCGCACCGGCCAGGACGTCGAGTGGAACGAGGGCCGCGACCTGTGGTGGGACGACGTCGTCGCGCGCCAGTCCCCCGAGCACACCCCCGAGGCGTTCGACGCCGAGCACCCGCTCTACATCATGTACACGTCGGGGACGACGGCGAAGCCGAAGGGGATCCTGCACACCACCGGGGGCTACCTGACCCAGGTCAGCTGGACGCACTGGGCCGTGTTCGACCTCAAGCCCGACCGCGACGTCTTCTGGACCGCGGCCGACGTCGGCTGGGTCACCGGCCACAGCTACATCGTCTACGGCCCGCTCTCCAACCGGGCGACCAGCGTCATGTACGAGGGCACGCCCGACACCCCGCACAAGGGCCGCTGGTGGGACATCATCCAGCGGTACAAGGTCTCGATCCTCTACACGGCGCCGACCACGATCCGCACGTTCATGAAGTGGGGCGAGGACATCCCGGCGGAGTACGACCTGTCCAGCCTCCGGCTGCTGGGCTCGGTCGGTGAGCCGATCAACCCCGAGGCGTGGCTCTGGTACCACAAGAACATCGGCGGCGGCCGCTGCCCGATCATGGACACCTGGTGGCAGACCGAGACCGGCGCGCACATGATCACTCCGCTGCCGGGCGTCACCACGCTCAAGCCCGGCTCGGCGCAGACACCCATCCCCGGTGTCTCGGCGAAGGTGGTCGACGACGAGGGCAACGAACTCGGCGACGACTCCACCGGCCTGCTCGTGCTCACCGAGCCCTGGCCGTCGATGCTGCGCACGATCTGGGGGGACGACGACCGCTACGTCGACACCTACTGGTCGCGGTTCGGGAAGAACGTCTACTTCGCCGGGGACGGCGCCAAGAAGGACGCGGACGGCGACATCTGGCTGCTCGGCCGGGTCGACGACGTGATGAACGTCTCGGGGCACCGCATCTCGACGACCGAGGTCGAGTCCGCGCTGGTCAGCCACCCGACGGTGGCCGAGGCGGCGGTGGTCGGCGCCAGCGACCCGACCACCGGCCAGGGCATCGTCGCCTTCGTGATCCTCCGCGGCAACGTGACCGAGGAGCAGTCGGGCGAGGAGCTGGTGCAGACGCTGCGCCTGCACGTCCGCCGGGAGATCGGCCCGATCGCCAGCCCCCGCCAGATCATGGTCGTCCAGGAGCTGCCCAAGACCCGCTCCGGCAAGATCATGCGGCGCCTGCTGCGTGACGTCGCCGAGAACCGCGAACTCGGTGACGTCACGACCTTGACCGACTCCTCGGTCATGGAGCTCATCTCCGAGAAGCTGCCCGCCGCGCCTTCGGAGGACTGAACGGCCCCCTCCCGGCTCCCGAGCCCGCGAGGGGGCCGGGAAGGGTCCGTTCTCCGTTCGGGGGATCCGGGGACGCGCCGGGGCGCCGAATACGGCACGATTCCCGCAGACCGCCGTTCGGGTACACGACCCGGTGCGGTATGCACATCCGCGCCAGCACCACCCTCCGGGCGGTGCGCCGACCTGGGAGGAGTGCCCCGTGGCCCACAGCGTCCCGACGGACGGACGGAGCCGGACCACCGGCGCCGATGAGCCCTCGATCGGCACGCTCGTGCAGAGCGCGATGGCCGACGTCTCCGTGCTCATCCGCAACGAGATGGAGCTGGCGAAGGCCGAGATCAGCCGCTCCGCGAAGAAGGCCGGCATCAGCATCGCCGCGTTCGCTGTCGCGGGCGTGATGCTGGCCTTCGCCGGCATCTACTTCTTCGTCGCGGTCGCCGAGGCGATCGCGCTGGCGCTGCCGCGCTGGGCCGCCTTCCTCATCGTCACGGGAGCGCTGGGCGCAGCCGCCGGGCTGGCCGGGCTGGTGGGGGTCCGGCTGCTCAAGCGGATCGACAAGCCCGAGCGGACCCTCGAGTCGCTGCGCGAACTGCCGGAGGTCATGCACCGCGAGGCGCCCGGCCAGCGGCACCGCGACGTCCCGACCGTCAGCAACGGGCAGGTCAAGCTGCGCGGCGACTCCTACGTCGTCTGACGTGCGCCGGCCGACCGGGGCACCCGGGCCTCTGTGACGACGGTTCCGGAGGAGGAGCCGCCCGACGCGACCAGCGTCCTGCTGCCCGGCCCGTGGACGCATCGCGACCTGTCCGCGAACGGCGTGCGCCTGCACGTGGCCGAGGCGGGGCAGGGCCCACTGGTCCTGCTGCTGCACGGCTTTCCGCAGTTCTGGTGGGCCTGGCGCTCCCAGCTGACCGCCCTGGCCGAAGCAGGCTTCCACGCCGTCGCGCCCGACCTGCGCGGCTTCGGGGCCAGCGACAAACCGCCGCGCGGCTACGACCTGCCCACCCTGTCCTCGGACGTCGCGGCGCTGGTCCGGGCGCTGGGCGAGCGGGACGCCGTCGTGGTGGGGCATGACTGGGGCGGGTTGCTGGCCTGGACGATGGCGGCACTGCACCCGCGGAGCGTGCGGCGGCTCGTGGTGCTGTCGATGGCGCACCCCCGGCGGCTGCGGGCGGGCCTCGCCGACCGCCGGCAGCGCCGCGCGGTGCGGTACGCGCTCGGTTTCCAGCTGCCCCGGCTGCCCGAGCGCCGGCTCACCCGCCCGGACGACGACCCCATCGCGGAGCTGATGCAGCGCTGGTCGGGGCCGTCATGGGTGCACACGCACGACTTCGCCGAGGCGGTGGAGCGCTACCGCTCCGCGTCCCGTATCCCGCAGGCCGCCTACGGCGCGATGGAGTACTACCGGTGGGCGGCCCGCTCCCAGCTGCGTCCCGACGGCCTGCGCTACGCCCGCCGGATGGCCGCCCCGATCACCGCCCCCACGCTGCAGCTGCACGGCGAGCTGGACCCCTACGTGCTCCCAGCCACGGCAAGGGGGTCCGACCGCTACGTCGCGGGCGCCTACGAGTCCTGCCTGCTGCCCGGCGCTGGGCACTTCCTGCCCGAGGAGGCGCCTGCCGACGTGAGCCGAGCCATCGCCGACTGGGCCGCCAGGTGAGGGAATGGAGCGGCCGCCCTGCAGGGTCCCGCCGCGAGCGTGCGAGTGGCGGGAGGCAGGGCGGCCCTTCTACTCGCAGGGCCCGGTGTTCACCGGGGTCCGCGCGGACGCTCCGGCCGTCGCCGCCTGCTGGACCTGCTGGTAGGTGAGCGCGTAACCGGTGTTCGGATCGTCGATCGCCGATGCGAAGACGACCCCCAGCACCCGGCCCTGGGCGTCGAACAGTGGCCCACCCGAGTTGCCGGCGCGCACCTGACCGTAGAGCGCGTAGACGTCGCGGACGACGGTGCGGCTGTTCCGGAAGTCCGGGCCGCTGATCTCACCGCGGTCACGCACCCGCGCCGGGCCGACGTAGAGGCCGCCGCCACCGGGGTAGCCCATGATGATCGAGTCGGCGCCGGTGCCCACGGGCGCCGGCGCGAAGGTGAGCGGCACCTCCGGCAGCCCGGGTACGGAGAGCACCGCGACGTCGGTCTCCTCGTCCACGTAGACCGGCGTCGCCTCGTACTCCTTGCCCTCGGCGGTGACCACCGGGCGGGCGACCCCGGCGAGGACGTGCGCGTTGGTCATCACCCGCCCCGGGGCGAACACGAAGCCCGAACCGTCGATCTGCCTGGAGCATGAGGGGGCGATGCCGCGGATCTGCACGACGGAGCCCTCGACGTTGGTCACGACCGGGCTCTTCACCAGGGTGGGGTCGGGCGCCGTGACCCCCTTCGCGCGGGTCGGCGTCAGCGGATCCAGGACGTCGGGCAGCCCGCGCCGGTCGATCGCCGAGCGCAGGTTGTCGTAGACGGAGCGGACTTCCGCCGGCACCGCGCGGTTGACCGCCTGCACGAGCGCGGACTGGCGCACCTGACTGGCGACCGGCGGGAACGGCGAGCTGGCCAGCGGGGTGGCCACCATCCAGGCCACCAGCAGGACGGCGGCGGCCGACACCACCGCGCCGACCACCGAGTCGACCATCTTCGCCGGCTCCCACGTCAGCCGCGTGCGCAGCACGCGGCCCAGGGCGCCGGCAAGGACCTGCCCCAGCAGCGCCCCGGCGAGCACGACGACGAGCGCGGCGAACACGCGGGTCACCGTGGAACCGCCCACTCGATCCGCGACCGGGCCGGAGAGCTGCGCGCCGAGCACCGCGCCACCGAAGAAGCCGAGGAAGGACGCCGCCGAGACGATCAGCCCCTGCCGGAACCCCGAGAAGGCGAACAGCACGGCGAGCAGGATGAGGATCAGGTCCACGATGCTCACGGCCTCACCCGGCCACGGTCATCGTGCCCAGCTGGCCGAGGTCGGCGTGGAAGCTGCACTCGAACTGGTAGCTGCCGGGCGTGGTGACCGTGAACGAGATCGTCTGCTTCTGACCGGAGACCAGCAGGAGGATCTGTGCGCCGATGGGGGCCGGACCCCTGCCCGGGGTGAACCGGAAGTTGTGGCTGAGCTGGCGGCCCACGTTGGTCACCGTCAGCCGCACCTCACCCGGCTTCACCGCGAAGGAGGCAGGGGTGAAGACGTAGTCGTCCTGGGTCTGCAGGGTGACCTCCTGCACTCCGCCGGGCCCGGTGATCACCTTCCCGAGGGAGGAGTTCGCCGTGCTCGGCGCCGTCGCGGTCGCGTGGCCACCGCCGCCTCCACAGCCCGCCAGCGCACCCACCGCCAGCACCGTCCCCACCATCAGTGCCCCGATCCGCCGCACGCCCGCGGACGCCCGGCCCGCCACGGGCCACCATCGGTTCATCGGGGGCCGACCGTACGCGCCGGAGGCCCGTCGGGCGCGGGATCGGCGACCGTCGGCGCGGCGGCGTCCTCGTCGCCGTCGCCGTCGACGCTGCCGGGCAGGGCGGCGGCCCTGGCCCCCGGTTCCGGCAGCGGCCGGACGTCGCCGCGGTTCCACGGCCGGGCCAGGCCCGAGGCGCTGAGGATCGCGTCGAGGAGGGCGGCGGTGAAGCCCCAGACGACCATGTCCGCCACACCGAAGGCAGGACCGACGAAGCCGGACGGGTGGCTGACCCGGAACCTGTTCGCCGGGTCGGCGAGGTCGGTGAGGGGCACCCGGGCCACCCGGGCGACCTCCTGCGGATCGCCGACCGCGACCTCGCCGGGGTCGTCCCACCAGCCGACGACGGGAACGACCAGGTTGTCCGACGGCCCGAGGAACAGCTCCGGGAGGGTGGCGAGGACCCGGACGCCGTCGGGCTCGACCCCCGCCTCCTCCTGTGCCTCGCGCAGCGCCGTCCCCACGGGGTAGTCGTCTCCGGGGTCCACGCCCCCGCCGGGGAACGCCGGCTGGCCGGCGTGCCGCCGCAGGTGCGCGGACTTCTCGATCAGGAGGACGTCGGGGCCGGCCGGGCCCTCACCGAAGAGGATCAGGACGGCGGACCGGCGGGCCGTGGCCGTCGGGCGCGGGGCGCGGTGCCGCAGCGGCAGATCGGCCGCCGCGTCGAGCAGCCGCCTCAGGAACTCCGGAAGGTCTCCCCCATCGGGCCGCCGGGCGGTCACAGCTGGACCCCGAGATGCGTCGCGACCAGCTGCTCCAGCTGGTCGGCGGTGCCCACCGAACCGACCTGCGTCCAGGTGACGGCGCCGTTCGCGTCGAGGAAGTACGTGTACGGCAGCCCGTGCAGGCCGAGGTGGGTCATGAGGTCCCCTTGCCCGTCGAAGGCGCTGGGGAACGTGACCTTGGCGTCCTCGGCGAAGGACTCGGCCTGCGGGACGCCGTCCTTGCTGATGACGCCGACGACCCGCACCTTGTCGCCCGCGGCGTCGGCGAGCCGCTGCATCGTGGGCAGCTCCTCGCGACAGGGCCCGCACCAGCTGCCCCAGAGGTTGACCACCATGGGCACGCCGGGTGCCCGCGAGAGATCGAGCGAACCGCCCCCCACGCACGCGAACCGGAGCTTCGGCAGGGTGGTCGAGCCCGACGCGGCGCTGTCGGTCTGCTGCGGGCAGGGATGCAGGACCGTGCGCGCCTTCCCGACGTCCGGGGACGGCGCGGCCGTTCCACTCCCGCCGCCCGAGGATCCGGCACCGGACGCAGCGCCGCAGCCGGCCAGGACGAGGGCGAGCCCCGTGGCCAGCGCCGCGGCCAGCAGCACAGCCGGCAGCGAGACCGGAACGAGCCCGGGAAACCCGAGGCGTCCTCCGTTCCGGTCGGTCATTCGGTGTCCGAGGCGGCCGGGGACTTCACCAGCTTGAGCGCGGCCTCCGGGTCCACCGGGCCGATCCCGAACGACGGGCACCAGCGGGCCAGGCCGCAGGCGCCACAGGCGGCCTTCTTGGCGTGACAGACCCGGCGGCCGTGGAAGATCACGCGATGGCTGAAGTCGGTCCACTCCTTCTTCGGGATCAGCTCGGCGATCTCGGTCTCGACCTTCACCGGGTCCTCCTGGACCGTCCAGCCGAAGCGGCGGACCAGCCGGCCGACATGCGTGTCGACGGTCAGGCCCGGGACGCCGAAGGCGTTGCCCAGCACCACGTTCGCCGTCTTGCGGCCGACGCCGGGCAGCGTCACCAGCTCCTCGAGCCGGCCCGGGACCTCGCCGTCGAACCGCTCGACCAGCGCCTGGGACAGGCCGAGGACGGAGTTCGCCTTGGCCCGGAAGAAGCCGGTCGGCTTGAGGATCTGCTCCAGGTCAGCGCGGTCGGCCCCGGCCAGGGCGTACGCGTCGCGGTACGTCGCGAACAGCGTCGGCGTGACCTTGTTGACCATCTTGTCGGTGGTCTGCGCGGAGAGCACGGTGGCGACCAGCAGTTCGAAGGGGTTGGTGAAGTCCAGCTCGCAGTGGGCGTCGGGATGCAGGACGGCCAGCTCCCGGGCCATGCGCCGCGCGCGGCGCGTACGGGCCAGCGGCGTCTCGTCCGGGTCGAACGGCGACGCCCCGGTCGCGGCACGGGCGGGACGGACGGCATGACCGAAGCGCGCGGCTGAGGGCCGCGCATAGGCGGGGGAGGACACGCGGTCGAGGGTAGGCGGCGCTGCTGACCGGATGCGGCCGTGTCATGATCCCTCGCGACACACGCGCACGGCCATGGCGCGGGCACCACCGGCCCGCCCCGTCGCAGAGGCCGAGGAGGTATCCGTGGTCGCCCTCATCGTCATCCTGTTCCCCCCGCTGCTGATCGCGTTCCTCCTGGTGATGGAGCGGGTGGAGGAGCCCCTGCGCAGGCCCGCCTCGCCCCGCGAGGTGAGCGAGTTCCTGAACACGGCCAACCAGGGCGAGGTCGACACCCTCGCGCGCTCGGGGATCCTGCGCGCGATGTTCCGGTGGCGTCGCCGGCGGACCGGCCGCGGCATCACGAGCAGCCCGCCCGCCATCTGACGCCGGCGTCCGACACCGGGTCGGCTCCCGGGTCGTATCGAGGTTGTGTCCCAGCACACTCGCTCGGACGGGGCACCCTGATCGAGGCCGTAGGGTGACCGGTCGCACAGCCGCCTAGACTCCCTCCGGATGCGGGCGCCCTGGTGCGTCCCCGGTCGATCATGCGAGAGGACGTGTTGTGGACGAGGTGCTGGCGCAGTCCGGGCTCTTCCAGGGGCTGTCGGAGGACTCCGTGGAACCGGTCGCCAGCCGGCTCGAGACGGTCACCCTCCCCCGCGGCCGGGTGGTGTTCAACGAGGGCGAGACCGGCGACAGCCTGTACATCGTCATGTCCGGCAAGATCAAGCTCTCCCGGCGCTCACCCGACGGCCGCGAGAACGTGCTGGCCGTGATGGGCCCGAGCGACCAGTTCGGCGAGCTGTCGGTCTTCGACCCCGGCCCGCGCACCGCGACCGCGACGGCGGTCACCGACGTGAAGCTGGCGCGCATGCCGCAGTCGGTGCTCCGCCCCTGGATCGAGGCACACCCCGAGGTGGGGGAGCGACTGCTCCACGTTCTGGCCCGCCGGCTGCGCCGCACCAACGACTCCGTCGCGGACCTCATCTTCACCGACGTCCCCGGCCGGGTGGCCAAGGCGCTGCTGCAGATGGCCGACCGGTTCGGCAGCCGCGACCACGACGGTCTCCGGGTGAAGCACGACCTCACCCAGGAGGAGCTGGCCCAGCTGGTCGGCGCCTCCCGCGAGACGGTGAACAAGGC
>JAODNJ010000358.1 GCA_025465155.1 Frankiales bacterium
GCGGCCCGCGCCCCGGGCCGCCGGCCGCACGACGCACCCGCGGGCCCAGCAGCACCCGGGCTCGAGGCTGCAGACGCCGTCGGGCACGCCGCGTGGGCGCGGCTCCCGGGGAGCCCCGTGAGTAACCGGCCGCGCAGCATCGTGCTCGCCGGTGGCGGGACGGGTGGGCACATCGAGCCGATGCTCGCCCTCGCCGACGCCCTGCGGCGCCGGGCGGGCGCGGGGGAGCTGCGGGTGACCTGTATCGGCACCGCCCGCGGGCTGGAGACCACCCTGGTGCCGGCCCGCGGCTACGACCTCCGGCTCGTCCCGCCGGTGCCGCTGCCCCGCAGGCCCACCGTCGACCTGCTCCGTGTCCCGGGCCGGGTGTGGCGGGCCGTCGCCGAGACGCGGGCCCTGCTGCGTGAGCTCGAGGCGGACGTCGTCGTCGGGTTCGGCGGCTACGTGGCGCTCCCCGCGTACCTTGCGGCCCGCCGGGAGCATGTCCCGGTCGTGGTCCACGAGCAGAACGCGCTGCCCGGGCTGGCCAACCGGATCGGCGCCCGGCTGGCCGCGCGGGTCGCCGTCACGATGCCAGGCACGCCGCTGCACCGCGGCGAGCACGTCGGCATGCCGCTGCGCTCGGCCATCAGCACCCTGGACCGGGAAGCGCGGCGGGCCGAGGCGCGCGCCTCGTTCAGCCTCGACCCCGACCGGCCCACGCTGCTGGTCTTCGGCGGCTCCCAGGGTGCCGCGTCGCTCAACCGCGCAGCCGTCGGCGCGGCCGAGGCGCTCACCGCCGCCGGCATCCAGGTGCTGCACGCCCGCGGTCCCAAGAACACCGACGTGACCGTCCCCGAGCGGCCCCCGGGTGCGGCACCCTACGTCGTCGTGGACTACCTGGAGCGGATGGACCTCGCGTACGCCGCCGCGGACCTCGCCCTGTGCCGGGCGGGAGCGGTCACCGTCGCGGAGGTCTCCGCCGTGGGGCTCCCCGCGGTGTTCGTCCCCCTCCCCATCGGCAACGGCGAGCAGCGGCGCAATGCCCTGCCCGTGGTCGAGGCCGGGGGCGGGCTGCTGGTGGACGACGCCGAGCTCGACCCCGCCTGGATCGACGCGCACCTGGTTCCGCTGCTCACCGACCCGGAGGCCCTTGCCGGCTACGCGCGCTCGGCCGCCCGGGCCGGCGTCCCGGACGCCGACGACCGGCTGGCGGCGATCGTGGAAGAGGTGGGGAGCACATGAGCGCCGCTGACGTGGCGGCGTGGACCGACCCGGTGCCCGACCTCGACGAGCTCGGCGCGGTGCACCTCGTCGGCATCGGCGGCGCCGGCATGAGCGGCATCGCGCGCATCCTGCTGGCCCGGGGGGTCCGGGTGTCCGGCAGCGACCGGCGCGACACCCCGACGCTGCTGGCGCTGCGCGCCCTCGGGGCCCGGGTGTGCCTGGGGCACGACCCCGCGCACCTCGGCGAGGCGGACACGGTCGTGGTCTCGACGGCGATCCGCGACGACAACCCGGAGCTGCGGGCCGCGCGGGAGCGGGGTCTGACCGTGCTGCCCCGGGCGGTGGCCCTGGCGGCGGTCATGGCCGGACGGCGCAGCGTCGCCGTCGCCGGCACCCACGGCAAGACGTCGACGACGTCGATGCTGACCGTCGCCGTGCAGGCCTGCGGTGCCGACCCGTCCTTCGCCATCGGCGGCGACCTGAACGAGTCCGGCAGCAATGCGCACTCGGGCACCGGCGACGTCTTCGTGGCCGAGGCCGACGAGAGCGACCGGTCCTTCCTGCTGCTGGCCCCGCACGCGGCGGTCGTGACCAACGTCGAGGCCGACCACCTGGACAACTACGGCGACCTGGCCGCGGTCGAGGCGGCGTTCGACCGTTTCGTGCAGACCGTGGACGCGAAGGGCTTCGTCGTCGTCTGCGCCGACGACCCCGGATCGGCGCGGCTGGCCGCCGTGGCAGGGCCGGCGCGGCTGCGCACCTACGGCACCGGGGCCGGTGCCGACCTCCGGCTGGACGACCTCACCGTGGCGCAGGAGGGAACGAGTTACACCGCCGTCCTGGACGGCGTCGACCTGGGCCGGGTCCGCATCCGGGTGCCCGGCGAACACATGGCCCGTAACAGCGCCGCGGCGCTGCTCGCCGGCCTGGAGCTCGGCTTTCCGGTGGACGCGCTCATCGAGGGCCTCGGCCGGTTCGGAGGGGTGCACAGGAGGTTCGAGCTCAAGGGGGTCGCGGGGGGTGTGCGGGTCTACGACGACTACGCCCACCACCCCACGGAGGTCGCCGCCCAATTGCGCGCGGCGCGTGCCGTGGCAGGGGAGGGGCGGCTGATCGTGGTGTTCCAGCCGCACCTCTACAGCCGGACGCGCGAGTTCGCCGACGGCTTCGGCGCGGCACTGGGCCTGGCCGACGAGGTCGTCGTCATGGAGGTCTACGGCGCCCGCGAGGATCCCGTGCCGGGCGTCACCGGGGCGATGGTGGCCGACGCCGTGCCGCTCCCGGCCGGCCGGGTGCTGTTCGAACCGTCGTGGTCGGCCGCCGCCCCGGCCATGGCGGCCCGGGCCCACGCCGGCGACCTCGTGGTCACCATGGGCGCCGGAGACGTCTCGATGGTCGGGCCCGAGGTCCTCGAGGCCCTGCGGGCGCGCGAGGCGGCAAAGGGGGGCACGGTGCCGGGGGGCACGGCCCGGTGAGCCGCCCCGGGACGACGACGAGGGACCGGTCCCGCGGCACGACCGGCGCCGGCTCTTCCCGCAGGGCTCCGGCGGCAGTGACGCCACGCCGCGGACGGTGGCAGCGGCGGCGGGGGAAGCGTCATCCGCTGCTGGTCGCCGCGCTGGTCCCGATGCTGCTGGCGACCGTCGCGTGGATCCTGTGGGAGAGCCCGCTGCTCGCCGTCCGCACCGTGCAGGT
>JAODNJ010000384.1 GCA_025465155.1 Frankiales bacterium
AGGGCCTGCGCGACCGGTTCGGCTCGCACACCTACCGCCGTGTGGACCGCGACGGTGCGTTCCACACGTTCTGGTCGGAGGACCGGCGCGAGGAGCCGGTGGGCTGAGATGCTCCTATGCCTCGTCAAGCTATGGGGACGTGGTGGATCTCGCGGGGGCGTAGCGCTTCCGGCGGCGGATGATCTCCAGGGTGCTGAGGCCTCCGGCTCGGCGCCGGCCGGCGTCCGGACATTGCGTCACGCGTGCCACGTGCCGGGCCGGGGCTGGAACCCGGGCCCCCGGGCGTAGCCCTCGTCCCATGGGAAGAGGCCGTCCCGGTGCGCCCACGCGAGCTGGTACGCGGGGACCGAGTACTCCGCGGGGCGCTCGTAGAACCGGTTCGCGCCGAGGACTACCTCACCCGGGTTCGGCAGCTCCTCGACGACCAGCCCGTCGGGCCGGTCCGGAAACGCGAGCAGTTCGCCGGCCACCAGATCCCGCCCGTCGGCGACGACGCCGGCGACCCCCTCGAGGATGCCGTGGGTGTCCTCTGGGCTCAGCCCCACGACGACCAGCTCCGGATGGCCGAGGCCGGACAGTCCGATCGTGTAGCCGAACCGGGGCTCGTCCGCGTCGTCGCCCTCACCGACGTACTGCACCGCCCATCGGTGGGCGCGGATGAGCTGGGCGAGCCGGGCGTCCTCCTGGTCCAGCCAGGCCACCGTCTGCGGGTCGTGCATCATGCACGAAGGGTGCGCCCGCCTGCTGACACTCCGGGGGCGGCTGACCAGCGGTTGTGGACGGCGGCCTCCCCTGTGGAAGGGCACCGGGGCACGCGGACGATAGCTTCGCCCGATGCCCTCGCTGCCGCCGTGGCCGTCCCCTGCCCCCGCCCACGGTGGAGTGCGGCTCCGTGAGTTCACGAGCGACGACCTGCCGATGGTGCTGGACCTGGCGACCGACGAGTACGTGCAACACATCGGCTCCCTGCCCGCACGCGCCCACGCGCACGAGGCCCTCGACTGGCTCGAGCGCAACCGGGGCCGCTGGGCGGAGGGCGCCGGTTTCTCCTTCGCCGTCGCCGAGGTCGCCCGCGACCGGGCGGTGGGGGGAGCGGGGCTCTGGCTGCGAGAGCTGGCCACCGGCCGCGCCTCCGCCGGGTACTCCATCGCACCCACGCAGCGCGGACACGGGTACGCCGCGGACGCGCTGATCGCCCTCACCGGCTTCGCCTGGACCATCCCGGAACTGCACCGCGTCGAACTCCAGATCGAGCCGTGGAACACCGCCTCCGTGCGCACCGCCGAGCGTGCGGGCTACCAGCGGGAGGGTCTGCTGCGCAGCTACATGGAAATCGGCAGCCGCCGCCGGGACATGCTGCTGTACGCGGCGCTCCGGCCCGACTGAGGCCGCCCGGCCCGCGGCCCGCGTCCTACTCGGGGTCGGACTGCGCGGCGCGCTTGCGGCGCTTGCCCTCGTGCATGGCCTGCACGCGGGCGACCGGGATCGTGTGCCCCTCGGCGACGAGGTCCACCGGCAGCTCCTGCGGCTCGGGCAGCAGCGCCGCCCACGGGTCGCCGTCCCCGAGGACGTCCCTCGCCGTTGTCACCGTGACGTCCGAGGGCCGGATCGACGGCAGGTCGTCCCAGCTGACCGGCGTGGACACCGGCAGTCCCGGCCGGACCCGCGGGCTGTAGGCGGCCACGATCGTCCCCGCGCCGGAGCGGGTGGAGTCCAGGAAGACCCGGCCGTGCCGGTCCTCCTTGATGTAGGCGGTGGTGGTCAGGTCGGGATCGAACTGCTCCGCCCGCCGGGCCAGGGCCCTGGTGGCGGCGGCGACGTCCTCCGTGCCGGCACCCCGGACCGGTACGACGACGTGCACGCCCTTGGAGCCGCTGGTCTTGACCGCGCCGCGCAGACCGGCGTCCTCCAGGGCCCGGCGGACGACACCGGCCGCGCGGACGACGACGTCGAAGGAGGCGCCATCCGGCGGGTCGAGGTCGATCACCAGACCGGTCGGCCGGTCCTCGCCCGCGCGCGTGAACGGCACGTGGAACTCGACCGCCCGCTGGTTGCCCAGCCACAGCAGCGTGCGACGGTCGTCGCAGAGCACCTGGTGGACCTCCCGGTGGGCGCCGTAGGACCACACCGGCACGGTGCGCACCCATTCCGGAGCGCCCTTGGACACGTTGCGCTGCATGAACGGCGGCTGCCCGGGCCGCACCCGCATGACCGACAGCGGCCGCCCGGCCAACAGGGGCACCAGCCGATCAGCGAAGGCTTCCAGGTGGTCGACCAGGTCGCCCTTGGTCACCTGCAGCCCGTCGCCCAGGGGCGAGTCGAGGCTGGTCAACCGGACGCCGTCGCGCTCCTCGTCCGTCATCGGGCCTCCCGATCCCGGCGCTCAGATGTCATAGCCGGCGCCGGGGCGCACCAATTCGCTCGCCGGGAAGGCGTCACGGGCCGCGGCGAGCTGTGCCTCGGGGTCGACCCAGGCGGGAACGTGGGTGAGCAGCAGCCGGCCCACCCCGGCCGCGGCGGCGTGCTCCCCGGCCTCGCGGCCGGTGAGGTGCAGCGCCGGCGGGAGGCCCGGCACCTCCGGGTGCGCGGCCTCGGCCAGCAGCACGTCCGCGCCGGCCGCGAGGGTCACCACGCCCGGGCACGGTCCGGTGTCGCCCGTGTAGACCAGCGACCGGCCGCCGGCGTCGAGCCGGATCGCGTAGCACTCGCGGGGGTGGGCCGTCCGCGCCGTCGTCACCTCGAACGGGCCCAGGGCGAAGCTGCCCGCCCCGATGGCGAGCACGTCGAACACATCCTCGATCGGGCCGTCGTCGACGTCGTAGGCCAGTCGCAGCCGGCGGTCGGCGCCCACCGGTGCGTAGAGCGGAACCTTCTTGCCCGAGGAGCGCCCGGAATACCGGTGCCAGACGATGAAAGGAGCGATGTCGAGGCAGTGGTCGGCGTGCAGGTGGGAGAGGTAGACGGCGTCCACCTCCGCCGGGTCGGCGAGTGCCAGCAGCGAGCCGAACGCGCCGTTGCCGAGGTCGAGGAGGAGGGAGAAGCCCTCGTGCTCGACGAGGTAGCTGGAGGCCGGCGAGCCCGGGCCCGGGCCGCTCCCGGAGCAGCCGACGACGGTGAGCCTCACGCCGCGCCCATCGAACGGGCGTGCAGGACCGAGCCCACCTCCGGCCCCAGGAATCGCCGCCCGAGCCGGGCGAACGGCTCGGGGTCACCGGTGGCGAGGAATCGGTGCTCGGGCGGCGGTGCGTCCGGGTCGCGCAGCAGGTCGGCGCGGGTGAGCACCCGGTAGACGTCCTTCGCCGTCTCCTCGGCGCTGGAGACCAGCGTGACGTCGTCCCCCAGGACGAGCGAGATCACCCCGGTGAGCAGGGGGTAGTGGGTGCACCCGAGGACCACGGTGTCGACGCCAGCCACGAGCAGCGGGTCGAGGTAGGACTGAGCCAGGCCCAGGAGCTGACGTCCGCTGGTGACGCCGCGCTCGACGAAGTCGACGAAGCTCGGGCAGGCCGCGCTGACCACCTCGATCTGCGGCGCCGCCGCGAAGGCGTCCTCGTAGGCGCCGCTGGTGACGGTCGCCTGCGTGCCGATGACGCCGACCTTCCCGTTGCGGGTCGCCGCCGTCGCGCGGCGGACCGCGGGCAGCACCACCTCGACGACAGGGAGGTCGTAGCGCTCGCGGGCGTCGCGCAGGGAGGCCGCGCTGGCGGAGTTGCACGCGACGACGAGCATCTTGACCCCGTCCGCGACGAGGTCGTCCATCACCGCGAGGGAGTGGCGGCGCACCTGCGCGATCGGCAGCGGGCCGTAGGGGCTGTGCGCGGTGTCGCCGATGTAGCGGATCGCCTCATGGGGCAACTGATCCAGCACCGCCCGGGCGACTGTCAGCCCGCCGACGCCCGAGTCGAAGATGCCGATCGGCGCGTCGGCTCCCGGATTCCCGCCCATGTCGCGAGCCAGGCTAACCGGCGGTGCCGACGGACGGGATCTGCACTCGCGGGCGTCACCTGCCCGAAGGCCGCGAGGGTACCGATCTGGCGGCACGCGAAAGGCCCCCTCCCGGCTGGGAGAGGGCCCATCGTTCCTCGGCACGTCAGCCGGACAAGCGGCTCTTGAGCAGCACCTTGCCCTGCTCAGCCCCCTTTCGGCTGTCGGCCTGCGCCTTGCGGAACAGCTCCGCGACCTCGTTGTCGCCAGCGCGCTCAGCGTCCTGGATGTACAGCTCCAGGCGCATCGCGTTGCTCAGGCAGGCCTCGGTATACCAGATCAGGTTGTAGTCCTTGTCGGACGTACCCGTGATGTTGCCGGTCTCGCTGGTCATGCTGCTCATGAGGCTGCTCCTCGTTTCGGCAGGTATTCCACCGCCGCCGCCGCAGGCCGGGTAGCGACCTCACGGGCGCCGACACCCCAGTGCAGCCCATCCGCGCGGTGCCCGCCACCCGACCGGCGCGCCGAGCAGGGGTCAGGCCCAGAGCTGGCCCTCCAGCTGGGAGGTGGCTTCCTCCAGGGTGCCGGCGTAGGCACCGGTGGAGAGGTACTTCCATCCACCGTCGGCGACGACGAAGCAGATGTCGGCGTTGCGCCCGGCCGCCACCTCCTTGTCGGCGACGCCGAGGGCGGCGTGCAGGATCGCGCCGGTCGAGATGCCGGCGAAGATGCCCTCCCGCTCGACCAGCTGGCGGGTCCGGTGAATGGCGTCCTCGGGACCGACGGAGAACCGGGAGTCCAGCAGCGCGGGGTCGTAGAGCTCGGGGATGAAGCCCTCGTCGATGTTGCGCAGCCCGTAGACCAGCTCGCCGTAGCGCGGCTCGGCGGCGATCACCTGCACGCCCGGCTTGTGCTCGCGCAGGTAGCGGGAGACGCCCATGAGCGTCCCCGTCGTCCCCAGGCCGGCGACGAAGTGGGTGATGGTGGGCAGATCGGCCAGGATCTCCGGCCCGGTTCCGCGGTAGTGCGCATCGGCGTTGGCCGGGTTGCCGTACTGGTAGAGCATCACCCAGTCCTCGTGCTCGGCGGCCAGCCCCTTGGCCACCGCCACGGCCTGGTTCGAGCCCCCCGCGGCCGGCGAGAAGATGACCCTCGCCCCGTACATCTCCAGGAGCTGCCGCCGCTCGACCGAGGTGTTCTCCGGCATGACGCAGATCAGCTTGTAGCCGCGCTGCCGGGCGACCATCGCCAGCGAGATCCCGGTGTTTCCGCTGGTCGGTTCCAGGATCGTCGCGCCCGGCTGGAGGGAGCCGTCCTTCTCCGCCGCCTCGATCATCGCGATCGCCGCGCGGTCCTTGATGGATCCGGTCGGGTTGTGGTCCTCGAGCTTGGCCCACAGCCGCACGTCGGGCGTGGGCGAGAGCCGCGGCAGCCCCACGAGGGGCGTGCCGCCGAGGGAATCGACGAGGGAGGCGAAGCGGGCCATGGGAGCTCTTCCGGGACGCGGAACGGGGACGGCGCAGCGGCGGACCGCTCAGCAGCCGCCCGCGACCGCCGGGAGGATCGTGACCGAGTCGCCGTCCTTGACCTGGGTGTCGAGGGCCCCGGTGAAGCGGACGTCCTCGTCGTTGACGTAGACGTTGACGAAGCGGTGCAGCGTCCCCTCCTCGGTCACGAGACGGTTCTTCAGACCGGGGTGCTTGCTGTCGAGGTCGTCGACGAGCGCGCCCAGGGTGGCGCCGCTGCCCTCGACGGTCTTGTTGCCGCCGGTGTGGGTGCGCAGGATGGTCGGGATCCGGACCTCGATGGCCATGGTGTGCTGTTCTCCTCGAAAAGGTCGGGGGCGCTGGCCTGTCGGGCAGCGCGACTCGGACGTCGTTCGGCCGCAACGCGGGCCCGCCGCCATGGATTCCGGCCGGCGGGACTCCTCACACCTCAGTCGTAGACGACGGTGGTCGGCGAGTGGCCGAACAGGTAGGACTCGACGACCTCGACGTCCTCCTCGCTCACCTCGCCGTCGACGATCCGGAAGCTCCGGAACTCGACCTCGTCGCCGGTCAGGCCGGTCTGCGGCCCGTGGTCGCTGGTCGAGACGAGGACGTAGTGCGCGTTGGGCTCCGACGCGTAACTGATGTCGGTCCGCGAGGGGCGCGCCTCGGTGGCCGTGTGCGAGTGGTAGATCACCACCGGCTCCTCGTCCCGATCGTCCATCTCGCGGTACAGCCGCAGCAGGTCGCCCGAGTCGAACTCGTAGAACGTGGGGGACCGGGCAGCGTTGAGCATCGGGATGAACCGCTCCGGGCGGTCGCTGCCCTCGGGGCCGGCGACGACGCCACAGGCCTCGTCCGGGTGGTCCTCCCGGGCGTGGGCCACGATGGCGTCGTAGGTCGCGCGGTCGATGCGCAGCACTCCACCAGTCTAGGCGGGGCCCGACCTGCGCTCCGCCGTCACCCTGAGCGGCACCCTCCGGGGGCGGGGTCCCCACCCGGAACGGATAGCGTGCGGCCTCGTGGCCGTCAAGATCCTGATGATCGCCGGGGTGGTGATCCTGCCCCTGCCCGCGCTCCTCCTCGGCGGCCGGGGAGTGAGGGGGCGTCGGCGCATCACCAGCGAGTCGGGCGACCGCGTCTCTCTCGTGCTGCTGGTGGCCCTGCGGGTGCTCGTCCTGGTGCTCATCGCCGGGCTGTCGACGGTGTCGCTGGTGTCTCTGGTCGGCGCGGCCGTCAAGGACGTCGACATGCCGGGGCTGGTCTACCTGTTCTTCTGGCTGGACCTGCTGCTGGGCGCACTTGTCGCGCTCACCTTCGGCCGCCGCGACCGGCAGCGAGTGCGTCGACGAGCGAACCCTGCACCGCTGTGAGCCAGTAGTAGACCGCCATCTGCTGCCCCTCGTCGTCGGTCACCTCGTCGGGCGGCTCGCTGTCCTCGGTGATCTCCAGCCGGGTGCCCAGGGCCAGCCGCAGGTCATTCGTCGTCCGCAGCCAGGCGGCCGCCTGGTCGGCGTCGAGTCGCACGTCGCCCCCCGCGGCCGGAAGCGTGGCCCGGACGGTGGCGAGGTCGTCGGCTTTCCCGCTGCGCAGCGCCGGCTCGGTGAGCTCCCGGTAGTCGGCGGCCAGTTCCGGATCGCCACGATGCCCCTCGGGCAGGAGCCGGTTCAGGACGGGGTCGTCGGCGACGTCGTCCTCGGGGGCCGCCAGCAGCTGCTCGAGCTGGTCGAGCAGCAGCCCCACGATGCCGGCCTCGGCCGGGTCGAGGCGGGCGACGACATCGCCGCCACGACGGCGGAACGGCCTCACGTGTCGCGCTGGTAGCTGGCCCACAGCCCGTAGGCGTGCAGCCGGCTCGTATCGTGCTCCATGCGCTCGCGCGGGCCGGAGCTCACGATCGCCCGGCCGTCGTGGTGCACCTGCAGCATCAGCGTGGTCGCCGTGGGCTCGTCGTAGCCGAAGAGCTCCTGCAGCACGTACGTCACGTAGTTCATCAGGTTGACGGGGTCGTTCCAGACGACGGTCACCCACGGACGGTCGAGGTCGGATTCCTCGTCGACCACGATGTCCGGGGTGCGCTGGGGCGCGAGCGGTCCGGCCACCTGTCCACCTTAGGACGCCGTTCGCGGGGGGCCGCAATACGCTGCCGTTCGTGCACCTCGACGGACCGGCGCCCGCGCTCCTCACCGACCGCTACGAGCTGACCATGGTCGCCGCCGCCCTGGCCGACGGCACCGCGGAGCGGGAATGCGTGTTCGAGGTCTTCGCCCGGCGCCTGCCGCACGGCCGCCGCTACGGCGTGGTGGCCGGCACCGGCCGGCTCCTGGAGGCGCTCCCCGACTTCCGGTTCGGCGACGCCGAGATCACCGCACTCCAGGAGCAGGGGTTGACCGACCCGCGGCTGCTCGACTGGCTCGCGGACTTCACCTTCACCGGCCACGTCGACGGCTATGCCGAGGGTGAGCTGTACTTCCCCGGCTCGCCCGTCCTCACCGTCCGGGCCCCGTTCGCGCAGGGCGTGCTGCTGGAGACCCTGGCCCTCTCCGCGCTGAACCACGACAGCGCGATCGCCTCGGCCGGCGCCCGGATGGTCAGCGCCGCCTGCGAGCGGCCGGTCATCGAGATGGGCTCCCGGCGAACCCACGAGGACGCGGCCGTCGCCGCAGCCCGGGCCGCCTGGCTCGTCGGCTTCTCCTCCACCTCCAACCTCGAGGCCGGGCGCCGCTACGGGATCCCGACAGCCGGCACCAGCGCACACGCCTTCACGCTGCTCCACGACGACGAGGCCGCCGCCTTCCGTGCCCAGGTGGCCACCCTCGGCCCCGCGACCACCCTGCTGGTCGACACCTACGACGTCGACCAGGGCATCCGGACGGCGGTGCAGGTGGCCGGCCCCGAGCTGGGCGGCATCCGCCTCGACTCGGGCGACCTGCCCACGTTGGCGACCCACGCCCGCACCCTCCTCGACGAACTCGGCGCCACCTCGACGCGGATCGTCGTCACCAGCGACCTGGACGAGTACGCCATCGCCGGCCTGCAGGCGGCGCCGGTCGACGGCTACGGGGTGGGCACCTCGCTGGTCACCGGCTCGGGAGCCCCGACCGTAGGGATGGTGTACAAGCTGGTCGAGCGCGAGGGGGTCCCAGTGGCGAAGAAGTCGGAGGGGAAGAGGTCGATCGGGGGCCGGAAGAACGCCGTCCGCCGACGCGACGCGAGGGGGACGGCGACGGCCGAGGTGGTCACCAGCGCCGACGTCCTCGCCCGCGAGGGGGACCGACCGTTGGTGGTGCCGCTGGTCCGCGGGGGGAAGGTCCTGCAGGAGATGTTCCCGCGGGAGGCGCTGGCCGAGG
>JAODNJ010000388.1 GCA_025465155.1 Frankiales bacterium
AGGAGATGTACCAGCAGTACCTCGCCGACCCGTCCAGCGTGGACCAGGCCTGGCACGAGTTCTTCGCCGACTACCGGCCGGGCAGCCCAGTGGCCGACGCCTCCGACCGTGCCGAGCCGGCGTCCCCCGCCCCGGCCTCCGCGACCGGGCCCGACGGGCATCCGGGGCAGCCGGCCGCGGCGTCCCCCCCGGCCCCGGCCTCGTCCCCGGCCCCGGCCCGCGAGGCCGCGCCCCAGCAGCCGGCCCCGGCCCAGCAGGCCGCCCGCGCCACCCCGCCGGCGGAGCGCACGGAGG
Organism: Frankiales bacterium; assembly: GCA_025465155.1. Classification (GTDB taxonomy): domain Bacteria; phylum Actinomycetota; class Actinomycetes; order Mycobacteriales; family Geodermatophilaceae; genus Geodermatophilus. The sequence continues at coordinate 295 of JAODNJ010000388.1, forward strand.
GAACCGTCGTCGACCGGGCGGCGGACCGGGCAGACCAGCAACAGCGCGCCACCCCCGCCGCCAAGCCCGCGGCCGCACCCGCCGCGAACGGTGGCCACTCGACCCCGCTGCGCGGCGCGGCCGCCAGCGTGGTCAAGAACATGAACGCCTCGCTGACGGTCCCGACGGCGACCAGCGTGCGCTCCGTGCCGGCCAAGCTCCTCGCCGACAACCGGATCGTGATCAACAACCACCTCGCGCGCTCCCGCGGCGGCAAGGTGAGCTTCACCCACCTCATCGGCTTCGCGCTGGTCAAGGCCCTGGCCGACTTCCCGGAGATGAACGCCTCGTTCGCCGAGGTCGACGGCAAGCCGGTGCTCGTGCAGCCCGAGCACGTCAACTTCGGGCTCGCCATCGACCTGCAGAAGGCCGACGGCTCCCGGTCACTGGTCGTGGCCTCGATCAAGGGCGCCGAGACGATGGACTTCGCCCAGTTCTGGGGCGCCTACGAGGACATCATCCGGCGGGCCCGGGCGGGCAAGCTCACCGTCGAGGACTTCTCCGGCACCACGATCAGCCTGACCAACCCGGGCACGGTGGGCACCAACCATTCGGTGCCGCGGCTGACGGCCGGGCAGGGGGCCATCATCGGCGTCGGCGCCATGGAATACCCCGCCGAGTTCCAGGGGATGAGCCCCGAGGCGCTCACCGAGATGGGCATCTCGAAGATCATCACGCTCACCTCGACCTACGACCACCGGATCATCCAGGGCGCCCAGTCCGGCGACTTCCTGCGCCGCATGCATCAGCTGTTGCTCGGCGAGGAGGGGTTCTACGACTCGGTCTTCCGCTCGCTGCGGGTCCCCTACGAGCCGGTCCGCTGGGTGCCGGACGTGCGGGTGAGCCACGAGGGGCAGATCGACAAGGAAGCCCGCGTCATCGAGGTCATCGAGGCCTACCGGCGCAACGGCCACCTCATGGCCGATACCGACCCGCTGGAGTTCAAGGTCCGCTCGCACCCGGACCTCGACATCGTCCAGCACGGCCTGACACTGTGGGACCTCGACCGGCACTTCCCGGTGGGGGGGTTCGCCGGAGAGCGCACGATGCCGCTGCGCGACATCCTCGGCGTGCTGCGCAACTCCTACTGCCGCACGGTCGGCGTGGAGTACATGCACATCACCGACCCCGAGGAGCGCGAGTGGCTCCAGGAGCGCATCGAGGTCAAGCACGACCAGCCCGCCCGTGAGCAGCAGAAGTACGTCCTGGGCCGGCTCAACGCCGCCGAGGCGTTCGAGACCTTCCTGCAGACCAAGTACGTCGGCCAGAAGCGGTTCAGCCTCGAGGGCGGCGAATCCGTCATCCCGCTGCTGGACGAGGTCCTGATCGCGGCCACCGACCACTCGCTCGACGAGGTCGCGATCGGCATGGCGCACCGCGGGCGGCTCAACGTGCTCGCGAACGTGCTCGGCAAGAGCTACGGCAAGATCTTCAACGAGTTCGAGGGCAACATCGACCCCAGCACCGTGCAGGGGTCCGGCGACGTGAAGTACCACCTCGGCGCCGAGGGGACCTTCACCAACCCCTACCGCGACGCGTCGATCAAGGTGACCCTGGCCAGCAACCCCAGCCACCTCGAGACGGTCGACCCGGTGCTCGAGGGCATCGCCCGCGCCAAGCAGGACCTCATCGACAAGGGCGAGGGCGGCTTCACCGTGCTGCCGGTCCTGCTGCACGGCGACTCGGCGTTCGCCGGCCAGGGCGTGGTCCAGGAGACGCTGAACCTGTCCCAGCTGCGCGGCTACCGCACCGGCGGCACCGTGCACGTCGTCATCAACAACCAGGTCGGTTTCACCACCAGCCCGGCGGCGGCCCGCTCGAGCCTGTACTCGACCGACGTCGCCCGGATGATCGGCGCCCCGGTCTTCCACGTGAACGGCGACGACCCCGAGGCGTGCGTCCGGGTGGCGCGGCTGGCCATGGACTACCGGCAGGCGTTCCGGAAGGACGTCGTCATCGACCTGGTCTGCTACCGCCGGCGGGGGCACAACGAGGGCGACGACCCGTCGATGACCCAGCCGCTGATGTACGACATCATCGACCGCAAGCGCTCGGTCCGGAAGCTGTACACCGAGGCGCTGATCGGGCGCGGGGACATCACCGTCCAGGAGGCCGAAGAGGCCCTCAAGGACTACCGCGACCAGCTGGAGCGGGCCTTCGCCGAGACCCATGACGCCCGTGACTCCTCGACGCCCGAGCCGGTCATGGACCCCCGCACGCCGCACCAGTCGACCGTGGCGACCGCGATCTCGACTGAGGTCCTGAAGGCCATCGGCGACGCGCACGTCTCGCTGCCGCAGGACTTCACCGTGCACCCGAAGCTCCAGCGGATGCTGGAGCGCCGGGCGGCGATGGCCAGCGAGGGCAACGTCGACTGGGCGATGGGCGAGCTGCTGGCCTTCGGGTCGCTGCTCATGCAGGGCATCCCGGTGCGCCTGGCGGGCCAGGACTCCCGCCGTGGCACGTTCGTTCAGCGGCACTCGGTGCTCATCGACCGGGACAGCGCCGTGGAGTACACGCCGTTGGCGCACCTGTCCGACGACCAGGCGAAGTTCTTCGTCTACGACTCCCTGCTGTCGGAGTACGCGGCCCTCGGCTTCGAGTACGGCTACTCGGTGGCCAACCCGAAGGCGCTGGTGCTCTGGGAAGCGCAGTTCGGTGACTTCGTCGACGGCGCCCAGATGGTCATCGACGAGTTCATCAGCTCCGGCGAGGCGAAGTGGGGGCAGCGCTCCGGCGTCGTCCTGTTGCTGCCGCACGGACTGGAGGGGCAGGGGCCGGACCACTCCAGCGGCCGCATCGAGCGGTTCCTGCAGCTGTCGGCCGAGAACAACATGACGGTGGCCAACTGCACGACGCCGGCGAACTACTTCCACCTGCTCCGCCGTCAGGCGCTCTCCGACGTGCACCGTCCGCTGGTCGTGTTCACGCCGAAGTCGCTGCTGCGCGCGAAGGCAGCGGTGAGCGGGGTCGAGGACTTCACCGAGGGCGGCTTCGCGCCCGTGATGGGCGACCCGGGGGTCGGCGGCGAGCCGCTCGACGACGCCGCGGTGCGCCGGGTGCTGCTGTGCAGCGGCAAGGTCGCCTACGACCTGCTCGCCGGACGCGAGTCCGAGGGCACGGCCGACGTCGCGGTGGTCCGGGTCGAGCAGCTCTACCCGCTGCCTGCCGAGCAGATCCGCGAGGCCCTGGAGCGCTACCCGAACGCGCAGGACGTCGTCTGGGTGCAGGAGGAGCCGGCCAACATGGGCGCCTGGCAGTTCATGGCCGTCAACCTCCCCGAGGAGCTGCCCGCCGGCCGACGCCTGCGCCGCATCAGCCGTCGCGCGTCGGCCAGCCCCGCCGTCGGCTCGGCGAAGGTGCACGACGCCGAGCAGCGGCAGCTGGTGGCCGAAGCGTTCGCCGACTGACGTCGGCCGACCGGACAGCCGCCGATGTACTTCACGGACCGAGGCCTGGAGGAGCTGGCCGACCGGCGTGGCGAGGAGCAGGTGACCCTCGCCTGGCTGGCTGACCAGCTGCAGGCCTTCGTCGACCAGCACCCCGACTTCGAGGTGCCCGTCGAGCGGCTGGCCACCTGGCTGGCCCGCGGCGGCACCGACGACGAAGAGGAGTAACCGCAGCGTCACGGTGTGCCTCCACCGCGTGCGGCCGGTGCACCGGCAGGCTGGCTGCCGTGCTCGGTCACTCCCACGCCCTCTCGGGCCTCGCCGCGGGCGCCGCGACGCTGCCGTGGGCACCGGTGCACGGCCCCGTCTCCCAGGTGGCCTGGGTGGCCGCCGCCGGCGGGTTCGCGATGCTGCCCGACCTCGACCAGCCCGGCTCCACGATCGCCCGGATGTGGGGCCCGATCAGCGACGTCCCCTCGGGGCTGGTCGGCCGGATCGCCCGCGGTCACCGGTGGGGCACCCATGACCTGCTGCTCGCGCCGATCGTTTTCGGGTTCCTGGCCACGCTCGCGGCCCGGACCTACTGGTCCAGCCTGCTGGTGCTGGCCGTGGCCATCGGTCTCGCGCTGCACGCGCTGAACTTCGCCATCCCGGGGCGCGTGGAGAACACCGTCGTCGGCAACCTCGTCCTGTCCTGGGGCGGTGCGTGGCTGCTGCTGGGGCACATCCCCTCCCCTGCGTGGCTGCCCTGGGCGGTCGGCGTCGGGGTGCTCGCGCACATCGGCGGTGACGCGCTGACCCGGGAGGGCATCCCGGTCCCGTTGATCTGGATCGTGCACCGCGCCCGGCTGGCGGTGACGCCCATGCGCACCGGCTGCACGCTGGAGAAGACAGTGCTGGCCCCGCTGTTCCTCCTCGCGGCGCTGGTGTTCCTGTACACCAACACCGGGGTGCAGCGGGCCGTGAGCCCGGTCGTCGCGAGGGTCATCCACTCGGCCTGACCGGATGCAGGGACAAGGAACCCGCCCCACAGCCTCCGGTCAGATCATTCGCCGACGGCGGCGGCGGACCGCGATCAGCAGCACGAGCACCACCGCGGGCACGGCCACCGCAACGGGCAGGACGCCGCCGGCGTCGAGGTGCCGCTGCGGGCTGACCACGGCGTGGAGCGCGGGACCCGCCGTGAGGGTGTCCGCGGCGGCCGTCGTGACGGCGACGTAGACGACGAAGCGGCCGTCATTGACCGCGTGCACGGACCACGAGAGCCGGGTCGACGCGTGCGGCGGCACGGCCGCCAGGTACTGGGTGCGGTGCGTGGACCAGTCCTCGGGGTCGACGGTGACGTCGGCGTGCAGGCTGACGATGTTGAGGTGTGCCACGAGGCCGGACAACGGCTGGTCGCCGGCGTTGCGGACGGTCGTGGTGAAGGTGAACTGCGCGCCGATGTCGGCGCGGGTCGTCGTCGTGTCCTGGCTGATCTCCACGGGCTGGAGGGCGCCGGGAGTCTCCGCGCGGGCCGGGGCGACGGTCACGACGGTCACCGCGAGTCCCGCGAGGACGGCCCGGGCGGGGCGGCTCATGCCCGTCTCCCCGGGCGCAGCGACATGCGCGCGCCGACGGTGCAGGCCGCGGCTGCGGCGGCGACAGCCAGCACGATCGGACCGACCAGCCAGCCGAGGTCCTCCCCGGCCGGGCGACCCCTGACGACGAGCTCGCTGAGGTAGTGCAGGCCGGCGGTGACCGGGTCGACCCGCAACAGGACGTCGGCGACGCCGCCGCTCTGGGCGGCGGTCGGCAGCTGGGTGGGGAAGAAGGCGGCGAGCAGGAGGAAGAAGCTCACCGACAGCGCGACCCGGTTCGAGCCGGTGACCGTGCTGATGGCCAGCCCCAGGCTGCAGAGGAAGAGCACGATCAGCGTGCCCACGCCCAGTCCGGCGACCAGCGCCCGGCCCAGCACACCGGTACCGCGCGCCAGGTACCAGACATAGGGCACGGACACGACGTAGGCGACCAACCACAGGGACATCGCGGCCAGCCCTTTGCCGGCCAGCAGCACCCAGCGGGGGGCCGGAGTGAGCAGCAGCGACTCCAGCGTGCCCCGCTCCCGCTCACCGCTGATCGCGTCGGCAGCGACGACCAGCACCAGCAGAGCGGCGACACCTACGCCCACCTGCAGGGTCAGGCCGACCGCCTCGCGCTGCTCGAGGAAGTTCAGCGCCCGGTTGCTCGCCACCAGGTAACTGGTGACGCTGAGCAGGACGGCGTAGGCCAGGATCAGCGGGAGACCCCGGCCGGTCAGCCACAGGTCCCGCAACTCCTGGGCGGCGACCACGCGCAGCCGTGTCATGTGTCCGCAGTGAGGGTCAGGAACGCGTCGCTGAGCCGGCCGCGGTCGAGCTCGACGGCCAGCACGGGCAGGTCGGCGTCCAGCAGCGCCCGGAGGATCCGCGGACCGGCCTCGGCCGGCGTCAGCCCTTCGCGCAACTCGACGACGATCTCGTCCCGTGCCTCGGAGCGGGCGATCCGAGCGACCTCGGGGCTCGCCGACAGCACCCGGAGGCCGGCCGCCACGCTGTCGGCCGGCAGCCGGACCCGACCCTGTCGCGGCGCGGCGGCCACCCGGGCCACCTCGTCGATGCCGCCGTCGGCCACGACCCGTCCGGCGTTGAGGATCACCACCCGGTCGCAGACCTCCTCCACCTCCGCGAGCAGGTGCGTGCTGAGGACGACAGTGCTGCCCCGCTGACGGGCGATACCGCCGATGACCTGGAGCACCTGCCGCTGGCCGGCGGGATCCAGCCCCAGCGTCGGCTCGTCGAGGAACACCACCTCGGGCCGGTTCACCAGTGCCCGGGCGATCCCCAGCCGCTGGCGCATCCCCCGGCTGTAGCCGGCGACGAGGGTGCGCGCCCGTTCCGCGAGACCCACGAGGTCCAGCAGCTCCCGGGCGGTGGCGGACGCCTGCGTCCCCGACTGCCCGTAGAGCCGGGCGAAGAAGGTGAGCACCTGTTCGCCGGTCTGCCCTTCGGCGTAGCCGGCGCTCTCCGGCAGCACCCCGACGCGCCGCCGGATCTCCGCCGGGCGATCGTGCGGCACCCCGGCGACGGTGAACGCCCCCGCGTCCGGCGTGAGGATGGTGGTGAGGATCCGGATGACGCTCGTCTTGCCGGCACCGTTGGGGCCGAGGAAGCCCAGCAGGGTGCCCGGCTCGACCTCGAGCTCGAGCGGCTGCACCGCCTGCCGAGGCCCGTAGGACTTGCTCAGGCCCGTACAGGCGATGGCCGGCGGCACGGGCCTCAGTATTGCGCGGTCACCCCGTTGCCGGACGAGATCCTGTCCGCCTGCACCCCGATCGGTCAGGTCGTTGCGGACGCCGTCAGCCCGGTCGGGATCCCGCCGCGGGCGGCGGCTCGGCGTCACGGGAGACCGACCGGCGGCTACGGTCTCCACCGTGGCCCACCGATCCCCTGTCCAGCGCTGATGGCGGAGGAGGGCCCGCGCGGGCACGTCTACGTCGCCCGCCTGCTGACCGACGACGCGATGGCGGCGCTGGCCGCCCTGGGCCGCCCGCTCGTGGTCGGCGAGGAGCGCCCGCCCACCGCCGAGGAGCTGCGCCGCGACGCCGTCGGCGCGGCGGCGATCGTCTGCACGCTGACCGAGCGGATCGACGCCGCCGTCCTCGACGCGGCGGGGCCGCGGCTGCGCCTGGTGGCCAACGTCGCGGTCGGCTACGACAACGTCGACGTGGCCGCGGCCCGCGAGCGCGGCGTCGTCGTCACCAACACCCCGGGGGTCCTGGACGACGCCACGGCCGACCTGGCCTTCGGTCTGCTGCTCGCGACCACCCGGCGGATCGCCGAGGGCGACCGGCTCGTGCGCAGCGGGCAGCCGTGGGTGTGGGGGCCGACGATGATGACCGGCCTCGACATCTCCGCCGGTGTGACGCTCGGGATCGTCGGCTACGGCCGGATCGGCCGCGCGATGGCGCGTCGCGCCCGTGGCTTCGGCATGCGGCTGCTGGCCACGCCGACGCGGTCGGAACTGTCCGACGAGGACGCCGCGGGGGTCACCTTCCTCGCGCTGCCGGACCTGCTCGCGGACGCCGACGTCGTCACGCTGCACGTGCCGCTCACCCCGGAGACGCATCACCTCATCGATGACGGGGCCCTCGGCCGGATGCGGCCCACCGCCGTTCTGGTCAACACCGCCCGCGGCGGGATCGTCGACACCGACGCCCTGGTCCGCGCGCTGCAGGAGGGACGGCTCGGGGGCGCCGGGCTGGACGTCTACGAGGGCGAGCCGGACGTCGACCCCCGGCTGCGCGCCCTCGACCGGGTGGTCCTCACGCCCCATCTCGGCTCGGCCGGCGATCGCACCCGCAGCGCGATGTGCCTGCTCGCCGTCCGCAACGTCGCCGAGGTGCTCGCCGGCCGTCCGCCCGTGACACCGGTCTGACCCCCGCTACTGCTCGTACAGCCGGTCGCTCGGGCACAGGGCCGTGCTCGGGCGACCACTGCCTCAGACGGTGACGCCCTGCTCGCGCGCGCAGGCGGCAACCGCCTCGGCCACCGCGGCGGCCACCCGGCGGTCGAGCGGGCTCGGCACCACGTAGTCGGACCGGGCCTCGTCACCCACGACGTCGGCGATCGCGGTGGCCGCCGCGAGTTTCATCTCCTCCGTGATCGCGGTGGCCCCGGCGTCGATCGCCCCCCGGAACACGCCCGGGAAGGCGAGCACGTTGTTGATCTGGTTGGGCAGGTCGCTACGACCGGTGGCGACGACGGCGGCGTACTTCGCGGCCACCTCCGGGTCGACCTCCGGGATCGGGTTGGCCAGGGAGAACACGATGCAGCCCTCGGCCATCGTGGCGACCGCCGATCCCGGGACCGAGCCCCCGGAGAGACCCAGGTAGACGTCCGCCCCGGCCATCGCGTCGATCAGGCTGCCGGCGTGGCCCGCCCGGTTGGTGTTCGCAGCGATCCACTGCTTGGTCGGGGTGAGGTCCTCGCGGCCGGTGTGCACGACGCCCCGGGAGTCGGCGACCGCGATGTCCCCGATCCCCGCCTCGAGCAGGATCTTCGTGCACGCGACGCCGGCCGCGCCCGCGCCGCCCACGACGACACGCAGGTCGCCGAGCGGGCGGCCGACGACGCGCGCGGCGTTGCGCAGGGCGGCCAGCACCACGATCGCCGTCCCGTGCTGGTCGTCGTGCATGACGGGGATGCCGAGCCGCTCGCGCAGCCGCGCCTCGATCTCGAAACAACGGGGAGCGCTGATGTCCTCGAGGTTGATCCCGCCGAACGACGGAGCGAGCGCGGTGACAGTCGCCACGATCTCGTCCACGTCGGTGGTGGCCAGCACGATGGGCACGGCGGAGAGGCCGGCGAACTCGCTGAACAGGCAGGCCTTGCCCTCCATGACCGGGAGCGCAGCGGCCGGGCCGATGTCACCGAGGCCGAGGACGGCCGTGCCGTCGGAGACCACAGCCACCACCCGCGGCGCCCACGTGAACCGGCGGGCCAGCTCGGGCTCGGCGGCGATCGCGCTGGACACCCGGGCGACACCCGGCGTGTACGTCAGCGCCAGGTCGGCGATCGAGGTGATGCGGCGGGTGGGCCGGACCTCGAGCTTGCCGCCCTCGTGGACGGCGAAGGCGGGGTCGTCGGCGAATCTGTCGGCAGCCTCTCCCTGGCCGCTCATCCGCTGGTCACCGCGCTGCTGGTTACCCTCCTGATCACCGCTCATGGACACCGGAGCGTAACGGCACCGACGTACCGCCGTCGCACCGCGAGAAGGCAGGTGGGACGAGGACCACTGCCCCGCCACCTGCTCAACTTCCCTGGTCGGGGGGCGGGGGGAGCCGGCCGGGACGCGGCCACAGCCGCAGCAGAACCCGACCGACCGCGACCGCGGTGCCGAACGCCCGGGAGTCGTCGGTCACCAGCGGGTTGTCCCCCTCGACCCAGGACCCGCCGGGAGCCGGGCGCCGGACCCGCTTGACGACCAGCAGCTCCGGGCGGGCCGGGAAGCGGGCGAGGACGACGGAGCCCGGGGGCGGCTGCTCCGCGTGGCCGAGCCGCCGCACCAGCAGCCGGTCACCGTGCCGGACCGTCGGGGACATCGAGGGCCCGGTGACCCGCGCCAGCACCCACCGCGTGACGAGCGGCGGGACCGACGCAGCGGCCCGGTCCTCGGACATGTCCCCGGCGATCACCGCGAGTAGGGTCGCAGACGACCCGAGAAACGCGACATCCGGAGGCACATCCATGCGGTTCCGCATGTTCTCCGCCGTCGAGGCCACCGCGCACTGCGACCTCCCGTGCGGCGTCTACGACCCGGCCCAGGCCCGCATCGAGGCGGAGTCGGTCAAGGCCATCCAGGAGAAGTACCAGGGGAACGAGGACCCGGTCTTCCGAACCCGCGCCATCCTGATCAAGGAGCAGCGCGCCGACCTGGTGAAGCACCACTTGTGGGTGCTGTGGACCGACTACTTCAAGCCGCCACACTTCGAGAAGTACCCGCAGCTGAACGAGCTGTTCAACAAGGCCACGAAGCAGGCAGGTGCGGCCGGCGGCAAGGGCAGCATGGACCCGGCCGAGGGTCAGAAGCTGCTCGACTACATCGCCGAGATCGACAAGATCTTCTGGGAGACCAAGGCCGCGGCCTGACCGCAGCCCACTCCCGACCCTGCCGGGCCCCCGCACGCCGCGGAGGCCCGGCAGGGTCGTTCCAGCCCCCGACGCGACGCCCGACGCGCGAACCTCCCGGTACCGTTCTGGCCGATGCGCATCGACCGGGCCGGGTGGCCCTTCATCACCGTGCCCCTGGCCCCGGCGGCCGTGCTCACCGCCGCCGGCCGGGTCCTGGGCCGGCGGTGGCCGGTGCGCGTGGCGTGGCCCTTCCTCGCCCTGTCGGCCTACATGGCCGTCTTCTTCCGTGACCCGCGGCGGCGCTGCGACGTCGAGACGCCGGACCCCGACACGATCCTCTCCCCTGCCGACGGGGTCGTGATGGTCGCTGGTGAGCCACAGCCCGGTGTGCCGCCGGAGGGCGAGTGGCGGCAGGTCAGCGTGTTCCTGTCGGTCGTGGACGTGCACGTCAACCGCTCCCCCTACCGGGGCG
>JAODNJ010000393.1 GCA_025465155.1 Frankiales bacterium
GGCCATGCCGACGTCGTCGACGCGGCCACCGTCTACCAGGCCGCGCGCGGACTGGTGGGTGCGCTGCTCGACGACCTGCTCGAGGTGACCGACCGCGATCTCCCCGAGCTCGTCGGGCCCTGGCTGGCCGTCCTCGGCATGCGGGAGGCGGTCGCGGACGTCGCGCTGGACGAGGTCTGAGCGCGGCTGGAGGATCGGACGGGGTTCCTCCCGTCCACGGAGGCGCCGGGGGTTGATCCGGCCCCCGGCCGCGGGCAGGCTGTGACTGGTATCACAGCCCGCGCCAGCGCCCAGGAGGCCGCCGTGGAAGCCACAGTCGGAGACCGGATCGTCGTCCGCTCCACCCACCAAGGAGAACCGGAACGCACCGGAGAGGTCCTCGAGGTGCGGGGGACGGCGGGCGGCCCCCCGTACCTGGTGCGCTGGGCGCCTGACGGGCACGAGGGGCTGTTCTTCCCGGGCGGGACCTGCGCGGTGGTCCACGACGCGGTTCACGGCTGAGCGGCCGGGGCCATGGCGAAGGACACCGTGACGGCGCCGGAGCCCCGGTCCGCCGAGAAGGTTCGCAACGTCGCTCTGGTGGGCCACGCCGGGGCAGGCAAGACCACGCTGGCCGAGGCGCTGCTCGCGGCGACCGGCGCCGTTCCCCGCGCAGGCCGGGTCGAGGACGGCACGACCTGCCTCGACACCGAGGAGGTGGAGGTCCGCCAGCAGCGGTCGGTCTCCCTGGGCGTGGCCACCGTCGAGCACGCCGGTCACCGCCTCACCCTGCTCGACACCCCCGGCTCCCCGGACTTCGTCGGGGAGCTGCGTGCCGGCCTGCGGGCCGCCGACGCCGCGCTCTTCGTCGTCTCCGCCGTCAACGGCGTCGACGCCGGCACCGTCCAGCTGTGGGAGGAGTGCGCGGCGGTCGGGATGCCCCGGGCCGTCGTCGTCACCCAGGTCGACCGGGCCCGCGCGGACGTCGACGACGCCGTCCGCATGTGCCAGCTGATGCTGGGGGACGGGGTCTACCCCCTGCACCTGGTCGACCGCGGCCCCGACGGCGCGGTGCGCGGCCTGGTCTCGCTGCTCGAGCCGCACGTCGAGCTGGCGGAGGCCGACCGGCTCCGGGGCGAGCTCATCGAGGGGATCATCGGCGAGAGCGAGGACGAGACCCTCATGGAGCGCTACCTGGCCGGCGAGGAGCTGTCGGTCGCCGACCTCGTCTCCGACCTCGAGACCGCCGTCGCCCGCGGGCACTTCCATCCGGTCCTCGTCGTCGCCCCGCTCTCCGGCGCCGGCGTCCCGGAGCTGCTCGACCTGCTCGTCTTCGCCTTCCCGTCGCCCCTCGAACACGGCTGCCCCCGCGCCACCCGCCCCGACGGCACGGCCGCCCCCTCGCCGGAATGCGACCCCGACGCCCCACTGGTCGCCGAGGTGGTGAAGACGACGAGCGATCCGTACCTCGGCCGGGTGTCGCTGGTCCGGGTCTTCTCGGGCACGCTGCGCCCGGACATCCCGATCCACGTGTCCGGCCACGGGATGGCCGAGCGCGGGCATCCCGACCACGACGCCGACGAGCGGATCGGCGGCCTGTCCTGCCCGCTCGGCGCAACGCTGCGACCGGTGGCGTCGTCCCCGGCCGGTGACATCTGCGCCGTGGCCCGGCTGACGTCGGCCGAGACCGGCGACACCCTGAGCACGCCGGAGGATCCGCGGCTCGTCCCACCGTGGGACCTGCCCACCCCGCAGCTGCCGGTGGCCATCGAGGCAGCGTCCCGGGCCGACGAGGACCGACTGGCCGCCGCGCTGGCCCGGCTGGTCGCAGAGGACCCGACCGTCCGGCTGGAGCGCCGTCCGGACACCGGCCAGCTGCTGCTCTGGTGCGTGGGGGAGGCGCACGCCGAGGTGCTCCTCGAGCGGCTGCGCTCCCGGCACGGGGTCGCCGTCACCACGGCTCCGGTCCGCGTGCCCATGGTCGAGACCCTGGCGCGGCCGGTCACCGCCACCGGGCGGCACGTCAAGCAGTCCGGCGGGCACGGGCAGTACGCCGTCGTCGTCCTGCAGGCCGAACCCGGGGCACCGGGATCGGGGATCGTCTTCGAGCAGCACATCGTCGGCGGCACGGTGCCCAGCCAGTTCCACAGCAGCGTGGAGAAGGGCGTCCGCGCGCAGGCCGAACGGGGCATCGGGGGCGACCGGCCGCTGGTCGACGTCCACGTCACGCTGGTCGACGGCAAGGCGCACTCGGTCGACTCCTCCGACGCCGCCTTCCAGGCCGCCGGCGCCCTCGCGCTGCGCGAGATCGCGGCCGCAGGTGGCACCAAGGTCCTCGAGCCATGGTGCGAGGTCGAGGTCGTCGTGCCCGGCGAGTACGTCGGTGCGGTGATGAGCGACCTCTCCGCCCGGCGGGCGCGGGTCACCGGGAGCGAGGCAGACCCCGGCCGGGACCGGACGACGGTGCGCGCCGAGGTCCCCGAGGTGGAGTTGCTCAGCTACGCCGGTTCACTGCGCTCGGTGAGCCATGGCACCGGCAGCTTCCAGCGACGGCCCATGGGCTACGAGCCCGCACCCCCGTCGGTGGCCGCCGTTCCGGCCTGAGAAGGGAACCCTCCCGCATCCCCTCGCGGGCCGGCGGACGCCCAGGAGCGGGCCGTCCCGGGTCTCCCGGCTGTGTCGGCACCGGAGCGCCGGCGGGAGACACTAGCCTCGGGCACGGTGTGCAGCGAGCGGTGAGGCGGAGCGGAGGAACGGTGACGTCGTCGAACGGGTCGTCGGCGGCCGTCCCGGCCCCCGGCCCGGGCGTCGCCACCGGTGGTCCGGCCGTCCCCGTGGACCGCGACGACCTCGGCGACCGCGTGTGGACAGTGCCCAACGCCCTGTCCGTCCTCCGCCTGCTCGGCGTGCCGCTCTTTCTCTGGCTGCTCCTGGGCCCGCACGCCGATGCGTGGGCGATCGTGGTCCTGGCCGTGTCCGGGGTCACCGACTGGGCCGACGGCAAGCTCGCCCGCCTGCTGGACCAGTCCAGCCGTCTGGGCGCCCTGCTCGACCCGGCCGCGGACCGGCTGTACATCGTCGCCACCCTGATCGCGCTCGCCCTGCGCGACGTCGTCCCGCTGTGGCTCGTCCTGGTGCTGGTCGGGCGTGAGCTCGTGCTGGGCGTGGCGTTGCTGGTCCTCCGGCGCTACGGCTATCCGCCGCTGCAGGTGCACTACCTCGGCAAGGCCGCGACGTTCCTGCTGCTCTATGCGTTCCCCTGCCTGCTGCTGGCCGACACGAGCAGTGCGGTGGCCGGCGTGGCCCGTCCGATCGCCTGGGCGCTGACCATCTGGGGCACCGCCCTCTACCTGCTGGCCGGATTGCTCTACCTGGTCCAGGTCGCAGGCCTGATCCGAGCGCAACGGACGGGGCCGCCCGCGGACGCCGGCGCGACCGGCGGCGCCCCGTGAACACCACCAGCCCGCCGCGGGGCGGCGGGCCGCGCTCCATGGGTGCGTCGCTGCTCGACCAGGTGCTGGCCGAGACCCTGGACCCGGCGTACCAGCAGGCCGCCGACGCGCGGGCGGCCCGGGTCCGTGCGGCTGCCGAAGCGGGGACGGAGCTGCCGTCGGGGTCCCGGGGACGGCGGGTGGCGCACCTCCTCGTGGCGCTGGTCCTCGCCGTGGCCGGCCTCCTGGCGGCAATCACCTACGACCAGGCGTCGGCCGGGGCCAAGGGGCGCAGCCAGGTCCGCGAGGCGCTGCTCAACGACATCGACCGGGAATCCACGAACACCGACACCCTGACCCGGCAGCTGGATCAGCTGCGTACCCGGGTGGACCGCACCCGCGACTCCGCGCTCCGGGCCACCACGGTCGGCCAGGTGGCGCTCAGCCAGCTCGCGACGGCGGAACAGGCCGGGGCCGCCGTCGCGGTCACCGGCCCGGGGCTCGCGGTGACCCTGGCTGATGCCAAACCGAACGCCGACGGCGACCCGGTGGGCGGCCGCGGCACGACCAACGCGGCCGGTACCGTTCGGGACAGCGACGTGCAACTCGTGGTGAACGCCCTGTGGGCGGCCGGTGCCGAGGCGATCAGCATCGACGGGCAGCGGCTCGGGCCGACCAGCACGATCCGCACGGCCGGTCAGGCCATCCTCGTGGACCTGAAGCCGGTGAGCAGCCCTTACCTCGTCAGCGCCGTCGGCGACAAGGACGCACTCTCGAAGAAGTTCCTCGCCGATCGCGAGGTGGAAACCCTCGCGCTCGTCTCCCAGTCCTACGGGCTGCGCTTCGTGTTCGCCAAGGAGGACCACCTGTCCCTGCCCGCATCGACCCCGTCCGAGCTTCACTTCGCCCAGCCGGTGCCCGTGACCAGCAGCCCCGCCGCCGGCCCCACGCCGGGAGGCTGACCGTGATCCCGATCCTGGGCCTGGCCGCCGGCGTCATCCTGGGCCTGGTCTTCCACCCGACCGTTCCGCTGGTATTGCAGCCGTACCTGCCGATCGCCGTCGTCGCCGCCCTCGACGCCGTCTTCGGCGGAGCCCGGGCGCGCCTGGACCGGCTCTTCGACGCGAAGGTGTTCGTCATCTCCTTCGTCTCCAACGTCGTGGTGGCCGCGCTGATCGTCTTCCTCGGTGATCAGCTCGGGGTCGGCGCACAGCTGTCCACCGCCGTCGTCGTCGTCCTCGGCATCCGCATCTTCGGCAACGCCGCGGCCATCAGAAGGCATCTGTTCCGGGCATGAACGAGCACGACCGGCCGGGCCGGACCGTCGCCGAGGGACCCGCGGATGACCGCGGGCCCGGCATCGGCACGCCGGGGCCCGCGCCCCGCCCGCGTGAGGCGACCTCGGCGGCCGAGGTTCCGGGGGAGGAGGGTCCGGGGGAGGAGGCTCCGGGAGAGGAGGCTCCCGCGGACGAGGCTCGGGCCGCCGAGGAGGGCGACGCGAGCCCGGGGGAAGGCGACCCGAGCGCGCCGGAGCGCGCAGCCGGGGAGGCGAGCGACGCCGCCGACACCGGCGACGGCGGTGGGCCGGTCGGAGGGGACGGCGACCCCACACCCTCGACCCGGCGCCGTCGGCGGAACCGCATCGCCGCCGCGGTCATCGGCGTCCTGTGCCTGCTCCTGGGCTTCGCCTTCGCCGTCCAGGTCCGCAGCACCGACACCGGTCAGCAGCTCGCCGGGGCCCGCGAGGAGGACCTGGTCCGCATCCTCGACGATCTCAACGCCCGCGAGGAGCGGCTGCGGCAGCAGATCGCCGAGCAGCGCACCGCGCTCGATCAGCTGGGCAGCTCCGACAGCCGCTCGGCCACGGCGCTGCAGGAGGCCCGGCAGCGGGCGCAGGCCATCGGGATCCTCAACGGCACCGTCGCCGCCCAGGGGCCGGGCCTGCGCATGCAGATCCGCGATCCCGGTGGCGCCGTCCGGGTGGCGGACCTCCTCGACGCCATCGAGGAGCTGCGCGGCGCCGGGGCGGAGACCATGCAGATCGACGGCGTCCGCGTCGGGGTCAGCACCGCCGTCACCGGTGATCCCGGAAGCCTGTCCCTCGACGGCAGGCCGATCACCGCGCCGTACGAGGTGCTGGTCATCGGCTCGCCGCAGGATCTGCAGACCGCGATGAACATCCCTGGCGGGGTGGTCCAGCGGGTCACCGGCCGCGGGGGCTCGGTGGACATCACCCAGGAGCAGCAGGTCGTCGTGGACGCGTTGCGGCCCCTCGACCAGCCTCAATACGCTTCGCCCAAGAGCGGCGGCTGACGGTCGCCGGCTTTCGCCCTTTCCCACGGACCTGGAGACGACGCCGCATGGCCACACCCGACGACCGCCGCTACACCGACCAGCACGAGTGGGCGCTGGTGCAGGGCACCGACGCGGCCGGCTCCGTCGTCCGGGTCGGGATCACCGACCACGCGCAGGACGCGCTCGGCGACATCGTCTTCGTCCAGCTGCCGGCCGTGGGAGACGAGGTGGGCCCCGGGACGCCGATCGGCGAGGTGGAGTCCACCAAGTCCGTCTCGGACGTCTACGCGCCTGTGGCCGGGGTCGTCGCCGCCGTGAACGAGGCGCTCACCGACGCGCCCGAGACGATCAACGCCGACCCCTACGGAGCGGGCTGGCTGGTCGACATCACCGTGAGCGGCACGGCCGGGGACCCGACGGCGCAGCTGCTGGACGCGGCGGCCTACCAGGCGATCGTCGACGCCTCCTGAGCCGTGCTGTTCCCGTGGCGGCTCCCCCCGTCCCGGCCCACCGCTCACTATGCTTCCGCTCGGACCCGGTCCCGGTGCCCGCCGGGCGGGTGTCCACCTCACCCTGTCTGTGCGGTTGACCCTCGGGCCGACCGGCTGGTTCCATGTCCCACGGCCCGCCGTACGCTGGGCAGCCGACCCCCGACGGGCCTCCCGGCTCGTCGTCCGCCGGCCGTCCGCGGCCACCCCTGTGGCCCGCGGCGGTGTCGTCTGCATCGGAGGAGACGCAACGTGCACTGCACTCGCTGTGGCCACCAGAACCCCGAGGGCAGTCGCTTCTGCGCGCAGTGCGGCGCCGCCCTCTCCCCGGAACGGGTCGGCGAGGCGACCAGCGTCATCCCGAAGGTCGGGGGCGAGGACTCCGGCGACCAGCCCGAGGTCGTCGACACGGCTACCGACGCGCACGCCGGCGCGGTGGAGTCCCTGCCGGCCGGGTCCGCGCTGCTGGTGGTCAAGCGCGGGCCCAACGCGGGCAGCCGTTTCCTCCTCGACCAGGACGTGACCACCGCCGGCCGCCACCCGGACAGCGACATCTTCCTCGACGACGTCACGGTCAGCCGCCGGCACGTCGAGTTCCACCGCGAAGGCGGCGGCTTCTCGGTGCACGACGTCGGCAGCCTGAACGGTACGTACGTCAACCGGGAGCCGGTCGACGTCGCCCCGCTGGCGGGCGGCGACGAGGTCCAGATCGGCAAGTTCCGGCTGGTCTACCTGACCGGTCCGCGGACGGGCGAGCCGGCAACGCGTTGACGGCCGTGCCCGAGCCGCGCGAGAGCGCGCTCGGGGGCGCCGCCGCACAGCACACGCCCCGGCTCACGATCGGCGAGGTGCTGGCTGTTCTCCGCGACGACTTCCCCGACGTGACGATCAGCAAGATCCGCTACCTCGAGTCCGAGGACCTGGTCCACCCGCAGCGCACGCCGTCGGGCTACCGCAAGTTCTCGACCGCCGACGTCAGCCGGCTGCGCTACGTGCTCACCGCCCAACGCGACCACTACCTGCCGCTGAAGGTGATCAAGGACCAGCTCGAGGCCCTCGACCGCGGTGAGCCGCTCCCCGCGGCGGCACCGGCCCCCGCGGCGGTGCCGCCCCCGGTGGGCACGCCCGCGGGCGACGCCCCCGACGACGACGGCGGCCGGCCGCTGACCGCGGAGCAGTTCGCGCGGGCTGCCGGGCTCGAGCCCGAGCAACTGGCCGACTGCGTGCAGTTCGGGCTGCTCGCGACCGACACCGACGGCCGCTACCCCGCGGCCGACCTGCCGGTGGCCCGAGCCGCCGCCGGGCTGGCCCGGCACGGCATCGAGCCCCGGCACCTGCGGGTGTACCGCACGGGCGTCGAGCGGGAGGCGGGGCTGGTCGAGCAGCTCGTGGCCCCGGTGCTCCGCGCCCGCTCGGAGGAGGCCCGGGCACGCGCCACCGAGAAGCTGCACGAGCTCGCGGCGCTGTCCGCGCAGCTGCACAACGCCCTCCTCCAGTCGCGACTCCGGGACCTGCTGGGCCCATGACTGCGGCGTAACGTGAATGCCGTCGGGCCCGAGACCCGGAGCCGCCCGACGGCGTTCACCGGCAGCCCGGACAAGATCGCCCCGCCCTTCCCGGGCCGCAGTGAGGGAGCCGTACCGTGCAGGAGCTTCGAGTCGTCGGCGTCCGTGTCGAACTGCCCGGCAACCAGCCGATCCTGCTGCTGAAAGAGGCGCAGGGGGAGCGGTACCTGCCCATCTGGATCGGCGCCGTCGAGGCCGCCGCCATCGCGTTCGAGCAGCAGGGTGTGCGGCCGGCGCGGCCGATGACCCACGACCTGCTCCGCGAGGTCGTCCGGGCGCTGGGCGCCACCCTGGAGGCCGTGAACATCACCGAGATGCGCGACGGCATCTACATCGCCGAGCTCGTCTTCGGCGACGAACGGACCGTGAGTGCCCGCCCCTCCGACGCCGTGGCGCTGGCCGTGCGCACCGGGGCGCCGATCTACGGCGCGGAGGAACTGCTCGACGAAGTCGGTATCGAGATCCCCGACGAGCAGGAGGACGAGGTGGAGAAGTTCCGCGAGTTCCTCGACCAGATCTCGCCGGAGGACTTCGGGGCCGGCTCCGGCTCCGGCGGCGCCCCCTGAAATAGCCCGACCACCGGCGGGGCTCACCGGAGGCCATCGGACGGTTATCGGCAGGCTGACCCTGAAGCTTCACTCGAACTGATGAGCCGACACGCCGCCCACCTCAGTTGACCCACTCCAGGGCCCGGCTTACGGTCGGCGAACAACAACGGTGTGACATGTGAGGCCAGTGGGTGCACCGCCCGCAGGCCGTCGTGCCGGAAGGACCGCCGTGACCGCGGACGGGACACAGAGGAGGACGCTGGACGTGAGCGACCAGAGCGATGGCTCCCAGGGTCAGCTCTTCAGCGACGCCGCCGTCGGCGCCCCGTCCTACGAGGACGTCGACACCGACCTCGTGGGATATCGCGGCCCGACCGCCTGCGCCGCCGCAGGGATCACCTACCGCCAGCTGGACTACTGGGCCCGTACCGGTCTGGTGGCCCCCTCCGTGCGGACCGCCACGGGTTCGGGAACTCAGCGGCTGTACTCCTTCCGCGACATCCTCGTGCTGAAGGTGGTCAAGCGGCTGCTCGACACCGGGGTCTCGCTGCAGAACATCCGCAAGGCGGTCGACCACCTGCGCAACCGCGGCGTGAAGGACCTCGCCAACGTCACGCTGCTCTCCGACGGCGCCACGGTCTACGAGTGCACGTCGGCCGAAGAGGTCGTCGACCTGCTCGCCGGCGGCCAGGGCGTCTTCGGCATCGCAGTCTCCGGCGCGCTGAGGGAGCTCTCCGGTGAGCTCGCCGAACTGCCCGCGGAGCGGATCGACGGCACCACGATCACGCCGTCGGACGACGAGCTGTCGATGCGGCGCCGCCGCCGCGCCGCCGTGTAACTCGTCGCCATCACTGGCCGTAGTCACTCCTCGGTCGTAGTCACTCCTCGTCGTCCTGGCGGACGAGACCGCGGCCACGTGCCATCGGCCGATTGAGCCGAGCCGACCGTTCCTCCTCGGGGAGCCCTCCGGGCCCTTACCCGTCTGGACCCGTCTCGCACGTCGCGGACGTCCCGTCCGCCGAGGCTGCCGCCCCGCGCGCTGGTAGCGTGCCGGTAATGGCCGACCGTGCTTCCGAGGTCTCCGGGGAGAGCTCACTCCCGCCGCTGACCGGGGCGTTACCCGCCCTCTCCGCCCTCGACCCAGCCGGTTCGTTCGCCGCCCGGCACATCGGCCCGCGCGCCGCCGAGACCGCGGCGATGCTCGCCGCGGTCGGGCACCCGAGCTTGCAGTCGCTGGTCGACGCGTGCGTCCCCGAGGGGGTGCGTGACCGCGGGGCGCTGAACGTCGCCCCGGCCGCCGACGAGTCCGCCGTCCTGGCACAGCTGCGTGAACGCGCGGAGGCCAACGACGTCTACACCTCGATGATCGGGTTGGGGTATTACGGAACCGTCACCCCGGCCGTCATCCAGCGGAACATCCTGGAGAACCCCGCCTGGTACACGGCGTATACGCCCTACCAGCCCGAGATCAGCCAGGGGCGGCTCGAAGCGCTGCTGAACTTCCAGACGATGGTGGCCGACCTGACCGGCCTGCCGATCGCCGGCGCCTCCATGCTCGACGAGGCCACGGCGGCGGCCGAGGCGATGACGCTGGTGCGCCGGGCGGGCCGGGCCGCGGCCGATGCGGTCTTCGTGGTCGACGCCGACACCCTGCCGCAGACGCTGGCCGTCCTGCAGACCCGCGCCGAGCCGCTGGGCATCCCGCTGCACGTCACCGACCTGTCCGCCGGGTGGCCCACCGACCTGCCCGATGCCGGTGCGTTCGGCGTGCTGGTGTCCTTCCCGGGCGCCAGCGGAGCGGTGCGCGATCACCGCGGGCTCGTCACGGCCGCGCACGAGGCCGGGGCGTCGGTGGTCGTCGCCGCGGACCTGCTCGCGCTCACGCTGCTCGAGGCGCCAGGGGAGTGGGGCGCCGACGTCGCGTGTGGCAGCACCCAGCGGTTCGGCGTCCCTCTCGGCTTCGGCGGCCCGCACGCCGGGTACCTGTCCGTCCGTGAGGGCCTGGCACGCCAGTTGCCCGGCCGCCTCGTCGGTGTCTCTGTGGACGCCGACGGGCACCACGCCTACCGGCTCGCGCTGCAGACCCGTGAGCAGCACATCCGCCGGGAGAAGGCCACCAGCAACATCTGCACCGCGCAGGTCCTGCTCGCGGTCATGGCCGGCGCCTACGCCGTCTACCACGGGCCCGAGGGTCTGGCCGCGATCGCGGCCCGCGTGCACCGCAGCGCGCTGGCGCTGGCCGGCTGGCTGCGGGCCGGCGGGCTGTCTCCGGCCACCGAGGCCTTCTTCGACACGGTCACCGTCTCGGTGCCCGGGCGGGCGGCCGACGTCGTCGCCGCGGCCGCGCAGCGGCGGATCAACCTGCGGGCGGTCGACCCCGACACCGTGGCGGTCGCGTGCGACGAGCGGACGACCCCCGACATCCTGCGCGCGGTCGCCGAGTCCTTCGGCGTCGAGGCAGACCTCACCACCCTGGACGACGACGGCGCTGCCGCGCTCCCCGAAGGTCTGCGCCGGCGCACGCCCTACCTGACCCACCCCGTCTTCTCCGCACACCGCTCCGAGACCGCGCTCATGCGCTACCTGCGGGCGCTGTCCGACAAGGATCTCGCGCTCGATCGCACGATGATCCCGCTGGGCTCCTGCACCATGAAGCTCAACTCCGCGGTCGAGATGGCCGCGATCACCTGGCCCGAGTTCTCCGACGTCCATCCGTTCGCGCCGGCCGAGCAGGTGCGCGGCTACCGCAGGCTCATCGACGAGCTCTGCGCCGATCTCGCCGAGATCACCGGCTACGCCGCCGTCAGTGTCCAGCCCAACGCGGGCTCGCAAGGGGAGTTCACCGGGTTGCTCGCCATCCGCGGCTACCACCGCTCGCGGGGCGAGACCGGGCGCGACGTCTGCCTGATCCCGAGCTCGGCGCACGGCACGAACGCCGCCAGCGCGGTGATGGCAGGGATGCGGGTGGTCGTGGTGGCCTGCGACGAGGCCGGCAACGTCGACCTCGCCGACCTGCGCGGCAAGGTCCAGCAGCACGCCGAGCGGCTCGCCGCGATCATGATCACCTATCCGTCGACACACGGCGTGTTCGAGACCGAGGTGCAGGAGATCTGCGCCGCCGTCCACGACGCCGGTGGCCAGGTCTACGTCGACGGCGCCAACCTCAACGCGATGGTGGGGCTGGCCCGGCCCGGGCGCTTCGGCTCCGACGTCAGCCACCTCAACCTGCACAAGACGTTCTGCATCCCGCACGGCGGCGGCGGCCCGGGCGTCGGGCCGGTCGGCGTGCGTGAGCACCTCGTCGCGTTCCTGCCGGGTCATCCGCTGGCCGACACCGGGAGCGACGGCCCCACCGTCTCCGGCGCACCGTGGGGTTCGGCCGGAATCCTCCCGATCTCGTGGGCCTACCTGCGGCTGATGGGGCCCGACGGGCTGACCTCGGCGACCGAGCACGCCATCCTCGCCGCGAACTACCTGGCCGCACGGCTGCGTGAGCACTACCCGGTCCTGTACACCGGCGCCGACGGACTGGTCGCGCACGAGTGCATCCTCGACATCCGGCCGCTGACCAAGGCGACCGGCGTGACCAACGACGACATCGCCAAGCGGTTGATCGACTACGGGTTCCACGCACCGACGATGAGCTTCCCCGTCGCCGGGACGCTGATGGTCGAGCCGACGGAGAGCGAGGACAAGGCCGAGCTCGACCGGTTCGTCGATGCGATGGTGGCCATCCGCGCCGAGATCGAGAAGGTCGGCACCGGCGAGTACGACCGTACGGACAACCCGCTGCGCAACGCGCCGCACACGCTGGCCATGGTCGCGGGGGAGTGGGGCCGGCCGTATCCGCGGTCGACCGCGGTGTACCCGGTGCCCGCGCTGGCCGGCCGGGGCTACCTGAGCCCGGTCCGGCGCATCGACCAGGCCTACGGCGACCGCAACCTGGTCTGCTCGTGCCCCCCACCGGAGGCATTCGAGGAGATCGAGCCGTCGCACCGGCCGATCGCCTCGATACCGGGCCGCGCCGAAGGAGCGCCGGACGATCTGGGGACCACGGTGGACGTGCTCGACGGCCGGCCGGCGGTCAGCGGCCAGGCCTGAGCAAGGCCACAGCGCCCGGTCTCGCTGACGACGGGCGCAGCGAGTGTTGCCGGGGCGGTGCGGTCAGAGCCCGGCGAGCTCCGGGGTCAGCCAGGTGTGGTGGTCGACCACGGCCTGGCCGTCGGGGAGCAGCTCGCCGTCGTCGTCGAAGAGGACGACGCCGTTGCACAGCAGTCGCCAGCCCTGCTCCGGGTGGCTGCTGACGACTGCCGCGAGGTCGCGCACCTCACTGGTGGCTTCGGGGCAGAGGTTGTTGTGTACGCACATCAGGGATCACTCCCGATCAGCCGGCGGGGAGGCCGGGGGTTACTGGTTGTAAACGTCCGATTACTGGACAACTGGAGTCTTCACCACGCCGGGCCGGTTGTCAGGTGACGTAATTCACGAGCTCACCCCGGCGGGTGGTCAGGTATCGCCATGGCGCATGGCCGACGGCGGGGCGGACCATGCCGCGTCCGGGAAGTCAGAGCTTGCGCAGGAGGACCCGCCGGACGGTGTGGTCGGCGGCCTTCTGGAGCACCAGCCGTGCCCGCGAGCGGGTCGGCGCGATGTTGTCGCGCAGGTTGGGCCCGTTGACCTCGGACCAGATCGCCTGCGCCGTCTCTCGAGCCTGCTCGTCGCTGAGCCGGGCGAACCGGTGGAAGTAGGCGCCGCTGTCCTGGAACGCGGTGCGCCGGAGGGCCAGGAAACGGTCGACGTACCACTGCTGGATGTCGGCCTCCGCGGCATCGACATACACGGAGAAGTCGAAGAAGTCCGAGAGGAACACCTCCGGGACCGTGCCGTCGGCCCGGACGCCGGGCTGCAGCACGTTGAGGCCCTCCAGCACGAGGATGTCGGGGCGGTCCACGACCTGGTGG
This sequence comes from Frankiales bacterium, assembly GCA_025465155.1. Lineage (GTDB taxonomy): Bacteria > Actinomycetota > Actinomycetes > Mycobacteriales > Geodermatophilaceae > Geodermatophilus. The sequence continues at coordinate 13,268 of JAODNJ010000393.1, forward strand.
GCAGCCGGGACGATGTCGTACGACAGGTGCGAGTACACCGGTGCGTCGACCTGGGCCCGCCCCGACTTGACGGCCGCGAGGAAGCGGGCCAGGGCCCTGCGGTCGTAGCTCTCCGGGAAGCCCTTGCGGCTCAGGATCCCGCGGCTCTCCAGCACGGCATTGGTGTAGAGGAAGCCGTCCGTGGTGACCAGATCGACCCGGGGGGCGCCGGGGCCGGCGGCGAGCAGGGTTCGCAGCAGCCGGGCGGTGGTGCTCTTCCCGACGGCGACGCTGCCGGCGACGGCGATGACGAACGGCACCTTGGCGGTGGTGTCGCCGAGGAACTCGCTCTGCGCGGCCCACAACCGCCGGCTGGCCGCCACGTGCATGGCGAGCAGGTTGGCCAGCGGCAGGTACACCGTTGCCACCTCGCGGAGGTCGATGCGGTCACCCAGTGTGGTCAGCGACGTGAGCGTGGCCTCGTCCAGGGGGAGCTCCGAGCCCGCGGCCAGCGCCCGCCACGACGCGCGGTCGAATACCGCATAGGGCGAGATCTGGGTACGCGTCCCTGCCGTCACGTTCCCCATCGTGCCCGCCGGGGTCCCGGCGTCCCCCGGGTGGGTGGCAGGGCCCCCGTTCGGGCCGGACGGCGGTCCCGGGCCCACCGGGCCGTCTAGGGTTTCCGCTGTGCCGACCCGTCCGGGGCTGCTCGACTGCATCGAGCGTTACTTCGCCGCCGCGCCGCTTCCGGACGCGCGGATCGAGACGGTCGGTCCGCTCGACGTCCCGCTCGGCGATCCGGCCTGGCCGTACCCCGCGCGTCCCCGCCCCGGGGCAGCGCCGGTCACGGCCGGTGACGTCCGGGCGGCGACGTCCCTGCAGGAGGCATCCGGCCTGCCGGTCGCGCTCGAGTGGATCACCCAGCGTTCCCCGCACGCCGCGACCGCAGCCCGGGCGGCGGGGCTCGTCGTCGAGGAGCTGCCACTGCTCGTCGTGGACACCCCGGTGGAGCTGCTGTTGCCCGCCGAGGTGCACCTGTTCCTGGTGGGCGCCGACGACCCCGAGCTGTCCCGCTACCAACGCGTGGCCGAGACCGCCTTCGCCCACCCGGGTGGGCCGGCGGACGTGGGGGAGCCCGCGGTCGACCAGCCGGCGGAGTCTGCGGCCCGGGTGGCGGCGCTGCACGAGCGGATCGCGGCCGGACGCACCGTGATGATGGTGGCCCTCGAGGACGGGGCGCCGGTGGCGGTCGGATCGCATCAGCCTGTCGACGTCGACGGCAGGGAGGTGAGCGAGGTCGTCGGTGTGGCGACCCTGCCGCGGCTGCGGGCCCGTGGGCTCGGGGCGGCCCTCGCCTCCGCGCTGGTCGCGCACGCGGGAGAGTCCGCGGACCTCGTCTTCCTCACCGCCGGCGACGACGACGTCGCTCGCATCTACGAGCGGGTCGGCTTCGCCCGCCTCGCGACGACGGGCGTCGCCGACCGCCCCACTCCCGGGCGCTGACGCGACGGCACCGCCACCGCGAGGCGGGTGGCCCCTCCGGGCGTCCCCGGGAGTGCGAAGGGCCCGGGGAGAGGTCCCTTCTACTGTTCGTAGGTCACGACCAGCGTCCCGCGCGCCAGCGTGTGGCTGAACAGGTTGAAGCCGTGGAAGGCGGGCGACGCGTCGGCCGGCACCGCCATGTCGTCGGTGTCCAGCGCATGGACGACGACGAAGTACCGGTGCGGGCCGTGGCCGGCCGGCGGCGCCGCCCCGACGTACCCGGCGAACCCGGCATCGTTGCGCAGCTGCAGCGCGCCCTCGGGCAGGCCGGTGCCGTCCTGGTTGCCGGCGCCGCTGGGCAACTCGGTCACCGAGGCGGGGATGCGGGTGACGATCCAGTGCCAGAAGCCGCTGGCCGTCGGGGCGTCGGGGTCGAAGACGGTGACCGCGAACCCGCGGGTCTCCTCGGGGAAGCCGGACCAGGAGAGCTGCGGCGAGCGGTCCTCACCGCCGGCGCCCATCATGCCGCTGACGTGTGGTCTGCCCATCGTCTCGCCGTCGGTGAGGTCCGTGCTGGTCACGGGGAAGGACGGCACCTGGGGCAGGAAGTCGTACGGATTCGGTGGCTGCGGTCGGTCGGCCATGGAAGTCCTCTCCTCGGGTCGGTCGGGAGCGGCGCGCCGCCGTCCCGACCGCGACCCTAGGCACCGCCGCGGCGGTCCGCGCGCCCGCGGTCAGCGTTCCCCCGGGTGGCCGCCGGATCGTGACGCCGCGAAGGTCACGATCGTGCGTGCTGACGGGTCGTTCGCGATCTTTCGCAGGTAGCGTCACGCACCGTGCTCGGACTGCCGGACCCGATCCGTGCCTGCCTGTTCGACATGGACGGCGTCCTGACCAGGACGGCGACCGTGCACATGGCCGCCTGGAAGCGGACCTTCGACGAATTCCTGCGGACCACGCACCCGGGGGACCGGGAGTTCGACCAGGACGACTACAACCGCTACGTCGACGGGAAGGCCCGCGCCGACGGCGTCCGCGACTTCCTGGCCAGCCGCGGTATCACGCTCCCCGAGGGCTCACCGGAGGACCCGCCGAGCGCCGCGACCGTCCAGGGGCTGGGCAGCCGCAAGAACCAGCTCGTCCTCGTCGAACTGGCCGAGCACGGCGTCGAGGTCTACCCGGGCTCGATCCGGTACCTGGAGGCGGTGAAGCGGGCCGGGCTGGCGACCGCCGTCGTCACCGCGTCGGCGAACGGTCATCAGGTGGTGGAAGCCGGCGGATTCGGGCATCTCATCGACGTGCGCATCGACGGGGTCGTCGCCGCCCGCGAAGGGCTGCGCGGGAAGCCGGCGCCGGACGGGTTCCTCGCCGGCGCCCGCGCGCTCGGCGTACAGCCCGCGCAGGCGGCGGTGTTCGAGGACGCCCTCGCCGGTGTCGAGGCGGGCCGGGCCGGGCACTTCGGTCACGTCGTGGGCGTCGATCGGGTGGGCCACGCCGAGGACCTGCTGGCGCACGGCGCGGACGTCGTCGTCACCGACCTGGCGCAGTTGCTGGAGGAGTCGAGATGACCGGGCTCGCGAGGTCGTCCAGGGACACGGCACCGTCGGTCACGATGGCGACGAGGGCCGGCGAGGAGTCGTCGTGACGGAGGGGCGAGCCAGTTTCCCGGTCGAGCCGTGGTCGCTGACCGAGGTCGGCCTCGACCCCGCCTCGCTGGCGGTGCACGAGTCGGTGTTCGCCCTGGCCAACGGGCACATCGGGATGCGTGGCTCGTTCGACGAGGGCGAGCCGGTCGTCGTCCCCGGGACCTATCTCAACGGCTTCTTCGAGGAGCGGCCCCTGCCCTACGCCGAGGTCGGCTACGGGTTCCCCGAGCGGGGGCAGACGGTCGTCAACGTGACCGACGGGAAGCTGATCCGGCTGCTGGTGCGCGACTCCCCACTGGATCTCAACTACGGGGAGATCGTGGAGCACCGCCGGACGCTGGACCTGCGCGCCGGGGTGCTGCGGCGGTTCACCGAGTGGCGTTCGCCGAGCGGCCGACAGGTGCGGGTCACCAGCACCCGGCTGGTGTCGCTGGTGCGGCGGTCGATCGCGGCCATCGAGTACGAGGTCGAGTGCGCCGACGACCAGGGGGACCTGTACGTCGCGCTGCAGTCGGACCTGCTCGCGAACGAGGACGTCGTCGCTGTCGAGAGCGGCGACCCACGGGCGGCGGCCGCCCTGGCCAAGCC
>JAODNJ010000395.1 GCA_025465155.1 Frankiales bacterium
TGAAGATCCAGGCAGCCGGTCCGTGGACGCTGGCCGCCGCGCTCGAGCGGACCCGGGGCGACCGGGCCGTCGTCGACCCCGGGGCACGCCGCGACCTCGGCCAGTCGCTGGCCGAGGGGATCGCCGCGCACGCGGCGGCGGTCGCCGCACGCGTCCCCGGCGCCGTGATCGTCGTGCAGCTCGACGAGCCCTCCCTGCCCGCGGTGCTGCAGGGCGCCCTGCCCACGGTGAGCGGGTTCGGGAAGCTGCCGGCGGTGGAGGCCTCGGTGGTCGAGCAGGAGCTGGCCGCCGTCGTCGGCGCGGTGCCGTACCCGGTGGTCGTGCACTGCTGCGCGACCCGCGCGCCGATCGAGCTGTTCCGCGCCGCGGGTGCGGCCGGTGTCTCGCTGGACGTCGCGCTCGTCCAGGACCTCGACGCCCTGGGCACCGCGGTCGAGGCCGGCACGCACCTGCTGCTGGGGGTCGTGCCGGGCACGGACGCGCCGCTGCCAGCGCCCAGGGCCACCGCCTCCCGCGTGCGGGCCACGTGGAACGAGTTGGGCTTCCCGGTGGAGCGGCTGGCCGACGCGGTGACCCTGACCCCCGCGTGCGGCCTGGCCGGGGCGAGCCCCGGTCACGCGCGCGCGGCGATGGCGCACCTGCGCGAGGCGGCCAGGTACCTGCAGCCGGAGTGAGTGCAGCCGGACTGAGTGCGCCCACCCGGGTGAATGCCGGTCGGACGTCGTACCCGGCGGCTACCGTTCGCTCGTGAGCACGGACGCCGAAGTGCAAGCGCCGCAGGTCGAGAGCCCGGCGGACCGGGAGGACCTGACGCAGGTCCCGGACGTCGCGCGGACGCGGCACCGCGACCTGTCCGAGGAGCTCGACGGGTACGCATTCGCCTACTACGTGCGCGACCAGCCGCTGGTCAGCGACGGCCAGTACGACGAGCTGATGGGCGAGCTCAAGGCGCTCGAGGCGGCCCACCCCGCCCTCGTCACGCCGGAGTCGCCGAGCCAGAAGGTCAACGGCGGCTTCACCGCCACCTTCGCCCCGGTCGCGCACCTGGAGCGGATGCAGAGCCTGGACAACGCCTTCTCCAGCGACGAGCTGTCCGCGTGGGCCGCCCGCGTCGAGCGCGAGGTCGGCACCGGGGCGGCGTACCTGTGCGAACTGAAGGTCGACGGCGTCGCGGTGGCCCTGGTGTACGAGCAGGGCCGGCTGGTCCGCGCGGCCACCCGCGGCGACGGGACGACGGGCGAGGACGTCACCGCCAACGTCCGCACCATGGCCGACGTACCGCAGCAGCTGGTCGGGCCCCCCGATGACGGAGCCGTCCCCGAGCTGCTCGAGGTCCGGGGCGAGATCTACTTCCCGGTCGCGGCCTTCGCCGAGCTGAACGCCGCCCTGGTCGAGAGCGGCCGCGCGCCGTTCGCCAACCCGCGCAACGCCGCCGCCGGTTCGCTCCGGCAGAAGGACCCCACGGTGACCGCGTCGCGCCCGCTGCGCCTCGTGGTGCACGGGCTGGGGGCCCGCCGCGGTCTGGACCCCGAGCGCCAGTCGGCGGCCTACCGGCGGCTGCGCGACCTCGGCCTGCCGGTGAGCTCGCGCTACGAGGTGGTCGACGACCTCGAGGGCGTGTGGGCCTACATCGAGCGCTACCGCGAGCAACGGCACTCGGTCGAGCACGAGATCGACGGCGTCGTCGTGAAGGTCGACCAGGTCGCGCTGCAGCGCAGGCTTGGCTCCACCTCGCGGGCGCCGCGCTGGGCGATCGCGTTCAAGTACCCGCCCGAGGAGGCGACGACGAAGCTGCTCGACATCCGGGTCAGCGTCGGGCGGACCGGCCGGGTCACGCCGTTCGCCTTCATGGAGCCGGTCAAGGTCGCCGGCTCCACCGTGCAGCTGGCCACGTTGCACAACGCGAGCGAGGTCAGGCGCAAGGGTGTGCTGATCGGCGACACGGTGGTGATCCGCAAGGCCGGCGACGTCATCCCCGAGGTGCTCGGACCGGTCGTGGCGGCGCGAACGGGGAACGAGCGCGAGTTCGTCATGCCGGCGCACTGCCCCGAGTGCGGCACCGAGCTGCGGCCGGAGAAGGAGGGCGACGCCGACATCCGCTGCCCCAACGCCCGGTCCTGCCCGGCGCAGCTCCGGGAACGCGTCTTCCACGTCGCCGGCCGCGGTGCCTTCGACATCGAGAACCTGGGCTACGAGGCGGCGGTCGCTCTCCTGCAGAGCCACCTCCTCCAGGACGAGGGCGACCTGTTCTTCCTCGACGCGGAGAAGCTGGGGCGGACCGACTTCTTCACCAGGAAGGACGGCACGCTGTCGGCCAACGGGCACAAGCTCCTCGCCAATCTGCGGACCCGCAAGGACGTCCCGCTGTGGCGGGTGCTCGTCGCCCTCTCCATCCGGCACGTGGGACCGACCGCGGCCCAGGCGCTGGCCCGCGACTTCCGCTCGCTCGACCGGATCGCCGACGCCACGGAGGAGGAGCTGGCCGCGGCCGACGGCGTCGGCCCCACGATCGCCGCCTCGGTGCGCGACTGGTTCGCCGTCGACTGGCACCGCGAGGTGGTCGACAAGTGGCGGGCCGCCGGGGTGCGGATGGCCGACGAGGGGGAGGACGCCGGCCCCGGCCCGCTCACCGGCGTCACCGTCGTCGTCACCGGCTCGCTGCGCGACTACAGCCGCGACGAGGCGGTCGCCGCGATCCAGGAACGCGGTGGCAAGGTGACCGGGTCGGTGAGCAGGAAGACCGGCTTCGTCGTCGTCGGCGCCGATCCCGGCAGCAAGTACGACAAGGCGGTCCAGGTGAAGGCGCCGATCCTCGACGACGACGGTTTCCGGGTGCTGCTGGAGGAGGGGCCGGAGGCAGCCCGGGCGGTCGCGACCGTGGGCGACGGGTCGACGGAGGACTGAGCCCAGGCGCCGGGTGATCAGCCCTCCGGGGCCGGCTCCCGTACCGCCTGCACCTCGACGACGACGGCGGTGACGTTGTCGCTGGCCCCCCGGGTGGCCGCCGTCCGCACCAGCTCCTCGGCCGCCGCCTCGGCGTCGGGCGCGCGGGCGAGCAGGTCCGCGATCTCCTCGTCGCGCAGCTCGCCGGTCAGGCCGTCGGAGCAGATCAGGAACCGCTGCGCCGGCTCGACCGGCAGGAGCGCGATGTCGGCCTGCGCCTGCGCTCCCACGCCGAGCGCGCGGGTCACCAGATGGCGCTGCGGATGGACCGCGGCCGCATCGGTCGTGATCATCCCCGCGTCCACCAGCTCCTGGACCACCGAGTGGTCGGTGGACAGCTGCGCCAGCCCGCTCCCGGCGAGCCGGTACACCCGCGAGTCGCCGATGTGGAACACCGCCCACCGTGGCTGTCCGTCGTCGACCACCAGCGCGATGCCGGCGACGGTCGTGCCCATGCCACGGGCGTCGCCGAGGGACGTCGCGGCCCGTCGGATGTCGGCGTCGGCCCGCTGGATCGCCGTCCGCAGCAGGTCGACGGTCAGCACCTGCCCCGGGCCGGCGTCCTCACCGACCTCCTCGACGGTCCGGGCCAGCCGCTCGACGGCGACCACGCTGGCCTGCCGCCCCGCGGCGTGGCCGCCCATACCGTCGGCCACGGCGAACACGGGCGGCCGGGCCAGGAGGCTGTCCTGGTTCTCCGCCCGCTGTCCGGTGTCCGTGGCGGCACCCCAGGCCAGCGCCACCTCACGCACGTGCACCCCCGTCCTGCGATCGATCCGGTCGCGGAAGCGTAGGAGGTGCAGCGGCCTCCGTGCAGGATGAGGGGGGTGAACGACCGGCGGGTCAGGCCGGAGGCAGGTGTGCGACGGTCGCCGCGATCCCGGTGAGGTGCACCAGCCGCAGCAGTTCCGAGCGGCGGAAGGCGGGGCCGCCCGAGCGGCCCAGGACGACGGCGGTGCGCGGGCCGCCGTAGGGCACGGCCATCATCTCGATGGCCATCTCCCGCCACCGCTCCGGCAGCCACGCGTCATCGCTGGGCAGCAGTCGCGGCGCCTCGAGGGGCAGCCACGGCAGGCGGAGCCCCTCGAATGTCGGGGCGGCATCGGAGGCGGCGGGGACCTCCGCTCCGCCGTCGTCCTGGGCCTCCAGCACGGCCGCCCACCCGCTGTGGAACACCCTCGGCAGCTCCGCGGCCAGCAGCTTCACCGCCGTCCCCTCGGGGGTACGGGACAGCGCTTCCAGGAGCTCGAGCTCGCGGTGGGTGTCCAGCGCCCCGGCGAACGGGCGCAGGGACTCGACCTGGACCCCGGGGACGGCCTGCGCCGCGGTGATCAGGCTGTCGGGCAGCCGGTCGGGGGGCAGGTCGACGACGACATCGTCGACGGCCACCCCCTGGCCGCGTTCGAGGACATCGACGGAGACGATGTCGATGCCGGCGGCGCCCAGGGCGGTGGCCACGGCCCCCAGGGTGCCGGGCCGGTCGGGAACGACCAGGCGCAGCAGGTAGGACACGGTTCCTCCCGGTGCGTGCGGACAGGGGTGGGCCGATCTCCGTCGATCAGGAGGCCACCAGCTTCCCGCACGGTCACCGGTGCAGTCGAGCGGGGCGTCCCGTGCGACGGCAGCCCCGCGAGTCCCACGTACAGTGGCGAGGTTCCATCCCGGGTCCTCCACGGCCCGCGCCGGCGCCGCCGAAGGAGAGTTCGCACCCCAGTGAGCACGCCCGCCCCGACCGATCGGCTCTCCCGCCAGGAGGTCGCCCACCTCGCGCGCCTGGCCCGCCTGGCGGTGACCGACGAGGAACTGGACCTGTTCGCGGGCCAGCTCGACGTCATCCTCCGCGCGGTCGCCCGCGTCCGGGAGGTCACCGGCGAGGACGTCCCGCCGACGACGCACGCGGTACCCATGACCAACGTCATGCGCCCCGACGTGGTCCGGCCGAGCCTGCCCCGCGACGTCGTCCTCTCGCAGGCCCCCGCAGCCGAGGGCGACCGGTTCCGGGTGCCGCGGATCCTGGGGGAGGAGGCGTGAGCATCGACGGCGGAGGCGCCGCGACCGGGCGCCCCTCGACCGGCGGAGACCTGACGACGCTCGATGTCGCCACCCTCACCGAGGTCCTGCACAAGGGCGAGGCCGGCGCGGTCGACGTCACCCGCTCCTACCTCGACCGGATCACCGCCGAGGACCCGCGGCTGGCCGCCTACCTCTACGTCGACTCCGAGACGGCGATCGCGACCGCCACCGCCGTCGACGAGGCGCGCGCCCGCGGCGAGGAGCTCGGCCCGCTGGCCGGCGTCCCGATCGCGCTGAAGGACGTCGTCGTCACCGCGGGCATCCCGACGACCAGCGGCTCCAGGATCCTCGAGGGCTGGCACCCGCCCTACGACGCGACCCTGGCCGCGCGGCTCAAGGCCGCCGGCACGGTGCTGCTGGGGAAGACCAACATGGACGAGTTCGCGATGGGCTCCTCCACCGAGAGCTCCGCCTACGGCCCCTCCCGCAACCCGTGGGACCACGATCGGATCCCCGGCGGCTCGTCGGGCGGCTCCTCCGCGGCGGTCGCCGGCTTCCTCGCGCCCTGGGCGATCGGGACCGACACCGGCGGCTCGATCCGGCAGCCGGCCGCCGTCACCGGCCTGGTCGGCCACAAGCCGACCTACGGCTCGGTCTCCCGGTACGGCCTCATCGCCTTCTCCTCGAGCCTCGACCAGGCCGGCCCGATGGCGCGCACGGTGCTGGACGCCGCGCTGCTGCACGAGGCGATCGGCGGCCACGACCCGTGCGACTCGACCAGCATCGACGCCCCGCTGCCGCCCCTGGCCGAATGTGCCCGCCGCGGCGCCGACGGTGACCTCTCCGGGGTGCGCGTCGGCGTCGTGCGCGAGCTGGGCGGCGAGGGCCACCGCGACGGCTACGAGGACGGCGTGCTCGCGCGGTTCGCCGAGGCGGTCGCGCTGCTCGAGAGCCTGGGCGCGGAGGTCCGCGAGGTCTCCTGCCCCGCTTTCGACCTCGCGCTCCCGGCGTACTACCTCATCGCGCCCAGTGAGGCGTCGTCCAACCTTGCCCGCTTCGACGGCGTCCGCTACGGCATCCGGATCGGCGACGACGGCGCCCACGACCTGGACGAGGTCATGGCACTGACCCGCGAGCGCGGCTTCGGCGCCGAGGTGAAGCGTCGCATCATCCTCGGCACCTACGCCCTCTCCAGCGGCTACTACGAGGCCTACTACGGGCAGGCGCAGAAGGTGCGCACGCTGATCGGCCGCGACTTCGCGGCTGCCTTCGGCGGCGCCGACGGAACCGGCCTCGACGTCCTGGTCAGCCCGACGACGCCGACCGTCGCCTTCCCGCTCGGCGCGCGCGTCGACGACCCGATCGCGATGTACGCCGCCGACCTGTGCACGCTGCCGGCCAGCCTCGCGGGGGTGCCGGCCATCTCGGTGCCGTGCGGGCTCGCCGACGGGCTGCCGGTCGGCCTGCAGATCATGGCGCCGGCCCTCGCCGACGACCGCTGCTACCGGGTGGCCGCCGCGGTCGAGGCCGCGCAGGACGCCGCCCGCGGCCACCGGCTGCTCGAGCCGCTGGCCGCCCGCGCCGTCGGCCCGGAGCACACGCCGTGACGGGGCCGCTGAAGGCCGCGTGGGTGCTCACCGGCTTCGTCGTCCTGGCGGGTGTGGTGCTCTGGCCGGTGACCGGCCGCCCCGTCTTCGCCGTCTTCATCGTCCTGGGCCTGCTCACGGCCGTCGGCGCCGTGATCACCGGGCGCAGCACGGCCGTCACCGGGGACCGCACGTCCTCCGAGGAGGAGAACCCGTGACTGATCGACTGGTCGACTTCGACGAGGTGCTGACCCGCTACGAGCCGCTGATCGGCCTCGAGACCCACGTCGAGCTGGGCACCGCCTCGAAGATGTTCTGCGGCTGCGCGACCACCTTCGGCGCCGAGCCGAACACCCAGACCTGCGAGGTCTGCCTCGGGATGCCGGGCTCGCTCCCGGTGGCCAACGCGGCTGCGATCGAGGCCACCATCCGGATCGGCCTCGCGCTGGGCTGCCGGATCGCCACCTGGTGCCGGTTCGCGCGGAAGAACTACTTCTACCCGGACATCCCCAAGGGCTTCCAGACCAGCCAGTACGACGAGCCGCTCTGCACCGCCGGGCACCTGGACGTCGAGGTGGACGGCGAGACCTACCGGATCGAGATCGAGCGGGTGCACCTCGAGGAGGACACCGGCAAGAACCTGCACGTGGGCGGAGCCACCGGCCGGATCCACGGCGCGGACCACTCGCTCATCGACTACAACCGCGCCGGCATCCCGCTGGTCGAGATCGTGACGCGGCCGATCCCGCTCACCGGCGCCAAGGCGCCCGAGGTGGCCAAGGCCTACGTCACCGAGTTGCGCGAGATCCTGCTGGCGCTCGGCGTCTCCGAGGTCCGGATGGAGCAGGGCAACCTGCGCAGCGACGTCAACACCTCCCTCGCCCCGATCGGCAGCCTCGAGTGGGGCACCCGCACCGAGACCAAGAACGTCAACTCGCTGCGGTCGGTGGAGCGCGCGGTCCGGTACGAGATCCGCCGGCAGGCCGCGGTCCTCGACGCCGGCGCTCGGATCGTCCAGGAGACCCGGCACTTCCACGAGGACACGGGCTCGACGTCGCCCGGCCGGAGCAAGGAGGAGGCGACCGACTACCGGTACTTCCCGGAGCCCGACCTCGTCCCGATCGCGCCGGACCCGGAATGGGTGGAGAAGCTCGCGGCCGGCCTGCCCGAGCTCCCGGCGGCCCGCCGCGTGCGGCTGCGGGAGGAGTGGGGGCTCTCGGACACGGAGATGGCCTGGCTGGTCAACGCGGGCGCCCTCGGGCTCGTGGCCGACACCGTCGCCGCCGGCGCCTCGCCCTCCGACGCCCGCAAGTGGTGGCTGGGCGAGCTGGCCCGCCGGGCGAACGACGCCGGGCAGGAGCTCACCGAGCTGCCGGTCACCCCTGGCCAGGTGGCCGAGCTGACCCGCCTCGTGGCGGAGGGGACCGTCAACGACCAGCTGGCCCGTCAGGCGCTCGACGGCGTCCTGGCCGGTGAGGGGGACCCGGCGGAGGTGGTGCAGGCCCGCGGGCTGGCCGTCATGGGCGAGTCCGACGAGCTGGTCTCCGCCGTCGACGCCGCGATCGCCGGGGCACCGGACGTCGTCGCCAAGGTGCAGGGCGGCAAGGTGCAGGCGCTGGGCGCGCTCGTCGGCGCCGTCATGAAGCAGACCCGCGGCAAGGCCGACGCGGCCACCGTGAAGCGGATGCTGGAGGAGCGACTCCTGGGCTGAGCGGCCTCTGCTCGGTCGCGCCCGGCGTGGGCGCCGGTGCGCGCTCCCGGCGGGGGCGACGGTGGGCCTCCGCGCACAGGAGGACAGGACACCTGGCCGCGGTGGGGTCCGGAGACCCCGCGGTGTCAGAGCGGGGAGTTGCCGCTCGAGGTGGGCGGGACGATCCGCAGCACGCGGTCGTCCTCCTGCACCGGCTTGCCGATGCCGTCGCGGTTGGACGTCGTGATCCAGAGGCCGCCGCTGGCGTCGAGGACGACGGTGCGCAGCCGGCCGTACTTGCCGGCGAGGACGTCGCTGACCTTCCCGGCGGACCCGTTCGGGGCCAGCGGCACGATGTCGACCCGCTGGCCGTCGCGGGATCCGAGGAAGACGCTGTGGCCGGAGATCGCGCAGCCCCCCAGTGCGCCCTGCCCGACGGGGAGTGTGGCCATCGGCGCGGCGCTGATCGGCGTCGGCTGGGGCCAGCCGAAGTCGCCGCCGTCGATGAGGCCGTCGAGCTCGGCCGGGGCCCCGGACGGGTTGTCGGTGGCGTAGAGCTTCCCGTCGCCGCCGACGCAGAGCCCGGTGACGTCGGCGAGGCCCGCGCTGTACACCGGCCCGTTGCCCGCCGGATGCCCGAACACGTCGATGTGGAGGACCTTGCCCGCCAGGGAGGACGGGTCCTGCGCGAGCGCCGGGTTGCCCGTGTCGCCGGTGCCGACGTAGAGGGACCCGTCCGGTGCGAACACGAGCGCGCCCCCGTTGTCCCGATCGCCGTGCGGGATACCGGTGAGCACCGGGTTGGGGCTGCCGCCGAGCGGGAAGCGGACGACGCGGTTGTCGGTGGCCGTGGAGATGTAGGCGTAGATCAGCCCGTCCTGGGCGAACGTCGGGGACAGGGCCAGGCCCAGCAGTCCGCTGTCGCCGGTGGTGTCGAGGCCCCCGACCGTCATCAGCTCGCGGGCGGGGGAGCGGTCGGGGAAGACCTTCAGCAGCCGGCCGGTGCCCCGCTCGCCGACGATCGCCGTCCCGTCCGGGAGGATCACCAGGCCCGTCGGCACGGCGAGCCCGAAGGCGACGACGTTCGGGTCGCCGGCCTGCTGGCCGGACTGGGGGTTCATCGGGGCGCCCGGCGCGGGCGCCGGCGCGGAGTCCGACGGAGGGCCCACCGCGGGTGGCGCGCCCTCCGGGAGCGGCCGGAAGGGGCCGGCGGGGGTGTATCCGCCGCCGCCGCAGCCGGCGAGGACGAGCGCCACGGTCAGCGCGAGGACGGCGAGCAGACCCCGTCGGGGTCCCGCGGAACGCCACCTCACCTCGGTCACAGTACGTGCGGATCCTGAGGCCCGGCCTAAGGTCGGAGTCCGTGGCTGCCCCGACCGAGATCTCCGGTTCCGACATCGCCGGGCCCGACGAGACCCTGCGTGTGCTGGTGCCGTCGACCGCGCTCGCCGAGGCGGTCGAGGCGCTCTCGCCGCGGGTCCGTGCCCACCGCCTGGATCCCGACGCGGGTCCACCCGAGGGCGAGCCGGCGCAGGCGCAGGTCTGGGTGCCCCGTGGCGGGGGCGGGGTCCCCGACGGCTTCCTCGGCGCGCTGCCCCGGCTGCGGCTCGTCCAGCTGATGTCCGCCGGCGCCGAGCAATTCGTCGGGCGGCTGCCCGAGAGGGTCGTGCTCTGCAACGCCCGGGGCGCGCACACGCCGTCGACCGCGGAGTGGGCGGTCACCGCCGCCCTCGCCGCCCAGCGCGGCAT
>JAODNJ010000402.1 GCA_025465155.1 Frankiales bacterium
GCCGCCTGCGCGGCGGTCAGCACCGCACCGTTCGCCGGGGTGCCGTCGAAGACCACCCGGCCGCGCGGCTCGCCGGCCAGGTTGGCCGAATGCTCTGCCGTGCCCCCCGCCGCCGTCGACCACCGCGAGCAGCGCACCGTCCAGCCCGGCCGGGGGCGCGGTGAGGACGACGAGCGTGCGCGCCACCCCCGCCCATGCCACGTCGTCCGCCGTGCCGATGAGGGAGAAGCGCCCCGGACCGTCGCCGTCGTCGCCGGCCGTGGGGTGCACGTCCTCGGCGACCGCTATCCCGACCGGCTGGTCGACCGGCGGGAGGTCGAGCCCGGCCGACACCAGCGTCGGGCCCGCGACCAGCAGCAGCTCGGCCACCGGCACCGCCGCCGCCCCGGCGGCCAGCGTGCGCACGACCGCCACCGCGTCGGCCAGCTCCCCACCGGATCCGCCGGCCTCCTCGGGCAGCCCGACGCCGGTCAACCCCGCCTCCGCCAGCGCCGCCCACAGCCCCTCGTCCCAGCGGCGCTCGGCGGTCAGCACGAACGGCTCGTGCCCGGACAGGATGTCCCGGACCGTCTGCACCACCAGGTCCTGCTCGCTCATCGCAGCCCCAGCCCGCGCGCCACGATCCCCTTCAGGATCTCGTTGGTCCCCCCGCGCAGCGTGAACCCGGGCTGGTGCAGCTGCGCCTCGGCCAGCGCGCGCCCCAGCGGATCGGGCGAGTCCAGCGACGGCACCACCTCCACCACCCGGCGGATCTCCTCGATCACGTCCCCCTCGAACGTCGTCCCCACGTCCTTCACCAGCGCCGCCGCAATGTCGGGCAGCTCCCCCCGGTCCAGCGCCGCGGCGATCCGCAGCGAGAGCTGCCGCAGCGCCAGCAGCCGCGCCGAGAGCCGGCCCAGGGTGGCGAGCTGCGCCGGGTCCCCGATTGCCGCGGCCCGCCGGCCGAACTCGGCCAGCAGCGGATAGGTCGACAGGAACCGCTCCGGCCCCGACCGCTCGAAGGCCAGCTCCGCGGTCACCTGATGCCAGCCGTTGCCCTCCTCACCCAGCAGCATGTCACCGGGCACCACGACGTCGGTGAACACCACCTCGTTGAAGTGGTGCCCGCCGTCGAGGATCCGGATCGGGTTGACCGTGATCCCCGGCAACGACAGATCCACGAGCAGCTGGGACAGCCCGCGATGCCGCCCGCGCGGGCCCTCCCCGGGCGGTGAGGTGCGCACCAGCGTGATCGCGTAATGCGAGAGGTGCGCGTTCGACGTCCAGATCTTCGCGCCGTTGACCACCCAGTCACCGTCGCCGTTACGGGCAGCGCGGGTGCGGATCGAGGCCAGATCCGAGCCGGAATCCGGCTCGCTCATCCCGATGACGAAATAACACTCCCCCGCCGCGATCCGCGGCAGGATCTCCCGGCGCTGCCGCTCGGTCCCGTACCGCAACAGGTTCGGCCCCGACTGCCGATCGGCGATCCAATGCGCCGCCACCGGCGCACCAACGGCAAGCAGCTCCTCGGTGACGGCGTACCGCTCCATCGCCGACCGCTCATGCCCGCCGTACTCCTTCGGCCAGGTCATCCCCAGCCAACCCCGCTCGCCCAGCCGCCGCGAGAACCCCGGATCCACCCCCGACAGCCACGCGTCCACGTGCGGAGTGAAAGCCCCCGCCGCCAACTCCACCGCCAAGAACTCACGCACCTCCGCCCGCACCCGCTCCGCCGCCTCCAACCGAGGCGCCGGCGCCAAGGTCAACGAGTTGCTACTCATCACGTCCCTCGTGGTCTCTCGTGACGCCCCAGGTGTTCTTCACCCGGCGCTCCGGGTCGGTGCCAGGTCCACGCTGCTCACTCATCACCGCATCCTCCGGTGCCGTGCCGTCGGACTTCCGTTCGGCGGCGTGGCCGAGCAATGGCCGACACCGGTGACCGACTCCACGGACTGGCGACGCGGCCCCGCAGATGGAGTGCCGGCCCGCGGCTTCTTATCCGGTCGCATCGCCCGGAGTGTGCCGGCCGGGTCCGCCGTTCCCGGCGCCGATGACTTCGCCGTCGGATCTTCACGCGGCCGGGAGGACCTTCCGTTCGATGAGCACCCGCAGCCAGTGCCGAAAGGACAGCTCCGTGTCGTAGGCGGCGCAGAACCCCGCCTGACGAATCTTCACGGTGCTGACGAACGCGGGGGGTGGCGGCGTGTGCGCGCCGGCCGCGAAGTGGAAATCGGCGTAGTGGTGGGACTCGCCGAGCAGCTCGTCCAAGGTCAGTCCACGGAGTCCACGCTCGGCCACGATCTGATCCCACGTGGCGGCATGTGCGGCGAAGAAATCGGACAAGTTCCGGGGGATGTCCGGCGCGTGGTCCACTCCGAGCTCGTCGGCGAGCGCCGGCCACAGGTCGCGCCATTCGAAGACCTCACCGTTGGTGACGTTGAAGTGCTCACCCCAGGCACGCGGCTCCGTCGCGGCCCACAGCGCGGCGTCCGCGGTCAGACGCACGTCCGCCGCTTCAGTGACGTAGGGCGCTCCGCCGGGGAAGCCGAAGGGCGCACCGGTCGCACGACAGATCGCGGCGTACGCACCGATGACCGGCGGCAGGTTCATGGCCACGCCGTACGTGGGGCCCACCACCAGTTGCGGCCGCAGGATCGTCCATTCCAGGCCACGCTCTGCGGCGACCTGGCGCAGATGGTCTTCCTGCAGCCAGTAGAAGTTCTCGTGCGGGTCACGTGGGTACCGTTCGCGAGCCGGGATCCGGATCGGATGGCGGTGCACTCCGTACGCCTTGGTTCCCTGCAGCAACGTGACGTGTTGCAGCGGCGCCCCCTCGAGGGCGGTGAGCATGCCCTGCAGCATCTGGAGATTGGTGCGCATCTGGTCGGGATCACGCCAGCCGCGTACCAGCCCGGGCTTCTCATGAACCGCGGCGTAGACGAGGTGGGTCGCCTGCCCGACCGACTCGACGGCGGCCCGGACGGACACCGGGTCCTGGAGGTCCACCGGAAGATGCACATGCCGGGCATCTACCTCGGGGGCGCGTCGAGATACCGCGATGACGCTCCATCCGTCCTTGGCGAACGCCTCCACAACCGCCGCGCCCACCAGTCCGCTGGCGCCGGCAACGACCACCGTCCGGTTCATCCTCGTCCTTTCATCACGGGATCGGTTGCCGACCGGGCCAGCCAGCTTCCCCGCCCACCGGTCGGCCGCAGTGAGCCCTCCTGAATCACGGTGAGGACGCGGTCGCCGTCCTCATCCACCATGCACCCGGCCGCCAGGCCTCGGCCGGCCGCCATCGAGACTGCGTGCTGGTCGAAGCGCAGCCACCGGTCGGCGCGGGACGGCCGGTGGAACCAGATCGCATGGTCGAGACTCGCCGCGTCGAAGGCCCCGTCGGCGAAGACACGCCCGATGGGCAGCAGGGCGGTCTCGAGAAGCGTCGTGTCCGACGCGTACACGAGCACGCCGGCGTGCAGCAATGGATCGTCGGGCAGCGGGCCGTCGGAACGCACCAGCGTCTGCATTCCCGAGCGCGGTTGTCGGGCCAGGTCCGGATCCAGCATCGGGGGGTCGACGAAACGTACGTCGACAGGTCGCGCCTGCGCCCAGAGGGGGCTGAGCCGATGAGGTTGCGCAGCGAACTGCTCTTCCCAACGCGGAGGGATCTCCGGCGTGGACGATGGCGTCGGTGCGGGGTGGGGCGCCGATCCGGACTCGTCCCTGTGGAATGTCGCCGACGCACTGAGAACGTCCTTGCCGTCCTGGGTCACGTCGACCTGCCGTACATCGGACCAGCGGCCGTGCGTGACCCTGCGCACGCTCAGCTGCAGGGGCGGGCCGGAGCGGGCGGGCCGGAAGAAGTGGACGTGCATGCTGTTGACCAGGCGACTGCGATCCACCGTTCGGCCCATGGCCACGAGCGCCTGGGCGGCGATCTGTCCGCCGAAGATTCGGTGCAGCGGCTCGGGTGCACCCGGGTCCACGAATACATCGGTGTCGGTCAGGGTCAGGTCCAGCCGGTCGAGCAGGTGCCCGAGCGCAGCGGACGGCGCCTGGGCGGTGCCGCTCACGACCCGAGGCCCTTCGCCGGCCGGATCGTCGGTCGCCGCAATCCGTCCACAGCCGCAGCCCCGAGGGCGAGGCCGGGCCGGGGGGCAGGTCGCCGCGCACTCCCGCGGCGGCCGCAGGACGTCGCCTCGCTGCACCCCGCAGCGCCAGGCACTCGAGTCACGACCTGCGGAACCGCTCGACAACCTGCTGGATCGCCGGTTTCGCCGCCGAGGATGCCTGTGCCCAGGACTCGAATTCGAGCGTCGCTGCGAAGTCGCCCCGATGGGCCGTCCGCACCGCCGTCTTGATGTCGCGCGCCAGTTCGGGATCGAGTCCGGCCCACCGTTCGGCCAGCTCCTGCCCCCGAGTCATCGGGTTGTCCGCGAGCTCCAGGGCGAGACCCGCCGCGACCGCTGCAGGACCGTCCAGGGCACCGCCGTCGAGCAGCATTGCCATGGCCTTCTGGGGCCCGAGCGCGTCGACGAGGAACCACGTGCACCCGCCGCCGGGATGCAGTCCGATGCGGGAGAAGGTGGCGGCGAAGGAAGCCCGCGGCCCCGCAATACGTACATCGCAGGCCATGGCCAGATTGAGTCCAGCGCCGACCGCCGGACCCTGGACGACGGCGATCGTCGGGATCGGAAGCTCCCGCAACCGCAGGAAGCTGGCGTACACCTCGTGCAGGTGCTCCCGGGTCTGGGCCACCGTCCGCGACGTGTCACCGAACAGCGCCGGCAGGTCCGCGCCGGCACAGAAGGCGGAGCCTTCTCCGGTGACCAGGAGCGTGCGCGCGTGCCGATCGGCGGCGATCGTGCTCACGGCCTTGCCGAGGTCGGAACAGAGCGCGTCGTCGAGGCAGTTGCGACGCTCCGGGTCATTGAGTGTGAGCACCCATCGGCCGTCCTCGACGGCGAGTTCCACCTTGCCCACGGTGCTGCTCCCGCTCCCGCTCACCGGCTTCCGGCCTTCCCGATCGGGGTGGTCGCCACGTCCCGCAGTACAGCCTCGTGCCCCGGGTCGAGGCGACGACCGGCGCGTGCAGGCCCATGCCCGCTCACATCCGGGCTCGTCATGCCCGGCGCGCCGAGGTCCGAGGCGGTCGTCGGTTCGGTCGGTGAGGGCGCGGGGGTCATCGTGGCGTCCCCGTCCCGGAGTGGGCTTCGGTCAACGCCGCCACACCGACGGCGTAGCCGCGCTCGGCCGCGTCCGCGAAGAGGTCGATCGCGGCCGCCCGCTCCCGGTCAGTGGTCAGCTGGCGGGGCGACGGGGAGTCGGTCCGCACCCCGAGCTGCTCCAGGTGTCGGAGAAAGTCGTCGACGCCGGGAACGTCCGACGCGAGTTCCTCGAGAACGGGCTCTGCGCCCAGTCGGACGATGCCCCAGCGTGTGTGCATGCGCACACGCGAGGCCGGTCCGGGGGCGGCGGTGACGTGTTCCACCCGCGATTGGATCCGCTGCAGGTCCCGACCTCCGTGCAGCCAGACCAGCTCCCGCGCCCGGGCCGCGATGTCCGGCGCGCCGCCGCCTCCCGGCAGCCGCACTGTCGGCGCGGCCCGGTCGCCGATGAACGACGAGTTGACGCGGCCGAGCAGGTCGATGTTGCTGGCATCGAGCACGACCCGGTGGAAGCGGCGAGCCATGGCCAGCAG
>JAODNJ010000404.1 GCA_025465155.1 Frankiales bacterium
ACGGTACGAGCCCCGCCGAAGCCTCGGCATGCTCGCTCAGCACACGTGTGTCTGCTCCCTTCGAGCGGGCCCGATCCTGGAGCGACATGACCGCCAGCACCGGCACCCCTGTTCTGACCGACCGCGACTTCAGGGTCGCCGACCTCTCCCTGGCTGGTTTCGGCCGCAAGGAGATCTCCCTCGCCGAGCACGAGATGCCCGGCCTCATGGCGCTGCGCGAGGAGTACGGCGACGAGCAGCCGCTGGCGGGCGCCCGCATCGCCGGCTCGCTGCACATGACCATCCAGACCGCCGTCCTCATCGAGACGCTGATCGCGCTCGGCGCCGACGTCCGCTGGGTCAGCTGCAACATCTTCTCCACCCAGGACCACGCGGCCGCGGCGATCGTCGTCGGCGACGGCACCCCCGAGCAGCCCGCCGGCGTGCCGGTCTTCGCCTGGAAGGGTGAGTCGCTGCCGGAGTACTGGTGGTGCACCCAGCGACTGTTCGAGTTCACCGACCACAACGGCGACGTCGTCGGCCCGAACATGCTCCTCGACGACGGCGGCGACGCGACGCTCCTGGTCCACCTCGGCACCCGTTTCGAGGCCGAGGGCGCCGTCCCGGACGCCACCGACGCCGACTCCGAGGAGTACGGGGTCATCCTCGACGTGCTGCGCGCCAGCCTGACGGAGGACCCCCAGCGCTGGACCGGGATCGGGCAGGGCATCAAGGGGGTCACCGAGGAGACGACCACCGGCGTGCTCCGGCTCTACGAGCTCGCCCGCGACGGCCGGCTGCTGTTCCCTGCGATCAACGTCAACGACTCGGTCACCAAGAGCAAGTTCGACAACCTCTACGGCTGCCGGCACTCGTTGATCGACGGGCTCAACCGGGCCACCGACGTGATGATCGGCGGCAAGGTCGCCGTCGTCTGCGGGTACGGCGACGTCGGCAAGGGGTGCGCCGAGTCGCTGCGCGGCCAGGGTGCCCGCGTCATCATCACCGAGATCGACCCGATCAACGCCCTGCAGGCGGCGATGCACGGCTTCGAGGTGACCACGCTGGACGAGGTCATCGGCAGGGCCGACATCATCATCACCGCGACGGGCAACAAGGACATCATCTCCGCCGAGCAGCTGGCCTCGACCAAGCACCAGGCGATCGTCGGCAACATCGGCCACTTCGACAACGAGATCGACATGGCCGGCCTGGCCCGCACGCCCGGCGTCACGAGGACGACCATCAAGCCCCAGGTGGACGAGTGGCGGTTCGCCGACGGCCACACGATCATCGTGCTCTCCGAAGGCCGGCTGCTGAACCTGGGTAACGCCACCGGGCACCCCAGCTTCGTGATGAGCGCGTCCTTCTCCAACCAGACGCTGGCCCAGATCGAGCTGTGGACCAACCGGTCGGAATACGAGGGCCGGACCCCCGGCGTCACCGTGCTGCCCAAGAAGCTCGACGAGCACGTGGCCCGGCTCCACCTCGACGCCCTCGGCGTCAAGCTGACCGAGCTGACCAAGGTGCAGGCCGACTACCTCGGCGTGCCGATCGAGGGCCCGTACAAGAGCGACCACTACCGCTACTGAAAGAACCCCTCCCGCATCCCCCCGCACGCCCGGGGGAGCCCCGGAGGGGGCCGCCGAACCGTGGCACCACCCGCTGGAGGGCCTTCCCTCCGGCGGGTGGTGCTGCTTTTCGACCTTGCCAGCGCAGAATGGGCGGCGTGCCACCCACCGCTCCCCAGAACGGGCCCAGCCGCGGCCGTGTCCTGGTCGTCGACGACGACGCCGCCCTCGCCGAGATGCTCGGCATCGTGCTGCGGCGTGAGGGCTTCGAACCCGCTTTCGTGTCCGACGGCAACCGGGCGGTGGGGGTCTTCCAGCAGACCCGCCCGGACCTGGTGCTGCTGGACCTGATGCTGCCCGGCCGCAACGGCCTGCAGATCTGTCAGGACATCCGGACCCAGTCGACGGTGCCCATCGTGATGCTCACTGCGAAAGGCGACACGATCGACATCGTCCAAGGTCTCGAGGCCGGGGCCGACGACTACGTGACCAAGCCGTTCAAGCCGGTCGAACTGGTCGCGCGGGTCCGCGCGCAATTGCGTCGCGGCGAGACCGGGCAGGCCGAGAACCTGTCGATCGGCGACGTGCAGATCGACGTCCCGGCGCACCAGGTGACCCGGGACGGCGCGCCGATCGCCCTCACCCCGCTGGAGTTCGACCTGCTCGTGGCACTGGCCCGCAAGCCGCGCCAGGTCTTCACCCGCGAGCTCCTGCTCGAGCAGGTGTGGGGGTACCGGCATGCGGCCGACACGCGGCTGGTCAACGTCCACGTGCAGCGTCTGCGGGCCAAGGTCGAGCGCGACCCCGAGAAGCCCGAGGTCGTGCTCACCGTCCGCGGGGTCGGCTACAAGGCCGGCCCGCCGTGAGCGGACAGGCCCGTGAGCATCGCAGCGAGGAACGAGCGAGGAGCGGAGCGGGCCGCGGGAGCGAACCGAGGGGCGCCGTGAGCGGTGGGGAGACGGGCGGCCGCCGGTGAACATCCCGCCCGTGGCCGGGGCGGATGTCGACGACGGAGCGTCGGCGCAGCCGGCGACCGCGGCCGCGCCGGTGCCAACGGCGCCGCCTGTCGCCGACCCGAGGCACGGACTGCCCGCGCCGCCCGCCCCTCCCCGCCGACGCCGCC
>JAODNJ010000236.1 GCA_025465155.1 Frankiales bacterium
GCGATGTCGGCCAGCTTCGTGCGCAGGTGCAGGACGGCCTTGGTGTGCATCTGGCAGATCCGGCTCTCGGTCACGCCCAGCACGCGGCCGATCTCGGCCAGGGTCAGGCCCTCGAAGTAGTAGAGGCTGACGACGACCTTCTCGCGGTCGGGGAGCTGCTCGACCGCGCGGGCCAGGAGCTGCCGGGCCTCGCCGTGCTCGGCCATCGCCTGCGGGTCGAGGGCGGTCGAGTCCTGCAGGGTGTCCACGAGGCGCGGGGAGCTGCCGTCGTCGTCGACGAGCAGCTCGTCGAGCGCCACGACGTTGACCAGGGACAGCTGGCCGAGGAACTTGCGGATCTCCTCGACGTCCATCTCCATCGCCTCGGCGACTTCCTCGTCGGTCGGCGTGCGCCGCAGCTCGCTCTCCAGCTGCGCGACGGTCCGCTCGAACTGGCGGGCCCTCATGCGGACCGATCGCGGGATCCAGTCGGTGCTGCGCAGCTCGTCGATGATCGCGCCGCGGATGCGCGACATCGCGTAGCTCTCGAACTTCACCTCGCGGGTCGGCTCGTAGCGGGTGATCGCGTCGATGAGCCCGAAGGTTCCGTACGAGACCAGGTCGGCCTGCTCGACGTGCGCCGGCAGGCCGCTGCCGACCCGGCCGGCCACGTACTTCACCAGTGGCGCGTAGTGCAGGATCAGCCGGTCGCGCAGAGCGCTGTCCCGGCCCTCGGCGTAGCGCGTCCACAGATCGGCGAGCGCTGCATCGGCGTCCTCGTCGGACTCGTCGAGCCGGTTGATGGTCGCCTCTGGCACGGAGTTGCTCCTCGGGTGTGGCAGCGCTTCCGCATCGATCGCGGTGGCGCCCGGTGCGGCCGTCAGCGCGACGACGCGACGCGAATCTGTGTGTTCCCACATTGTGCGGCCCTTCACGCTCGCGGGTGTGCCTGGGCGTGGACCGCACGCAGTCGTTCGACGGTGACGTGTGTGTAGATCTGGGTCGTCGCGAGGCTAGCGTGGCCCAGGAGTTCCTGGACGGAGCGGAGGTCGGCGCCTCCCTCGAGGACGTGCGTCGCGGCCGAGTGCCGGAGGCCGTGCGGGCCCAGGTCCGGGGCGCCGGGGGCGGCTGCCACCGCCGAGTGGACCGTGCGGCGGACCTCCCGGGCGTCCAGCCGACGGCCACGCAGGCCGAGCAGCAGGGCCGGTCCGGAATCGGCGGTCACCAGCGCGGGACGTCCCCGCGTCAGCCAGGCGTCCAGCGCCGCCTCGGCCGGCAGTCCGTAGGGGACGCTGCGCTCCTTGCGTCCCTTCCCGAGGACGCGGAGCAGCCGACGGCCGCGGTCGATGTCGTCGATGTCGAGCCCCACCAGCTCGCTGACCCGGATGCCGCTCGCGTAGAGCAGCTCCAGGACGGCGGCGTCGCGCAGGCCGCCGGGATCCTCCGCGCCCGCGGCCGACTCCACGACCGCGCGGGCCTGGTCGGGGGCGAGCACGTCGGGCAGCGTCCGGTGCGCCTTGGGACTCACCAGCCGCTGCCCGGGGTCGTCGGGCGTCAGCGACGCGCGGCGCAGGTAGGCGGTGAACGACCGTGCCGCGGCCGCGTGGCGGGCAGTGGTGGCCCGGCTGTGACCCCGCGTCCGGCCCTGGGCCAGCCAACTACGCAGGTCGGCGAGATCCAGCTGGTCGACCCGCGTGCGGCCGCGCCGGGCCAGGTGGTCCAGCAGCGACACCACATCGCTCACGTAGCCGCGCAGGGTGTGCGCCGACAGGTCCCGCTGCGAGCGCAGGTGGTCCTCGTAGCCGGCCAGCGCCTCGGCGAGCGGGGAAGGGAGCTCCGCCCGCACCTGCGCTGTCGGGACCGCCACGCGGGAACCGTCCGACGGCACCCGCCGACCGTCAAGCCGCCGCGCCGAACCGTCACCTGGACGGGGTGGCCTTCTTGCGGGGCGCCGGTGCCACCCGCCAGCCAGTCCCGGTCCACTGGACGAGGCCGGCCACCTCCAGCGCCGGGAGCACGCGCAGCACCTCGAGCACGTCGCAGCCGGCGATCGAGGCCAGCCGCTCGGGAGGGACGCCCGCCCGCACGGGGCATGCATCGAGCACCCGCAGGGCGAGGTCGGACAGCCCGTCACGAGGAGTGGCCGGCCGCTCGGCGGCGCCGGCCAGGTCCACGCCGAGGCCGCCCACCGCGTCGATGACGTGTGCGGCAGAGGCGACCAACTGAGCGCCGGACTCGGTGTCGCGGAGCAGTTCGTGGCATCCGACCGACATCGCCGAGGTCACCGGGCCCGGGACGACCATGACCTGCTTGCCCAGCCGGCGAGCCCGCTTCGCGGTCGCCTGCGCTCCCGAGCGGGCCGCGGCCTCCACCACGACCGTTCCCCGCGTCAGCCCGGCGATCAGCCGGTTGCGGACGAGGAAGCGGTGCCGAAGCGGGGCACAACCCGGCGGCAACTCGCTCACGATCAGTCCCGATTCGGCGATCCTGGAGAACAGCGCTCCGTGGGCCGCCGGATAGACGCGGTCCACACCGCAGGCCAGGACCGCAACCGTGGTCCCCCCGACCGCCAGGGCCCCGCGATGGGCGGCGGCGTCGATGCCGAAGGCGCCGCCGGAGAGGACCGTCCACCCTCGCTCCCCCAAGCCAGCCGCCATCTCCCCGGCCACGTGCTCCCCGTACGCGGTCGACGCACGCGAACCGACGATCGCCACCGACCGGTCGACCACGTCGTCCAGCCGGCCGTTGCCACGGACCCACAGACCGACCGGTGGGACCGGCGACCGCGTCCTGTCCTCCTGATGGCGGAAGTCCTCCGGCTCCTCGCTCGTGGCCAGCGTCAGCGAATGCAGGGGGTAGCCCGGCCACTCGTCGTCCTCCGGAACCACCAGCCGTGCCCCCGCTCGGGTGGCGCGCTGCAGGTCGTCGACGGTCCTGTCGTCATCGACGCGCGATCCCACCAGCACGGTGATCCGCTCGGGCGCCCGCCGCGCGCGGAGCCGGCGGACCGCCTCGACGGGACCGGCGTCGTCGACGAAGCGCCAGAAGTCCACGGACCCCGGCTCGATCACCCGGCTGAGCCAGGCCCGGGCTCGTCGCACACCGGGTGGAACCTCGCCGGGCCCCGTGCGGGAGGCCGCGGCGTCCTCGAGATCCTCGTCCAGCGTGGGGACGGCCGAGCTGACCGGCGCCGTGCTCACGCGGCTGCCCTCTGCAGCCGCATGCCCAGCGCCTCGGCCACCTCATCACTACCAGGCACCGTGCGGCCGGCGAGGTCGGAGAGCGTCCACGCGACCCGGAGCACGCGGTCGAAACCGCGGACCGAGAGCGCCCCGCGCTGCAGAGCACGTTCGGCGAGCCCGAGCGCGGCACGGGGCACGGTCCAGCGCTCCCGCAGCAGCCTCCCCGGGACCTGTGCATTCAGGGTCAGGCCCGTTCCGCGCAGTCGTTCGGCCGCCGCCGCGCGCGCGGCGGTCACGCGGGCGGCCACGGTCGCCGTCGGCTCCGGCGCCCCCAGCCCGTCCAGCCAGGCCGCGCGGGTGACCGGCGGGAGGTCGACCCGCAGGTCGATGCGGTCCAGCAGCGGGCCCGACAACCGGGACTGGTAGCGCCGGCGTTCCAGCGGGCTGCAGGTGCACGCCGCGTCGCCGGCCGCCGTGGCGCACGGGCACGGATTGGCGGCGAGGACGAGCTGCGCCCGACAGGGAAACGTGACCGCTCCGGCCGCCCGCGAGATGGTGACCGATCCGCGCTCCAGCGGCTGGCGCAACGTGTCGAGGACCGCCCGGGGAAACTCCGGCGCCTCGTCCAGGAAGAGCACACCGCGGTGGGCCCGGCAGACCGCACCGGGCCGGATCTGGCCCGAGCCCCCGCCCACGAGCGCCGCCAGCGTGGCCGAGTGGTGCGGCGCCTCGAACGGAGGCCGGGTGATCAGCGGCGCCTCCACCGGGAGGATGCCGGCGATCGAATGGATCGCCGTGACCTCGAGGGCAGCCTCCTCGTCCAGAGGTGGCAGCAGCCCGGGCAGCCGTTCGGCCAGCATCGTCTTGCCGGCTCCGGGCGGCCCGGTCAGGAACAGGTGGTGGCCGCCGGCCGCGGCCACCTCCACCGCGCGCCGCCCGGAGGCCTGTCCCACGACGTCGGCGAGGTCGGGCAGCTCGGGCAGGTCCGGCGGGAGCCTGCCCCGGGTGTGCCGGGCCAGCAGCGCGCGGCCGGACAGGTGGGCCACCACATCGCCGAGGGTCTCCGCCGCGAGGACCTCCACACTCTCGACCAGCGCAGCCTCGTCGGCGTTGGCAGCAGGCACGATCACCCGCCGATGGCCGGCCCGCGCGGCCGCGAGCACCGCGGGCAGCACCCCGCGGATCCCGCGCACCGACCCGTCGAGCCCGAGCTCGCCCAGGAGCACCAGCCGGTCGACCGACTCCCGTGGCACCGCTCCCGAGGCCGCCAGCACGGCGGCCGCCAGAGCGAGATCGAAGCCGCTCCCCTGCTTCGGCATCGAGGCCGGGGAGAGACCGATGGTGATCCTCCGCTGCGGAAAGGCCGCGCCGGCGTTGACGACGGCGGCACGTACCCGGTCGACCGACTGGCGGACCACCGCGTCCGGAAGCCCTACGAGTGCGACGTGCGGTACGCCGGCGGCCATGTCGACCTCCACCTCCACCATGGCGCCGTGCACGCCGGCCAGGCCGACCGACCAGGTGCGGGCCAGCGTCACAGGAAGGCCGCCCGGAGGTGCGTGACCTGCGCCGGCCGGGACGG
>JAODNJ010000477.1 GCA_025465155.1 Frankiales bacterium
GTACATCTCCGCGGTGTCGATCAGCGTCAACCCGACCTCGATCCCCGCCCGCAGGGCGGAGACCTGCAGGTCCCGTCGGTCGGGGTCGTCACCGAAGTACCAGGTGCCCATGCCCAGGGCCGGCACCCGGGTGCCGTCGGGCAGGGTCACGCTGCGGATGGCGGTCGCCGTCATGACATGTGCTCCTGGGTGATCGTGCTCCGGGGAGGGACCGGCCACGGAGGGTTCGGACGGGCATCGGCAGATCTGCCGCTCTTGGGTCGTCGGCACCCGTGGGTGCGGGAAGGCCGCCCTATGGTCGGACCGTGGCCGTTGCCGTCGGCTTGGTCGGCGCAGGGAGCCGGGCCAGGGATGTCTACGCCCCCGCGCTCGCTGCGAGCCCCGACGTGGACTTCCGGGCGGTGTGGGCGCGGTCGCCCGCACCGGTCCGAGCGCTCGCCGAGCAGCATGGAGCCGCGCCGTGCGCGAGCTTCGACGAGCTGATCCAGCGATGCGAGGCGGTCGTGTTCGCCGTGCCTCCGCCCGTCCAGGCGGAGTACGGCAGCTACGCGGCGCGGCACCACCGCGCCCTGCTTCTGGAGAAGCCGATCGCCGCCGACATCGCAGGTGCGGAGGAGCTCAGCTCGCTCGCCGGCCGCGAGAAGGTCCCCACCATGACCGCCCTGCCCTGGCGCTTCGCCGACGCCGTCCGGAGATTCCTCGACCAGGACGCCCCGGCGACCCAACCGGTCGGAGGGACCGCCCGGCTGCTCACCAGGAATCGCGACGGCGAGGAGCCGGCGCCGACGTGGCGACGGGCCCGTGGGGTGCTCCGCACCTACGCGGCGGACCTGTTCGACCTGATGGAGGCGGCACTGGGGCCCATCGTCGGCATGCACGCCCACGGCGAACCACGCGGCTGGACGGGGCTCTCGCTCGATCACCGGGTGGGCAGGTTCTCCGAGGCCTCGCTCTACGCCGGCCGGCTCCGGGGACCGGACGTCGCGTTCCTCGAGGTCAGCGGCCCGCGCGGGACGGCGGACGTCGAAGCGCTCGGAGCCGTCGGGCCGGACGCCCACCACCGGATGATCGCCGAGTTCGCGAGCATCGTGGCCACGGAGGCCGTCACCGACCGACGGGCCCACCCGCTGGACATCGAGCAGGGCCTGCACCTGCAGCGCCTGGTCGAGGCGGCCGAGACCGACCTGGTCCTGCACGGCTGAGTCCCGCACGGGCGACCGCCGCCCACCCCGCCCGGGCCCTCAGGAGCCCTGGCCGCCGTCGCCGCCCCGCGGGTGCAGCAGGCTGACCAGCGTCGTCGTCCCGGTGTCGTCGGTGATCCTCACCGCGGCCCCCTCGGGGATCAGGTCGACCACGAACTCCTGCGGGTGGTTGATCACGTGGCGGAGGGCCACCGGGTACCGCGGGCTCTTCCCGCCGACCGCCACGACCACGACGTCGTCCTTGTGGTCGTAGGTGATGCCGTCGAACGGCAGCCGCTCCACCAGCTCGTTGTCGCCGGCTTCGGGATCGAGGATCTCGATCGTGACGTCGTAGCCGTCGTACTCGGCGGAGAGCCGGTTGGTGAGCTGCGTCCACTCGGTGCGTTGCTCGGGGGAGATCACGACCATGTCAGGGCTCCGGTGGTCGCAGCGACCGCCGGGCCTGGGCGGGCCCTCCCCACGTTCCCCGGCGGCCCGGGAGGTAATCGCGCCGAGTTCCTGCCGATCACCGCGAGGCCGGATTCCTGGCCCCCAGCCGTCGACCCGGTTTCGGCAGATCTGCCGATGGCCTTCCGGGAGCCGCCTGATGCAATCGTCCCCACGTGCTCCCAGCGGGCGGAGCGCGAGCCGCCCTCCACGGTTGGCTGGTGCCACATGACCGAACACGGGACGCGCCGGGTCGACGTGGGAGAACCGGACATCGGCTCCGTGGTGCGCCGCCGGTTGTCCGTGGCCCTCGGCGTCCGCGGACTCCTCGCCCTGGCCTTCGGGGTGCTCGCCCTCGTGTGGCCCGGTGTCACGGTGTTGGCGCTGGCACTCCTGTTCGCCGTCTACGCGGTGGTCGACGGCATCGGGATGGTGGCCGGCGGCCTCGGTGCGGGACGGGACCGGGCCCGGCGGTGGTCGTACGTCCTGGCCGGTGTGCTCGGCATCGTCGCCGGAGTCCTCGCCGCGCTCTGGCCAGGGGTCACCGCGCTGGTCCTCGTCCTGGCGCGTCCGGACGTCGGCGCGCTCGCGCTGGCCACCGTGCTGGGCATCTACGCACTGGTGGTCGGGGTGAGCCTGCTCGCCGCCGCCTGGCAGCTGCGCAGGGCCGGCGTCGTGGTGGTCGACCTCTGAGCGGCTGAACCCGTGGCGAGCGTCACCCCTGCCGGTCGCGGAACCTGCGGCGGGCCTCCTCCAAGGCAGCCACCGCCTCTTTCCTTCGCTCCCAGCCTCGCGTCTCCGACGACTTCCCGGGCTCGAGCTGCTTGTAGATGTCGAAGAAGTGCCAGATCTCGGCGATCTGGTGCATCGCGACGTC
>JAODNJ010000481.1 GCA_025465155.1 Frankiales bacterium
TCGCGAACGACAGCACCGTGTCCATGAACAGCTGTTCCGGCCAGAAGCGGACGGCTTTGAGCTTAGGCGCTTCGTCGATCGGCGGTCCGGCCGGACCGTTCCAGCGGACGATCGAGAGGTGCGCCGCGACCAGCGCGACCAGCGCGGCCGGCGCGACCAGCGCGGCCGGCGGGTGGGCGGCTCCGGAGGCGGCATCACCGCACCGGTGCCCACGCGCGGACGGCGCCACGCACGGTGCGCGGGTCGGCCGTTCTCCTCGTCGGCCGCACCTTCGCAGGATGCCGGCGCGGCACACCGGCGGGCGCTGCCCGCCACTCAGCGGCACCGGACCGGTGACCGACGGTGGCGCCACGACGTGCCGGCACGCTCGACCGGAACTGCGGCTCTGGGGAGTACAGGAACCCGTTGTGCCGGTGGGCGGGGGCTGCGTACCGTCCCTGCAGACCGGCGGGGGTAACGACACCGTCGGCCGTTCCTGGGGGAGTTCGGCATGGTGCGCGCGCACGAATGGGACGGCTCCCGGCGGCTCGCCCGCGTCCCGGCCAGCCGGCGGCCGTGGTGGGCCGCCCACCCCGCGCCGGCAGCCGAGCTCCGACTCGGGTGGGAATCCGGCGGCGCCCAGGCGGTCCTCACCGTCGACGGTGACCTGGACGCGGGCTCCGCCGGTCAGCTGGACGCCTACGTCGCCGGCCTCCCCGCGGGTGGCTGCGCGGTGCTCTACCTCGACCTCACCGGTGTGCGGTCCCTCGGCTCCGCCGGGGTCTCGACGCTCGTCGGCATGCGCCGCTGGTGCGACCAGCGGTCGATCGAGCTCCGGGTCCGGGGTGCGCTTCCCTCGGTGTGGCGGGTGGTCGAGCTCGCCGGGCTGGACGAGAGCCTGTCCCGGACGGCGTCGCGTCCCGCGCGGCACGCCACCGCGCCGGAGGAGGAGCTCTCGCTCTTCTGAGCCCGCCACCCGACCCGAGTTGTAGGTGGCGTCGTTCTGTTAGGGGACTACGCTCCCCTGCGTGCGCCGTGCTCCCCGTCCCGCTGTCGGCTACGCGGCCACGATCGGCGCCGCGGCGTTGTTCGGCGTCAACGGCACGGTGTCCACCCTGGCGCTCGACGCCGGGCTGCCACCCACGCGCCTGACCGCCCTCCGCTGCCTGGGCGCCGCGCTGGGCCTGCTCGCCGTCCTCGCTGTCACGTCGCCCCGCCGGCTGCGGCTACGGCCGCGCGAGGTGCCGTTCCTCGTCGTCTTCGGCATCGTCGGGGTCGCCGGGTCGCAGTTCCTGTACTACGTCGCGATCGCCCGGCTGCCCGTCGGCATCGCGCTGGTGTTCGAGATGACCGCGCCGGTCCTCGTCGCGCTCTACGTGCGCGTCGTGCGCCGGGAACGGGTGCGGGGGAGGCTGTGGGTCGCGCTCGCCCTGTCGCTGGCCGGGCTGGCCCTCGTGGCCGAGATCTGGAGCGGCGGCGGGTCGCTGAACCCGCTCGGCGTCGCGGCGGGCCTCGCGGCGGCGCTGTGCCTGTCGGTCTACTACCTCATGGGCCAGCGGGGGACGGCGACCCGCGACCCGGTCACGCTGACCTGCTGGAGCTTCGTGGCCGCGGGGCTGTTCTGGTCGGTGGTCGCGCCGTGGTGGCGGTTCGACGCCGGCATCCTCGCCCAGCGGGTCCGGGTGCCGGTAGGAGGGCTGCACGCGCCGCTCTGGACGCTCGTGCTCTGGATCGTGGTCCTCGGTGCCATCGTGCCGTTCTGGCTGTCGATCGCCGCGCTGCCGCACCTCTCCCCCACCACCGCGGGCCTCGTCGCGACCGTCGAGCCCGTGTTCGCGTCGGTCGTCGCGTGGATCGTCCTCGGCCAGGTTCTCAGCGCCTGGCAGGTCGCCGGCGGCGTCGTCGTCCTTGCGGGGATCGGGCTGGCGCAGACCGCCCGCGCGCCCGCTCCCGACCTGCCGGCCGAGATGCCGGCGCCGGTCTCGGCCTGACGGCAGCCGGTCCGCGGCTACCATCGCGGCGCACCGGACCGGCCGGGTACCGGTGCCTTCGGGAGGCGATGCGCGTGTCGGTCCGGGCGGGTGTGGTGCTCGACGACGTCTCCCGCGCGATCATCGAGCAGTTGCAGCAGGACGGCCGCCGGCCGTATGCGCGGATCGCGGAGGCGGTCGGCCTGTCCGAGGCGGCGGTGCGCCAGCGGGTCCAGCGGCTGCTCGACGCCGGGATCGTGCAGATCGTCGGCGTGACCGATCCCATGCAGGTCGGCTTCTCCCGCCAGGCCATGGTCGGGATCCGCACCCGCGGGGACACGCGCAAGGTGGCCGACGCCCTCGCGGCCTTCGACGAGGTCGACTACGTCGTGGTCACCGCCGGCTCGCTGGACGTGCTGGTCGAGATCGTCTGCGAGGACGACGACCGCCTCCTCGACACGGTCAGCCGGATCCGCGACGTCGACGGCGTCGAGTCGACCGAGACCTTCGTGTACCTGGGCCTTCGCAAGCAGACCTACGCGTGGGGGACACGCCGGGCCCTGGCGACGGACCCGGCCGACCCGCTCACCTGAGCGGACCGGCCGTTCCGCTCAGCTCTCGATGTTGGCCATGACGTGCTTCACGCGGGTGTAGTCCTCGAAGCCGTACATCGAGAGGTCCTTGCCGTGGCCTGAGTGCTTGAACCCGCCGTGGGGCATCTCGGCGACGAGCGGGATGTGCGTGTTGATCCACACCGTGCCGAAGTCCAGGCGCTTGCTCATCCGCATGGCCCGGCCGAAGTCCCTGGTCCAGACGCTCGAGGCCAGGCCGTACTCGACGCCGTTGGCCCAGCGCACCGCCTCGTCCTCGTCCGAGAACCGCTGCACGGTGATGACCGGGCCGAAGATCTCCTGCTGGATCATCTCGTCGTCCTGGCGCAGCCCGGCCACCACGGTCGGCTCGACGAAGAAGCCCCGGTCACCCTGCCGGTGGCCGCCCGCCGTCACCTGGGCGTGTGCCGGCGCGCGGTCGAGGAAGCCGGTCACCCGCGCGAGCTGGTCGGCGTTGTTCACCGGGGGGACGAGCGCGTCGTCGTCCTCCGCGCCCTTCTCGTAGGTCGTGCCGATCGCGCGGGCCTGCTCGGTCAGGGCCGCCACGAAGTCGTCGTGGATCCCCGGCGCCGCGAGCACCCGGGTGGCCGCGGTGCAGTCCTGCCCGGCGTTGAAGTAGCCCGCCATGGCGATGCCCTCCGCTGCGGCCCCGAGGTCGGCGTCGTCGAAGACCACGACCGGCGCCTTGCCGCCGAGCTCCAGGTGCACCCGCTTGAGGTCCCGGGCCGCGGCCTCGGCGACCTCCCGCCCGGCCCGCACCGAGCCGGTGATCGCGACCAGCTGCGGCACCCGGTGCCCCACCAGCGCGCGGCCGGTGTCGCGGTCACCGCAGATCACGTTGAGCACGCCGGGCGGCAGGACCTCGGCGGCGAGCTCGGCCAGCCGCACCGTCGTCACCGGCGTCGTGTCGCTCGGCTTCAGGACGACGGTGTTTCCCGCGGCGATCGCCGGGGCGAACTTCCAGACCGCCATCATCATCGGGTAGTTCCACGGGGTCACCTGCCCGACGACGCCGATCGGCTCCCGGCGGACGAAGCTGGTGTGCCCGGCCATGTACTCCCCCGCCGACCTGCCCTCGAGCATCCGGGCGGCGCCGGCGAAGAACCGGATCTGGTCCACCATCGGCGGCAGCTCCTCGCTGGCCGTCAGGCCGATCGGCTTGCCGGTATTGCGGCTCTCGAGGGCGACGAGCTCGTCGGCGTGCTCCTCGACGACGTCGGCGAGACGGAGCAGCGCCCGCTGCCGTTCCGACGGCGTGGTGTCCCGCCACCTGCCGAACGCCTCCTCGGCGCTCCGGTAGGCGCGGTCGACGTCCTCGGCCCCCGACACCGGCGCGGTGCCGAAGACCTTCCCGGTGGTGGGGTCGACGAGTTCCGAGGTGCGGCCGTCGACGGGGTCGACGTGCTCCCCGCCCACGACGTTGCGCACGGTCAGCTGGTCCACGGCCGTCCTCCTCGAACTCGATCGACAGTGAGCACTCCATGCGACTGCGCCGTCATTGTCAACGGATACAGTCGTTCCAGGCCCGTCGCCGTGCGGAAACGGTGGCGGCCGTCGACGAGGAGGCAGCTATGACCGGCGTGCTGGCCGAACCCGCGGCGCTGCCCCAGGAGCGGCGGCTGGTCACCGGGCTGCCCGGACCGCGATCGCGGGAGCTCATGGCGCGGAGGGCGGCCGCCGTGTCGGCGGCCGTGGGGACCACCGTCCCCGTCTTCGTCGAGCGGGCCGGTGGCGGTGTCGTGGTCGACGTCGACGGGAACTCCCTGATCGACCTCGGGTCCGGCATCGCCGTCGTGAGCGTGGGCAATGCCGCGCCGCGGGTGGTCGACGCCGTGCAGGCGCAGGCCGCGGCGTTCACGCACACCTGCTTCATGGTGACGCCGTACGAGGGCTACGTCGCGGTCTGCGAGGAGCTGGCCCGGCTCACCCCGGGCGGTCATCCGAAGAAGTCGGCGCTGTTCAACTCCGGCGCCGAGGCGGTGGAGAACGCGGTGAAGGTGGCCCGGGTGGCCACCGGGCGGTCCGCGGTCGTCGTCTTCGACCACGCCTATCACGGCCGGACCAACCTCACGATGGCCCTCACCGCCAAGGCGATGCCCTACAAGTGGGGCTTCGGACCGTTCGCGCCCGAGGTGTACCGCGTGCCGATGTCCTACCCGTTCCGCGACGAACCCGGCCTGACCGGGGCGGAGGCGGCCGCACGGGCGCTCGCGCTGGTGGAGAGCCAGATCGGCGCGGCGCACGTGGCCGCCGTCCTCGTGGAACCGATCCAGGGTGAGGGCGGCTTCGTGGTGCCGGCGCCGGGCTTCCTCCCCGCCCTGGCCGCGTGGTGCCGGGAGGCGGGTGCCCTCTTCGTCGCCGACGAGGTGCAGACCGGCTTCTGCCGCACCGGCGACTGGTTCGCCTGCGAGGACGAGGGCGTCGTCCCCGACCTGGTCACCACGGCGAAGGGGATCGCGGGCGGGCTGCCGCTGGCCGGGCTGACCGGCCGGGCGGAGCTGATGGACGCCGTCCCCGGTGGTGGGCTCGGTGGCACGTTCGGCGGCAACCCGCTCGCCTGCGCCGCCGCGCTGGCCTCCATCGCGACGATGCGGGAGCTCGACCTCGCCGGGGCGGCCCGGGGGATCGAGGGGACCATGCTGCCGCGCCTCCGGGATCTCGCCGCCCGTCATCGGGAGGTCGGCGACGTCCGTGGCCGGGGGGCCATGCTGGCCGTCGAACTGGTCCGCCCCGGCACCCGCGAGCCCGAGGCCGCGCTGACCGCGCGGATCGTGCGGGAGTGCCACGCCCGCGGCGTCGTCGTCCTCACCGCGGGGACGTGGGGCAACGTGCTGCGGTTCCTGCCGCCGCTGGTGATCGGTCAGGACCTCCTCACCGAGGCGCTGGACGTCCTGGACGAGGTGTTCGCGGCCGAGACCGCCGGCTGAGGTCGGCCGGCGCGGCGACGGCGGAGACCGCCGGCGTCGGCCCCCGGTCGGATAGAAAGACCACCGGGGAGGACGGGTCATGCTGGAGCTGCGGACGCCGGGGGAGCTGGACGCCATGCGGGCGGCCGGAGAGGTCGTCGCACAGGTGCTGGCGGCGGTCCGGGAGGCCGTCGCCCCCGGCGTGCGGCTGCGGGAGCTCGACGACGTGGCCCGTGACGCCCTCCGCGCTGCGGGCGCGGGCGCGCCCTTCGAGCACTACCGGATGCTGCCGTCGATGCCGGCCTATCCCGCCGTCATCTGCACGTCGGTGAACGACGTCGCGCTGCACGGCATCCCGACCGTCCGGCGGCTCGAGGAGGGGGACCTGCTCAGCGTCGACGCGGGCGCCAGCGTCGACGGATGGGTCGGCGACTCCGCGATCTCGCTGACCGTGGGTGCCCCGAGCGCCGAGGACGCCGCGCTGATCGCCACCACCGAGCGGGCCTTGCAGGCCGGCATCGCCGCCGCGGTCGCGGGCGCCCGCCTCGGCGACGTCTCCGCCGCGATCGGCGCGGTCGGCCGGAGTGCCGGTTACGGCGTCAACACCGACCACGGCGGACACGGCGTCGGCCGCACGATGCACGAGGAGCCGCACGTCCCGAACGAGGGCCGGCCCGGCCGTGGCGTTCGGCTCCGGCCCGGGCTGGTCGTCGCCATCGAGCCATGGTTCATGGCCGGCGGCGACGACTCGTACTGGATCGACGAGGACGGCTGGAGCGTGCGCACCGGCGACGGCAGCCGGGCGGCGCACGTGGAGCACACGGTCGCCGTCACCGAGGACGGCCCCCGGATCCTCACCGCGGCGGCCGTCCGGTCCTCCGTGGGCTGACCTGCCCCCGGTCGCCGGCCGACCGCCGCGGTCGGGGGTGCGCTACAGCCGCGACCACGCCTCCGTGAGGACCGACCGCAGGATCTGCTCCATCTCGTCGAACTCCGCCTGGCCGGCGATCAGCGGGGGAGCCAGCTGGATGACCGGGTCGCCGCGGTCGTCGGCGCGGCAGTACAGGCCGGCGTCGAACAGTGCCGACGAGAGGAACCCGCGCAGCAGCCGCTCGGACTCGGCGTCGTCGAAGGTCTCCTTGGTCGCCTTGTCCTTGACCAGCTCGATCCCGTAGAAGAAGCCGTCGCCGCGGACGTCGCCCACGATCGGCAGGTCGAGCAGCTTCTCCAGGGTCCGGCGGAAGTCGCCCTCGGTCTCGAGCACGTGCCGGTTGAGCCCCTCGCGCTCGAAGATGTCGAGATTGGCCAGACCGACGGCGGCCGAGACGGGGTGGCCACCGAACGTGTAGCCATGCGGGAAGCTCGTCGAGCCCTGCAGGAAGGGCTCCATGACCCGGTCCGAGGCGATCATCGCGCCGATGGGCGAGTAGCCGGAGGTCATTCCCTTGGCGCAGGTGATCATGTCCGGCACGTAGCCGAACTTCTCGCACGCGAAGGTGTGGCCGAGCCGGCCGAAGGCGCAGATGACCTCGTCGCTGACCAGCAGGACGTCGTGGGCGTCGCAGATCTCGCGCAGCCGGTCGAAGTACCCGGGCGGCGGCGGGAAGCAGCCGCCGGCGTTCTGCACCGGCTCGACGAACACGGCGGCAACGGTGTCGGGCCCCTCGAACAGGATCGCCTGCTCCACCTGGTCGGCGGCCCAGCGGCCGAAGGCCTTCGGGTCGTCACCGAAGATCGGCGTCCGGTAGATGTTCGTGTTGGGCACCCGGATCGACCCCGGCACCAGCGGCTCGAAGACCTCCTTGAGCGCCGGCACCCCGGTGATGGACAGGGCCCCGTGGGTCGTGCCGTGGTAGGCCACCGACCGGCTGATCACCTTGGTCTTGCCCGGCTTTCCGATCAGCTTGAAGTACTGCTTGGCGGCCTTCCAGGCCGTCTCGACCGCCTCGCTGCCGCCCGTGGTGAAGAAGACGCGGTTGAGGCCGCCCGGCGCCGCGGCGGCCAGCCGGTGAGAAAGCTCGATGGCGCTCGGGTGGGCGTAGGACCACAGCGGGAAGAACGCCAGCGTCTCCGCCTGGCGGGCGGCGGCCTCGGCCAGCTCACGACGGCCGTGCCCCACCTGGACGACGAACAGCCCGGCCAGCCCGTCGAGGTAGGAGCGGCCGCGGTCGTCGAAGATGCGGGCGCCCTCCCCCCGGACGATCACGGGCGGGGGAGTATCGGCGTAGCCGCCCATCCGCGCGAAGTGCAGCCAGAGGTTCTCGGTGGCGTCGGTGCCGAACGGCGAGCCGCCGCCGGTTACGTCCTGTTCGGTGGTCGTCATCTGCGGATCCCGTCGTCGGAAGGCACTTCTGCAACTCGGATCGTAGCGAGGTCAGCCTCCCTGAGCGAGCGCTGCCTCGATCGCCGTCCGCACCTCGGGGGAGTCGGGCTCCGTGCCGGGGCGGAACCGGGCGATCACCTGGCCGGACCCGGCGACGAGGAATTTCTCGAAGTTCCACTGGACGTCCCCGGCCTGGCCGGACGGGTCGGCCACGGCGGTGAGCCGCCGGTACACCGGGTGTGCCCCGGGACCGTTGACCTCGACCTTCTCGGTCATCGGGAAGGTGACGCCGTAGGTGGCGGAGCAGAACGCGTCGATCTCCTCGGCCGTGCCGGGTTCCTGGCCGCCGAACTGGTTGCACGGCACGCCGACGACGGTGAACCCGCGCGGGCCGTATTCCTCCTGCAGCGCCTCGAGCTGGGCGTACTGAGGCGTCAGCCCGCACCGGCTGGCGACGTTCACCACCAGCGCCGGCCGGCCTCCGGTGAGGGCGCCGAGGGTTGTCGACTTCCCGTGCAGCGTCGCGATGGTCTGGTCGAGGAGGTCCGTCATGCCCGCCGCAGCACCGGGGACGGCCGCTTCATTCCGGGATCAGTCCAGTCCGCTGAGGTCGTCGGGCACATCGACGGCGGCCTGCCGCAACGCCTCGATCGGGACCACCTCCAGGGTGCGGGCGTTGGTGGCGGCGAGCACGACGCCCGCCCCGGCTCCCGCCTGGTAGGCCTGCAGCCACCGCGCGGCGACCACGCACCACCGGTCGCCCGGCCGCAGCCCCGGGAACCCGTACTCCGGCCGCGGAGTGGACAGGTCGTTGCCGACCCGCTGCTGAAAGGTCAGGAACTCCGAGGAGACGACGGCGCAGACGGTGTGCCGGCCGAGGTCCTCCGGCCCGCTGCTGCAGAGCCCGTCCCGGTAGAAGCCGGTCAGCGGTTCGGTCCCGCACGGCTCCAGGGGCCCGCCCAGGACGTTGCGCTCGTCGGCCGGATCGGGGGACAACGCGGGCTCCTCGCTCCTGGTCGGGTCGCCGTGGTGGGCCGGGGGTCCAGGATGGCATCGTGCGAGCGTGACCGACGAGTCATCCGCACCCCAGGTGCTGTGGACGCCGACCCCCGAGTCCGCCCGCGCCACCCGCGTCGCCGCCTTCGCCGCCTGGGCGGCCGAGCGGCGCGGACTGTCCTTCGGTGACCCGCCCGGCTACGACGCGCTGTGGCGCTGGTCGGTCGAGCGCCTGGACCAGTTCTGGGCGGACCTCGCGGAGTGGTCCGGTGTCCTGCCCGGCGTCCGGGACGAGGACGTGCTGGTCCGCCGGGAGATGCCCGGCGCCGTCTGGTTCCCGGGGACGACGCTGAACTACGCCGAACACGCGCTGCGCTGGGGCGACGAGCACCCGGCGCTGGTCTGCGCCGCCGAGGACGCCGAGCCGGTGGAGATGTCGTGGGCCGAACTGCGCGGCCAGGTCGGCGCGTTCGCCGCGACGCTGCGGCGGCTGGGCGTCCGGCGCGGCGACCGGGTGGCCGGCTACCTGCCCAACGTGCCCGAGGCGGTGGTCGCCTTCCTGGGTGCGGCCTCGATCGGTGCGGTCTGGGCCTCGTGCGCCCCCGATTTCGGCACCCGCTCGGTACTCGACCGGTTCGCCCAGATCGAGCCGACCGTGCTGGTCGCCGTGGACGGGTACCGGTTCAACGGCAGGGAGTACGACCGGCGCGGCGTCGTCGCCGAGCTGCGGGCAGCACTGCCCACCGTGCGGACGACGATCGCCGTCGCCCGCCTGCACCCGGACGAGGTCCCCGACGGCGCCCTGGCCTGGGCCGACGCGGTGGTCGACCGGCAGGAGCCGTCGTTCGAGCCCGTGCCCTTCGACCACCCGCTGTGGATCGTCTACTCGTCGGGCACCACCGGGCTGCCGAAGGGGATCGTGCACGGGCACGGCGGCGTCGTCCTCGAGCAGCGCAAGCAGGCGATGCTGCACATGGACGTCGGGCCGGGTGACCGGCTGTTCTGGTACGCGTCGACCGCCTGGATCATGTGGAACATCGCCACCTCGGCGCTGCTGTCCGGCGTCACCGTGGTCGTCTACGACGGCGCGCCCGCGTACCCCGCGGTCGACGCCCAGTTCGGGCTGGCCGCCCGCACCGGGATGACCTACCTCGGCACCAGCGCCGGATACCTCACCGCCTGCGAGAAGGCCGGGATCCGGCCGGGGGAGATGCACGACCTGTCGGCGCTGCGGGCGATCGGCTCCACCGGCTCACCGCTGCCCGCCTCGGCGTACGTCTGGGTCTACGACGCGGTGAAGCCGGACGTCTTCCTCGGCTCGCTGTCCGGCGGCACCGACGTCGCCACCGGGTTCATCGGCAGCTCGCCGCTGCTGCCGGTCACCGCGGGTGAGCTGCAGCGGCCGCTGCTCGGCGTCGCGGCGGCCGCGTGGGACGAGGACGGCACGCCGGTGACCGGGCAGCTCGGCGAGCTGGTCATCACCGAGCCCATGCCCTCGATGCCGCTGTATTTCTGGGACGACCCCGACGGCGCGCGCTACCGGGAGGCCTACTTCGAGCCGTGGCCGGGCGTGTGGCGGCACGGCGACTGGCTGGAGATCACCGACCGCGGCACCTGCCTCATCACCGGCCGCTCGGACTCGACCCTCAACCGCGGCGGCGTGCGGATGGGCACGGCGGACATCTACGCGGCGGTCGAGTCGATCCCCGCCGTCGTCGACTGCGTCGTCCTCGGCGTCGAGCAGCCGGACGGCGGCTACTGGATGCCGCTGTTCGTGCAGCTCGCGCCGGGGGAGCCCCTGACCGACGCGCTGGTCGGGGAGATCACGCAGGCGATCCGGTCGACCGCCAGCCCACGGCATGTGCCCGACGAGATCATCGCCGTCCCCGGCGTGCCGCACACCCGCACCGGCAAGCGGCTGGAGGTGCCGCTCAAACGGCTGTTCCAGGGCGTTCCGGCCGACAAGGCGCTCAACGAGGGCGCGGTCGACGACGCCGACGTCGTCGCGCACTACGTGCGACTCGCGCAGGAGCGCCGCGACTCCTCCCACCCGTGATCATCGGCGAACGGCTGCCCCCGTCGGCCTGTCGGCCAGCCATCTGCCGATGATCAACGATCGGTGCGGCCCTCGATCAATGGATGGCGACGGCGTGCGCGGGGAACGACCTGCCGTCAAGGTGTACGTGATCACGGCCCTCAGCGAGGAGGACGACCGGGCATGACGTCGAGCGAGACCACCGAGACCCTGGAGCCGCAGCCGCCGGCGCTGCTGCCGCCCTGGCACACGCCCGAGCGGGAGAAGCTGCAGGAGCAGGCCCGGCAGTTCGCGATGGACGAGGTGCTGCCGGTCGCCAACGAGCTGGACCCGCGGAAGGGCGAGATCCCGGCGTCCCTCCTGACCCGGCTGGCCGAGCTCGGCTACTTCGGCATCACGGTCCCGGCCGAGCACGGCGGCCTCGGTCTCGGCGTCTTCGAGTACTGCATGGTCAGCGAGGAGCTTGCCCGCGCCTGGATGAGCACCGCGAGCATCCTCGCCCGCTCCCAGGGCCTCGGGACGGCGGTGGCCGACGACGAGCGCCGCGCGGACCTGCTCGCCCGCAGCGCGCGCGGCGAGTGGATCGGCGCCATCGCGCTGTCCGAGCCCGATGC
>JAODNJ010000482.1 GCA_025465155.1 Frankiales bacterium
CCGCCGTGCCGCAGCGCATTGGAGGCGAGCTCCTCGAACACCAGCAGGAGCCCGTCCCTCGCGTCGTCCGTGGAGGCCGAGGACACCGAGGGGTGCGCGATGCGGGCCCGGAGGTCGGCCCGGACCCGTGAGACGACGGGCACCGACTCCAGCTGCCAGTGCCAGACGTCGCCGGCGACCGACGGCACGGGGACGCACGGCCACGCCCGCTGCTCCCCGGCGCCGGGATGGCGATCGGGATCGCGCGCCGGCTCCTGGGCCATCCGTCCCCCTCGCGTCTGCTCCGCGGGTCGTCGAGGCCGATCCCCGCCGGGTGACCATCCTCTCCGAAAGCATGAAGGCGCGCAGAAGGGGGCAGCACACGGGGTCTGGGACAGTGAGAATGTGGTGGTGCAGGAGCTGTGGCGTGAGCTGAGCAGGGTCGTTCTCATCGGCCGGACCCTCGAGGAGGTACTCACCGAGATCACGGCCCTCGCCAGCTCCGGCGTCCCCGGTGCGGAGTCCACCTCCATCACGATGATCCGGGACGACAAGCCCTTCACGGCCGCCTATCACGGCGAGATGGCGCTGGCCGCCGACGAACTCCAGTACCGGAAGGGCTACGGGCCCTGCGTGGACGCCGGCCGGGCCGGCGTGGTGCTGCGCATCGACGACGTGATCGAGGAGACACGGTGGCCCGAGTACATGGCCCACGTCTCGGAGACCGGCGTCCGCAGCTCCCTCTCCGTCCCGCTGCCCTACCAGGGCACCAGCGTCGGGGCGCTGAACATCTACTCGGGGCTGCGGCGGGCGTTCGCCTCTCCCGAGTCGCTGGAAGCGGGGCTCGAGGTCGCCGAGGCGATCGCGGTCGCCGTCGTCAACGCAGACGCGCATGCCCAGCTCTCGGAGCAGGCGCACCACATGCGGCTGGCCATGGAGTCGCGCGCTGTGATCGAGCAGGCCAAGGGCGTGCTGATGGCGCAGCGGCACGTCGACGCCGACCAGGCCTTCGAGATCCTGCGGGAGGCCTCACAGCGGTACAACCGCAAGCTGCGCGAGATCGCCCTGGGCATCGTCGCGTCCACGCACGACCAGCGCCCGCGCTGACCCGACCGCCCCGCGGACCGTCCGACGCTGAGGAGCACCCACTGGCCACCACCGATGCACCCGGACGGCCCCGCCGCGCTCGGAGTGATTACGCCGATCTCTCCGCCAGAGTCCGCGACGCCGGGCTGCTCGAGCGCCGGACGGGTTTCTACGTCGCGACGTTCGCGCTGACCCTCGGCGCCTTCGCCGCCGGGTGGACCGCCGTCGCCCTGATCGGCCCGAGCTGGTGGCAGCTGGTCCTGGCGGCCGTCCTCGGCGTGCTGTCCACCCAGATCGCCATGCTGGGGCACGACGCCGGCCACAAGCAGGTGGCCCGGACCCGCCGCGGTAGCTACCTGCTCGGGATCCTGCTCGGCAACCTCCTGGTGGGGCTGAGCTTCGGCTGGTGGATCGACAAGCACAACCGGCACCACGCCCACCCGAACCACGAGAGCCTCGACCCCGACGTCGGGTCGGCGAGCCTGCTGGTCTTTCTGCACGGCCAGGGCGGCGAGCGCCGCGGACTGGCCCGCTGGTTCAGCCACCACCAGGCGCTCCTGTTCTTCCCCGTCCTGCTCCTGGAGGGGCTGAACCTGCACATCGCGAGCATCCGGGCGCTGAGCAACGGGACGGTGCAGGCCCGATGGCGCGAGGGCGGGCTGCTCGCCGTGCACGTGGGCGCCTTCGCCGCCGCGCCCTTCCTCCTGCTGACCCCCGGGCAGGCGGTCGCCTTCCTCGCCGTCCACCAGGCGGTGTTCGGCTTCTACATGGGGTGCTCCTTCGCCCCCAACCACAAGGGCATGCCGGCGCTGTCGGAGCAGGACGAGCGGGACTACCTGCGCCGGCAGGTGCTCACCTCGCGCAACATCCGCGGCGGCCGGCTCACCGGCTGGCTTCTCGGCGGCCTGAACTACCAGGTGGAGCACCACCTGTTCCCGAGCATGCCGCGGGCCAACCTGCGCCGGGCCCAGCCGGTGGTCCAGGAGTTCTGCGCCGAGCGGGGCGTGCGGTACCTGGAGACGGGGCTGCTCGACTCCTACGGCCAGGTCCTCCGCCATCTGTACGCGGTCACGCGCACGCCGGTCGCGCCCGTGGCCGCCTGAGCCCCGCGATTCACCGGCGGTCCAGCCTCTGCAGCCGCTCGATCAGGAACTCGACCGCCGCTGCGCTGTCGACGGTCTCGGCGACGTCGACCGCCGTGGCGGCCGCCGACACGCTCCGGCGGTCCACGAGGGTCTGCCCCCGGCCGGCGCCGAGCGTCGTGTCCACGACCACGTCGCGGCGCACCGTCCCCAGCGTCCCGGGAGCTATCGCCTCGGTGAGAGCCAGCGCGTCGTGCACGACCACGCCGTCGGTGCCGTAGCTGCTGCGGGCGTGCTGGACGTACTGCCCCAGCATGGCGGCCGCGGTGGCGCCGACCGGCCCGGCGGCGGCGAACCTGGCGATCCCCGCCGCGGGAAGCACCGTGGGCAGCGTGACGTCGAGGCCGACCATCACGGTGGGAACGGTCGAGGAGAGAACCGCCTGGGCGGCCTCCGGGTCCGCCCAGACGTTGAACTCCGCGGCCGCGGTCACGTTGCCGCCACGGGCCGCGGAACCGCCCATCACCACGAGGCGGCCGATGCGGGCCGCCGCCTCGGGGAACCCCGTCACGAGCAGCGCCAGGTTCGTCATTGGGCCGATCGCGGCGACTGTCACCGGCGCGACCGAGGTCATCAACAGGTCGGCGAGCGCGACCACGGCGGGGCGCGGGTCCAGCGGCGCCGGGGACGGCGGGAGCTCGACGCCGCCCAGCCCCCCGGCCCCGTGCACGTGCCCGGCCCGCTCGGGTTGCGGGTAGACGAGGGACTCGCGGGCGCCGGCGGCGACCGGGACGTCGGCCCGTCCGGCCAGGTGCAGCACCCGCCGGGCGTTCTCGGTCGTCTGCCCGACCTCGACGTTGCCGTGCACGCTGGTCACCAGGCGGAGGTCCACCTCCGGGCTGGCGACGGCGAGCAGGAGCGCGAGCGCGTCGTCGATGCCTGGGTCGGTGTCGATCACGAGAGGGCGGGGCTCGGGCACCGGGCCATCCTTCCAGCGCGCGACCCGCCGGCTCCGGGCCCCCGACACGCCAGTGATGCTGCGCCTCGGCGGCGTGACCGACCGCGCCGTCCAGGGCTGTCACGCCTGGAAACAGGTGCCTTGTCGACATGTGACCGATCCGTACCGGGGGTCGCCGACCCGCTCGCCGGGGCTGCACAACGGTTCGGTCACGCGGCCCGGCAGAAGTGTCGGGAACGGGCGTTCCGGGGTGCTCACGTCCCTACCTTTCTCCTTGTCCGCGGCACCTTCCCCGGTCGCGGACCACAACCTGAGAGGAGGACGGCATGGACGGCGCGCACGCTGGAGACCACTCGCTCGGCGGAGCCCCCGGCGCCACCGCGGCGCAGCCCCGGCCTGCCTCCTCGGGTGCGACGGCCGGCCTCGGCCTCGCCGGCCTGATCGACGTCCTCGACCGGGCGGACGGGATGCTGCCGCGTCAGAGGTCGCGCCTGCGGCGGTCGGCCGCCTTCCGCGCCGTCCCGGCCCGCCGGATGCCGCTGCCTCCCGCCCGGCCGGTCCCGGCGCTGCGCAGGCCCACCCCGGTGCCGCCGGAACCGGCACCGGTCGCGCCGGCCCGCCGGGCTCCGGCCGTCGTCGCGACGCCCGGACTGCGCAGC
The DNA here is from genome assembly GCA_025465155.1 of Frankiales bacterium. Classification (GTDB taxonomy): domain Bacteria; phylum Actinomycetota; class Actinomycetes; order Mycobacteriales; family Geodermatophilaceae; genus Geodermatophilus. The sequence goes on from JAODNJ010000482.1 coordinate 3,765, forward strand.
AGGCTGCGCGCTCTGGTGCGCCGCATGGCGCTCTGGGGCGCCGGACCGGACGGCCGGTACTGCGCCTGGGGCACCGGTGCTCCCTCTGCGCGCGGCCGCGGCTCCGACCGGCCCGCCAACGGGGCCATCGTGCTGCGGGAGATGCCGAGCACACCCATCGTCTCGCCCGCGGCGACTTCCCCCGCCGCGGAGCTCCGTCGCCGCGGCCCGGCCGGCCCCGCCGGACCGGCCGGGCCGCGGGGCCCCCTCGACGCACCTAGTGTGGCGGAGTGTTCACCACCCGCCCCGAACTCAGCGGCACGTTCGGGATGGTGGCCTCCACCCACTGGCTCGCGACCGCTGCGGGCATGGCCGTCCTCGAGTCAGGCGGGAACGCCTTCGACGCCGCCGTGGCCACCGGTTTCACGCTCCACGTCGTGGAGCCCCACCTCAACGGGCCGGGCGGCGAGGTCCCCGTCGTCTTCGCCCGAGGGAGCGCTGGTGAGGGCACGCGACCGGGGGGGTGGGCCGGACCCACCGTCCTTTCCGGTCAGGGGGTCGCCCCCGCGGCCGCGACGATCGAGGCCTTCACCGAGCTCGGACTCGAGCTGGTCCCCGGAACCGGCCTCCTCGCCGCCACCGTTCCCGGCGCCGTCGGCGCCTGGCTGACCCTGCTGCGCGACCACGGCACCCAGTCGTTGGACGCCGTCCTCCGCTACGCCATCGAGTACGCCGAGACCGGCCATCCCGTGCATCCGCGGGTGGTTGCGACCGTCGCCTCGGTCTCCGAGCACTTCCGCACGCACTGGCCGACGTCGGCCGCCACCTGGCTCTCCTCCGACGGCTCACGTCCCGTCGCCGGCAGTCTCGTCCGCAATCCGGTTCTCGCCTCGACCTACCGCCGACTGCTCGACGCAGCGCGCGGACCCTCCCGGGAGGCGCAGATCGATGCGGCCCTGGCCGCCTGGTACTCGGGGTTCGTCGCCGAGGAGATCGACAGGTTCTGCCGGTCTCCGGTGATGGACGACTCCGGTCGCCCGCACTCCGGGTTCGTGACCGCGCAGGACCTGGCCGGATGGGCGCCGACGTACGAGCCGCCGGTCACGCTGGACTGGCGCGGATGGACGCTCGCGAAGGCCGGGCCGTGGTCCCAGGGCCCGGCTCTGCTCCAGGCGCTGGCGATGCTGGACGGCGTCGACGCGACGACCGGCCCCGTCGATCGGTCCGCCTCCGCCGCCCCCTCCGCCGACCTGGTCCACGCCAGTGTCGAGGCGGTGAAGCTGGCGATGGCCGATCGCGAGGCCTGGTACGGGGACGTGGCCGACGTGCCGGTGGACGAGCTCCTCTCGTCCGCCTACGCCGCCGAGCGGCGGGCGCTCATCGGGGACCGGGCCGGCACCGAGCTCCGGCCCGGTTCTCCTGGTGGGCGCCCGCCCCGGCTCCCCTCCCTGATCACCGGGAGCTCCGCCGGCAGCCGCCCGGCGCGGGCCGCGGCCGGCGCCGCCTCTGCCGGAGTCGGCGAGCCCACCGTCGCGCCCCTGGGCACCACCCGTGGCGACACCTGCCACGTCGACGTCGTCGACCGCTGGGGCAACCTCGTCTCGGCCACGCCCTCCGGTGGCTGGCTGCAGAGCTCGCCGGTGATCCCGGCGCTCGGGTTCCCGCTGGGCACCAGGGCGCAGATGTTCTGGCTCGAGCCGGACCTGCCGAACTCGCTCGCGCCGGGCAAGAGGCCCCGGACCACGCTGACGCCGTCGCTCGCCCTCCGCGGGGACGTGCCCGTGCTGGCCTTCGGCACCCCGGGCGGGGATCAGCAGGAGCAGTGGCAGCTCTGCTTCTGGTTGGCCCACACCCTGGGCGGGCTGAACCTGCAGGAGGCGATCGATGCGCCGGCCTGGCACACCACCAGCTTCCCGTCGTCCTTCTACCCGCGGGACATGTCTCCGGGCGAGGTCGTGGTCGAGTCCCGGATCGGCGCGGACGTCGTCGCCGAGCTCCGCCGCCGCGGGCACACGGTCACCGTCTCGGACCCGTGGTCGCTGGGCCGGCTGTCGGCGGTGAGCCGGGACCCGGAGACCGGCGTCCTGCGCGCGGCGGCCAACCCTCGGGGCATGCAGGGATACGCCGCCGGCCGGTGACCGCCTGGTCGCGCCGTCGTCAGCCGCGGGGGAGCAGGGCCCAGACGTGCTTCGCGCCGTTGCGCACGTACCAGCCGTGCTCGGTGGCCAGGTCGGCGATGAGGTAGAGGCCGAGGCCGCCCTCGCTCGGGTCACGGCCGATCGCGGGCGCGGGCGGGGTGTGGGGCGCCGCGTCGGACACCTCGATCAGGTACGAGTCGGTGGTCAGCTGGACCGAGGCGCGGACGTGGCCGCCGCCGTGCCGCAGGGCGTTGGAGGCCATCTCGTCGAGGGCCAGCACGACCCGGTCGAGCAGATCGGCGCTGTCGGCGTGCACCCGCCTCGCCCGGGAGCACACGTGCCGGCGGAGCTCGGCCCGCACGACCGGGAGCTGGGCCACGTCGACGAGGTCCCAGGCGAGGCACTCGGCGGCCTGCGGAGGGGAGGCAGACGGCCACATCGGCCCGGCAGCCTGCCCTGTCACGCGAGCCGTCCCCTCGTACCTGGCCAACCGGGAAGCTGCTGGCCGAACACCTCCGTATGCGTCGCGCAGGGACAGCCCAAACCTGGTGCGAGCCCAATCACTCGCACGAGGCAGGCGGTGCGGCTGTCACGCGGCCATCCCGGCGAGCTTCGACACGGTGTTCCAGTTGCGGTTGGTGCCCGCGACGCCGAGCAGCCGGTCCCACTTCCAGGTGGCCATGGGGCTGCGCGCCATTCCGCCGGGGAGCCACAGGAACAGTTCGCGGCCGGCCACCCGGTACTCGCCGTCCTCGGGCGGCGGCAGCTCGGCCACGCGGTCGGGATGCGGTGCCTCGGGCAGGAACGTGACGGAGTAGCGCGACGGGTCCGTCGCGACGGAGCCGAGCGGATCGAGGGCCAGCACGGCCGCGAGCTCGTGCCCGCTGCGGACGACGACGGGCACGTCCATCCCGAAGTCCTCCGCGATG
>JAODNJ010000486.1 GCA_025465155.1 Frankiales bacterium
CTACATCGGCGGGCACCTGGGCCGGCTCGGCACCCGCGACGACGTCGTCACCCACCAGCAGTACTTCACGGACATGGCCGAGAGCATCCGGACCACGATCGCCACCGTCGACCCGACCCCCTTCTTCATGAGGTACGGCCAGAACGTCTGGGCCGCGGTGAAGGTCTACATCGACACCGTGACCGAGCAGGCCGCCGCACCGATCGTCCAGAAGTACACCGGGGTGCTGGCCGCCGCCGACGTCTACACCGCCAGCAGCACGCTCGCCCTCGTCGAGTCGATGCGACTCGACCTCGGCGTCGGCATCCCCGTCCTGCACACCTGAGCTCCGCCCGACCCCAGAGGAGCTGCTCCCATGACCAGCGAGCCGCGGCGCGACCCGGTCACCGATCCACTGCTGGCACCCGAGAACTCGGCCCTGATCGTCATCGACTTCCAGCCCAACCAGCTGCAGGCGGTCGAGTCGGTCGACCATGACCTGCTCACCCGCAACATCGTGTCGGTGGCGCGGCTGGCGAAGACGTTCGGCCTGCCGATCGTGCTCTCGACGGTCAACGTGGGGACCACCGGAGCCCCGCCGACCCTGCCCGAGCTCAAGGAGGTCCTCGCGGATGACGTCGAGCTCGACCGGACATCGATCAACGCCTGGGAGGACGTCGAGTTCCGGCGCGCGGTCCAGGCCACCGGCCGGAGAAAGCTGATCATGGCCGCGTTGTGGACGGAGATGTGCCTGGCCTTCCCGGCTCTGGATGCCCTGCGCGAGGGGTTCGGGGTGTACCCCGTGGTCGACGCCGTGGGCGGCACCTCGTCCGAGGCGCACCGCGCGGCCCTGGAGCGCATCACACAGGCCGGCGCGCAGCCGATCAGCTGGATGTCGCTGGCCGGCGAGCTCCAGCGCGACTGGGGCCGCACGGACACCGCGCTCGAGGTCGTCGGCATCGTCCGCGGCGCCCCGCGGGCGACCGCCGGCTCCCCCATCCCACAACAAGTCGCGAGGTGAGAGGTGCCAACGATGAGTGATGACGGACGCGTGGCGATCGTGGCCGGCGCCGGCGGCGAACTCGGCCGCGCGACCGCGACGACCCTCGCCGGCCGCGGCTTCACCGTGGTCGGCATCGACCGCAGCGAGGCGGGACTGAAGGAACTGCCCGGCGGCATCGGCCGCGAGGTGGCCGACGCGACCGACCCCGGGTCGGCCCGCAGCGTCGTCGACGTGATCGCCGGGAAGATCGGGCCGCCGGCCGTGCTGGTGAACACGATCGGCGGGTTTGCCGTGGGCGACGCGCTCAGCATCACGCCGGAGACGCTGCGCCTCATGCTCGACGTCAACCTCGGACCCGCGCTGTGGCTGAGCCAGGCCGCAGCCCCGTACATGCAGCAACGGGGTTCGGGCGTCATCGTGCACGTGGCCGGCCGCCCAGGGATCGAGGCGTCCGCGGGCCTGGCCGCCTACAGCGTGAGCAAGGCGGCGCTGGTGCACCTGACCCGGGTCCTGGACGTCGAACTGCGGCCCCAGGGCATCCGGGTGAACGCGGTCGTGCCGCAGCTGCTCGACACCGCGAGAAACCGCGCCGCGTTCCCGCCGGAGGTCATCGCCCACGCCGTCGCGCCGCAGGCCATCGCCGACATCATCGCCTTCCTGGTCAGCGACGGCGCGGCACCGGTCAGCGCCGCGATCGTGCCCGCGTACGGCAACTAGGGCGGGACGGCAGAGTTCGCCGGTGGATGACTCGCCGGTCGAGGAGGGAGCGGGGGCCGTGACCCCGGAGACCAGCCACGCGGACTGGCTGGCGCGGGCCCGCTCCTCCCTGCGCGATGCCGACCCGGTGCTCGCCCGGCTGATCGACGAGCGACCGGATTTCGATCCGCGGGCATGGCTGACCGAGCTGCCGGCGATGGACCTGTTCGGCGCCCTGCTCTTCCAGGTCACCGGTCAGCAGCTGTCCGTCGCCGCGACCCGCCGGACCCTCGCCCGGATCGAGGGACTGTTCGGCGGACGACTCCCCACACCCGCCGAACTGCTGGACGTCGAGCCGGCGGCCCTGCGCGAGGCCGGCCTGTCCTGGCGGAAGATCACCACGCTCCGCGACCTCGCGCAACGGTTCACCGAGGGCCGACTGGACGCGACCACCCTGAGCGGTCTCCCCGACCACGAGATCCTCGCCCAGCTGACCGCCATCCCCGGGATCGGCCCGTGGACCGTGCAGGGCGCCCTCATCGTCGCCCTGGGACGTGAGGACGTCGTCCTCCCCGGCGATCTCGCCCTCCGCCGGGCCGTCGAGACCGGCTATCGGCTCGACCACCTCCCGAGCCAGGACGAGGTCCTCGCGATTGCGGAGCGCTGGCGGCCCTACCGCAGCCTCGCGACCAGCTACCTCTTCTCCGCAACGTTCGAGCCAGACCACCGCCGCTGAGCGGCACCGGCAGCCTCGTGCTCCGGTGCTGTCGCCCACGCCGGCCGGCCGGTCCATACCCTGCCGGTCCATACCCTGCCGGTCCATACCCTGCCGGGGGGCCGATGTGCCGTTCGCTAGGCGGCGATGCGGTCGGCGCCGGCGAGATGCACCGACAGGAGCTGTCCGGCTCGGTCCAGTGCGGCGGCCGCTTCGTCGAGGATCTGGTAATAGGCCTGGAAGACGTGCGGTACTCCGGGGGTGATGTCGAGGGTGACCTCGACATCGGCGGTGGCGGCTTGTCGCGCGAGGCGGACGGCGTCGTCGAGGAGGACCTCGTGGCTTCCGGCCTGGATGATCAGGGGCGGCAGGCCGGACAGGT
>JAODNJ010000496.1 GCA_025465155.1 Frankiales bacterium
GGATCTGGGACTTTTGGGCCCGGCTTGACGCCGAGGACGCTGCCCAAAGGCAGCGGATCGACATGATCGCCCGCGCCGACGTCCTGGACAGCCCCGACCACGGAAAGGCGTGAGATGAGCGAGACGCGAGCACACGACTTGACGCCGGACTGCTGGTGTGGGCCGGAGGTGGTCAGCATTGAGCCCACGCTGACGCCGAACGGTCTCTACCCCTACGCAGATCCGACCGCGCACACCTACATCACCAGCATCGACGACGCGGGGGATGACACCAAGCTGTGCCGCTCCTGCGGTCGCCACCGGTCGCAGCACGGTGGGCAGGCACAGAGATGAGCGGCGTCCGCGCACCGGTCATGACGACCGACGAGTACCGAACCTGGCGCGGTGGGCGTCGACTCGCCGACATGTTGCCGCACATCGAGGCGACTGGGATCGCACCGCTGCGGATCACCGGCGACGTCTTCTACTGGACGTGCCCCGGCTGTGGCGGAACAGCCAGTGGTGAACTGGCAGACCAGCCAGTGTCCGGCTGGGAAGCGCCCCGCTGGGTCCGTAGCGGCCCGGACGACGCGCTCACCCTGACGCCGTCGCTCGGCTGCCCTCGATGGCGTGAGGGCTCGTGCATCGGGCACTGGTGGCTCCGCGACGGTCGGCTGGTGCTCGCGTGACCGCCTCCTCGCCGCGCCCGACCGCCGCCGAGCGGGCTGCGATGCGTTACGGGGGGCAGGCTGAGCCGCTGGTGTCCTTCCCCCCGCCGGTGCGCCCGGCCGCCCCCGACACGACAGGCGAGCTGCGGGAGGCGCTGGTTTCGGCGCTGTTCCCGTACATGCACGCCGACGACCGCACCGAGTCCCGTGATCCTGCGCTCGCGGCATGGCTGGCAAACGTTCAGGCCAACCGCGCCACGGACGCCGTCCTTGCCCTGCCCGCGCTCCGGGACCTGCTGGCCGAGCGGGACACCCTCGCCGCGAAGGTGGAGGCGGTGGAGGACGTAGCGGAGGACTACGAGGGCTATGTCGCGGACCGTGGCCGTCCCGCGCCAGGCAGCTACGACCACGGGCTGAACATGGCGCAGAAAGCCGCCGCGGTCGACCTCCGCCGTGCTCTCGGCACGCCGACGACAGGGGGCGGGGAGTGATGGGGTCGCTAACCGGGCTGAGGTGCCCTGTGCGGGGCCGAACAGTCATGGCACGTGTATGTGGACGGTCCCGACGGCAGAAGGCGAATGACGGCGATGAGTGAGGCAACTACCGACCACCAAGTGATGCTGCCCTACCCCGACCACGGTGAGCCCACCGTCGGAGCCTGCCGCTGTGGGTGGACCGTCATCTACGGCTGGGGTCAACACGGGGACGGCCAAGACGCCGCCGAACGGCATATCTCCGACACGACACGCACTGAGCCTGTCGTCACCAGCCAACTGAGCGGGAAGCGGTACGTCATGCCTGGACTGTCACTGTGAACGTCACCGATGGGGACCGGGAACGGGCGCGGGGGATCGTCGCCAACTGGTCGGTGAACTTCGGCCCCGATGATTTGGACCCGTTGCGGGCAATGATCGAGACCTACCTGGCCGACGAACGGGAGCGGGCTCGGGCGCCGTTCCTGCGGCTGGCCGCATCTTTCGACAATGAGGCCACGGACGCCGCTCCCGAGTGGCCCTACGTCCTACCCGTGCAGGCAATCGCCGACCGCATCCGCCGCGCAGCCGAGGAGCAGCAGTGACCCCCTGCGTCGTCCATAGCAAGCCGGTAGACGCCGACCACGGCTACCTCTGCACCGGCCACTTCACCTACCTGTCCACGATGCTCCGCGACATCGAAGACCAGGCGGCCATCGTCACCCTCGCGCCGTCGATGGCGCAGCGCACCGGAAGCGGTGGGGGCAGTCTCGCCTCCGAACGCGCACCACTGCGGCTGACCGCGCTCGCCTTCCTCGACCCACAGACGCGCCGCTGGGTGCCCGACTTCGACGCCAAGCCAGGACTCCCAGCACCCAAGGCGATCGGCCCGTGGTGCCTGTTCTGCGACCACGAGACGTGCGCGGCGTGGCGAGCCGGCCGACAGCGCGACGACCACGACGACGAGCAGGACGCAGGCTCCGAACGGCTCATGTCCATCCTCGGCGTCCTCAACGGCTGGGCACGAGTCGTACGCGAAGAACGCGGACTCACCAGCCCCGACCGGGCCACCGTCACCAGCGAACGGGACACGCTCTCCCGGCACCTCGACTGGCTCGCCGAACAGCCGTTCATCGACGAGATGTACGCAGAGATCCGCGACCTAGCCGAATCGCTCAAGGCGCTCAACCACACACAGGACGAGAAGCCTGCCGGAACGTGCTTCCTGCTCACCGATGGCGTCAACGTCTGCGGCGGCAGGATCTGGCGACGGGATGCGCCCCGTGTCGTGTGGCGGGTATCGGCTGACCGATGCACCCAGGAACCCGTGTCGATCGCCGATGGCCCGGCCTACTGCGAACGGTGCAACACCGAATGGGACGGCGCCGACCTGGACCGGCTCAACCTCATCCTCGAGCAGCAGCACGCCGAACTGGCCAGGCCCAAGACTGAGGACGGGCGGAAGATGCTGACCGCGCAGGAAATGGCGGACAAGCTCGGGGTAAGCATCACCGCGTTCCGGATGCGCGCATCACGGCAAGGTGTGCGCGGACCGGACGGCTACTACGACCCCGACGTATTCCGGCGGCAGATGAGCGCCTAGTCCCTGTCACCCTGCCTTGACAGGAAGTCATACCCCGTGCGTTACTGAGCACCGCAGCGGAAGCGTGCCCGCACGCCCGCCCCGAAGAGCCCCGCGACCGTATCGGTCCGGGGCTCTTTCTGTTGAGAAACCCCGGCGCCGACTGTCATCGGCCCGGGGCATGGACGATCCCGTGGAAGGGGACCGACGATGCGCAAGGCTACTCCGGCACCGGAACGATTCTGGCCGAAGGTTCACAAGACCGAGTCGTGTTGGCTGTGGGTCGCGTCGCTGAACAGCAAGGGCTACGGCCAGTTCTATGACGGGCGGCGCGTCGTGCAGGCGTACAAGTTCGCTTACGAGATGGCGCGCGGACCTGTCCCCGACGGCCTAGACCTCGACCACCTCTGTCGTAATCCGGTCTGCGTCAATCCAGCACATCTGGAGCCGGTGACCAGTCGGGCTAACACGCTGCGCGGATACGGCCCGACCGCTATCCATGCTCGGAAGACTCACTGCATCCGAGGGCATGAACTACCTGCCCCGAATGCGCGCCGTGAACGCGAGTGCCTGCCGTGCAAGGCGATCCGTGCCCGCGCCGCATACGACCGCAAGAGGGCCGCGAGAGCCGCCTAACAGCTTGCCCCGCCAGTTGGGTCGCGCGTGAAGCGCTAGTGATCTGGCGCGGAGCCCGGCCGCAGTCCTCGGGCACAACTTCGGGGGGCCGTCGTGCGCTACCGCCACCTCCTCGCCGCCGCATTCCTCGGCTGCTGTGTGCTGTCCGGCGCCGTCGTCGGGATGCTCGTCAGCGTGGCCCGGCTGGTGATGGGAGGACGACGATGAGCAAAGAAGGCATCCCCGACCTGCGCCCCGAGTACGTCAGCCGCGTCGATGTGGGCAGTGGCGTCTTCGCCCTGTTCACCGACGAGCCCAAGACGGGTGCGAGCAGGATCGCCATCGAGCACGTCTGCACACGCCCGCGCGACGGCATGACGTTGCGGGTCGCGCCGTTCCTGACTGGCGGCTCATCCGGTCACCAGCTACTCAGTGAGGACCCGCTGACCGTCAGCCCGTCGATCCTGTGCGCTGACTGCGGCTTGCACGGCTTCATTCGAGACGGGCACTGGACCGATGCGTGACTCCAGGACCGTCCGCGAAGCCCTCGTCATGCTGTGCAGCAGCCTCACCGCAGCGCAACACATGCGCGACAAAGCCATCGCCACCGCAGCGCAAGCCGACCGCGACTGCCTCACCGCACAGCGACGCATCGTCATGTACGAGAGCCAGATCGACGGGCTGTTGGAGGAGCTGACCAGCGTGCAGGTGCACGAGCAGGCCGAGGCGATGGTGACGCCGTGACGGTGCGCTGATGCCCTGGGATCGCAGCCGGCCACGCAGCCAGACGTATGGCGGTGAGCACGCCGCCATCAGGCGCCGACACATGGCCGCCCTCCGTCACGCAGGCAGCGGACTGTGCGCCGAGATCAGATGTGTCCAGCCCACCCGCTACATCACCGCAGACATGGACCTCCACCTCTGCCATGACCGGTCGACTGGCCAAGTCCTAGGCCTCGGCCATCGCCAGTGCAACCTAAGCGAAGCGGCGAGGTGGGCACGGTCGATCCAGCAGGCGTCCGCCCTCCGCTGGTAAACGTGCAGGTCGGGGGCGGGGTCAGAAGTTCAGACCCCCCGGCCCTATGACCGGCCACTGGAAATCTCTATCCGTCAAACTTTTTCCACGTCTGGGGTGATCGCCGTGGCTGGCTCTCCCAGGCGCCTGACGGCCGTTACAGAGGCCACAAAGGCCCCCGTAGCGCGCCCTAAGTCCGTGACGAAGGCAGCGGCGGACGGGAACCGGCGCGAGCTGCTGGTGTCGATGCGTGCCCGTGTGGCGACGGCGGTGGAGGACCCGAACACGCCGGCTCGTGACCTGGCTGCGCTCACCCGTCGCCTGATGGAGATCGCAAAGGACATCGAGGCGATCGACGCCGCCGCTGAGCAGGAGGGCCGCGGTGACGAAGCAACCCCCGACGAGCAGTGGGATGGCTCGGCTATCTGAGCTTGCGCGGCATGTGGTTGTCCCGTCGGGGATCGTCTCAACTGGCTGGCCGGCGGTGCGGGACAAGTGCCGCGACCTGGGGATCACGTTCGACTCGTGGCAAGACGGCACGGGGCGGCTAATCCTCGCCAAGCGTGAGGATGGGCTCTACGCCACCACGGTCGGTGGTGTGGTCATCTCGATCCCCCGCCAGGTGGGGAAAACCTTCCTTATCGGCGCCATCGTGTTCGCGCTGTGCCTGCTGTTTCCGAACCTGACGGTGATCTGGACGGCGCACCGGCTGCGGACGGCCGCGGAGACGTTCTCGGTGATGCAGGGCATGACGCGGCGGGCGAAGATCAAGCCGTTCGTGGCGAAGGTCGTCCTGGGCTCGGGCGACGAGGAGATCCTGTTTCACAACGGGTCGCGGATCCTGTTCGGTGCTCGAGAGCGTGGTTTCGGCCGTGGTTTCGCCGAGGTTGACGTGCTCGTGTTCGACGAGGCGCAGATCCTCACTGAGAACGCGATTGATGACATGGTGCCGGCCACGAACCAGGCGCCGAACCCGCTGATTCTGTTCACTGGCACACCGCCGAAGCCGACTGACCCGGGCGAAGTCTTCAAGATGAAGCGCGCTGAGGCTCTGTCGGGCGAGTCGGACGACACGGTCTACATCGAGTTCAGTGCCGATCTGGGCGCGGATCCGCTGGACCGGGACCAATGGCGCAAGGCCAATCCGTCTTACCCGAAGCGGACGCCGGTCGCGGCGATGTTGCGGATGAAGAAGAATCTGACCGAAGAGTCATTCATCCGCGAGGCGCTCGGGATCTGGGATCTCGATGACGGCGGCGGCGCGTTCTCGTTCGAGGCATGGAAGGCGCTGGCCGATGCCGACGCCGAGCGGGGCGAACAGCCGGTGTTCGGTGTCGCCACGGCCCCCGACCGTTCTTGGGCGGCTGTAGCGGTCGCATGGGAGCGCCCGGACGGAAACGCGCACGTGATGCTCGCCGACTACCGCCGCGACGCCACATGGGTTAAGGCCCGGGTGGAGGAGTTGCGCACTACATGGCGTGCCCCAGTGCTGCTGGACACGGCCTCTCACGGCCTCGTGGACGACGCGGATGAGCCGTCGGAGGGCGAGCAGGCGGAGGCGGACAACGGCCTGTCTGACCGCATCCTGGCGGGCACGGTGCGGCACGGGAACGAGCTGGCCCTGAGCATCGCGGTCAGGGGAGCCAAATGGAAGCCGCGCGGGGATACCCGCGTGCTGGACCGCAAGGGGTCCATCGACATCTCGCCACTGCGTGCCGCCTCGCTGGCCGTGCATGGCATCGGCGCCGAACGCGCGCCCAACATCTGGTGAGGGGAGTCGTCGTGGCACACGCATGGCTCATCCTCCAGATCCTTTCCGTCGTCTTCGTCGTCGCAGGTGTGTTCCTGTTGCTCGGAGTGGCGTGGGCGCTGATCGTCGCCGGAGTTCTGGGTGCCGTCATCGGTGAGATGAAGTCCTGATGGGGCTGTTTCGTCCCGAGACGCGGGCCAGCTTCGAGAACCCGTCGATCTCCCTGTCGGACGCCTCATTGATCCAGATGTTCGGCGGTGAGCCGACGACCGCTGGGCCGCACGTCTCGGAGACGTCGGCGATTGGCACGATGGTCGCCGTCTACCGCGCGATCGCCCTGCTGTCGGGGCTGGTAGCTGGCCTGCCGTTGAAGGCGTACCGCTACAACGGTAAGTCCGAGGTGATCGTCCGCCCGCTGGAGAACCCCGGCTATGGGCGCACCCCGTTCGAGCTGTGGGAAACCGTCATGGTGCACCTGCTCGGCTGGGGTAATGCCTATGTGCACAAGGAGCGCAACTCCTTCGGTGCGATTGAGAACCTGATCCCGATCAACCCGGCTCGGGTGCGCCCGAGGGCGTTCAAGCCGGGCGATCTGGCTGACCAGGCTGTCAAGGTGTTCGAGGTCAAGCAGCCTGACGGCACGTACGTGCCAATGACGAACTACGAGCTGATGCACGTCCCGGGCCTGTCATATGACGGGTTGACGGGGCTCTCGCCGATCGGGGTGGCGCGGCAGGCGATCGGCACGCAGATGGCTGCCGACGATCTGGCCTCGAGGCAGTACTCGAACGGCAACATGCTCGGCGGGGTTCTGACCACCGACAAGGCACTGACGCAGCCGCAGGCGGATGCGATCAAGGCCCGGTGGCGGGAGAAGATGCAGGGCGCTAAGCACGCCCACGACATCGCCGTCCTGGATGCCGGGGCGAAGTTCCAGGAAACGACACTCTCCCCGGAGGCAGCTCAGTTCCTCCAGACGCGCCGCTGGCAGACGATCGAGATCGCTCGGGTGTTCGGTATCCCCCCGCACCTCCTGGGCGACGTGGAGCGCACCACAAGCTGGGGAACCGGCATTGAGCAGCAGAACATCGCCTTTGTGGCGTACACGCTGCGCCCGTGGCTGACCCGTATCGAGCAGCGGATCTCTTTCGAGATCGTCACCCCGCGAACTCAGTTCGCCGAGTTCGAGATCAACGGCCTGCTGCGCGGTTCGGCTGCTGAGCGCGCCGCCTTCTACTCGCAGGGCATCCAGTGGGGCTGGATGACACGCAACGAGGCGCGCATCAAGGAGAACTTCATCCCCCTCGACGGCCTGGATGAGCCGCTGACGCCGCTGAACATGGTGGCCGGCGCGGATGACGTCGAGGGCGAGATGGCCCCTGCGAGCGCCGCCGACCAACTGCAGAGCACGTCCCCCAATGCTGGCTGATCAAGGAGTGACCTGATGCGCCGTGGAGCGATAGGGCAGGAGCGCCGCGCTGCCGCCATGCCCGATGCCGCGGTGACTGAGGGTCGAACCTTCAGCGGCACCGCCGTTGTGTTCGACACCTGGGCGATGATCGGCGCCCCTGAGTGGGGTTTCCGGGAGCGGGTCACCGAGGGGGCATTAACCAAGACCCTTCGCGAGTCGGACGTCCTGTTCCTCGACTCGCATGACTCACACAAGATCATCTCTCGGACTTCCGCAGACACGTTGAAGCTCACGCCGTCCTCTACCGGGCTGGCAGTCGAGTCGGACATGGACACCCGCGTCTCCTACGTGTCGGACGTGATCGCCAACGTCGAAAACGGCAACTACAAGGGCATGTCGTTCGGGTTCCGAGTGACCAAGGACGACTGGGCGTCAGGATCGGACGGCATCGACGAACGCACCATCCGCGAGATGGAGCTGTTCGAGGTGTCAGCGGTCGCCAATCCGGCCTACACGTCCACCGATGCCGCTGTCCGGTCGGCCGTGCTGACCGCGAAGATTCAGCGGGGCGACCTGACTGAGTCCGAGGTGCGGATGATCCGCGGGACCGCTGTTGCCGACGCCGACCAGACGATGCGTGCCATGCGCCGCATCATCGAGAAGCGGCTGACGGCCAACGACACCTTCGCCTCACTCAACGAGGCCGTCCAGGACGCCTACAGCGGCGCCAACGGGTCGGCCTACGTCGAGGACTACGACGACACCTTCGTCTACTTCACGGTCTACGACTGGACGGATAACGACAGTGATACGTACCGGCAGGGTTACACGCTGGCCGCTGATGGCATGGCGACCCTGACTGGCACCTCCGAACAGGTCCGGCGGCGCAGTACCTACGCGCCCGTGACCGACCCCGATGACTCGGGCGAGCCGGCTGACGCCACTCGCTCAAGCGACATGACCGAGCCGCCGCATGGCACTCGGGCTGAGGTCGCACTCCTGAAGTTGCGGATGCAGGGCCTCAAGGCTCTCCACAACTTCTGACCCAACCCGAACACCGACCCGACGCCGACCGGCGCTCGGGCCTCTGCCATGCCCGGAAGGGGCTACATCATGAGTTCGCTGATCGAGCGGGCACAGGAGCGGCGTGCCGCCGCCTGGAACCGCATGACCGAGATCACCGACCGCGCCGAGCGTGACGGCCGTGACCTCACCGCCGAGGAGCGGACGTCCTGGGACGCCGCCGAGGTTGATCTGAAGGAGGCGACGGCCGACAAGGACCGCGCCGAGCGTCAGGCCCACCTTGAGTCCGAGGCGCGCAACGTCCAGCCCTCCCCGTCGGCACCGATGCCGATGGAGCAGGAGCAGCGCGGCGGCACCCCGGCTGACCAGGAGAAGCGCCTCAACGCGGCGTTCTCCCAGTTCATCCGGCGCGGCATCGACAAGCTTCCCGAGGAGGAGCGCGGCCTCGTCGCGGCCCGCTGGGAAGAGCGCGCTGAGGGTGTCGCCACCGGTTCCGCTGGTGGTTACCTGGTGCCGCAGGGCTTCTGGGACAACCTCGTCATCGCCATGAAGTCCTTCGGTGGCCTGCTCAACGAGGTCGGCACCATCACGACCTCCACGGGCAACCCGCTGCCGTGGCCCGGTGCGGACGACACGGCCAACGTGGGCGCGATCCTCGGCGAGAACACGCAGGTCAGCCAGCAGGACATCGCGTTCACCACGCAGACGCTCAACGCCTACACCTACACCTCGAAGCTGATCCTGGTCAGCCTCCAGCTGATGCAGGACTCGGTGTTCGACGTGGACTCCTTCGTCACCGGTCGTCTCGCCGAGCGGATCGCCCGCATCCAGGCACAGCACATCGTGTCGGGCACGGGAAGCGGCCAGCCGCAGGGCATCGTCACCGGCACCACGAACACGACGACCCTGGCTACCGGCGCCACCACCACCCTGGGTTCGGGGACCACGGGCTACGACTCGCTGATCACCCTCATCCACTCGGTGGACCCGGCGTACCGGCAGCTCGCGGACACGAAGTTCGTGGTGCACGACTCGTTCACCGCCGCCGTCCGCAAGATCAAGGACACGCAGGGCCGTCCGCTGTGGCAGCCGGACTACCTGGCCGGCGGGGACCGGGACACGATCCTCGGCTACCCGGTGACCATCGACCAGTCGCTGGCCACGCTGGCCGCATCCAGCACGTCGGCGCTGTTCGGCAACTTCAAGCGCGGCTACATCTGGCGCAACGTGCTGGGCCTCCAGATGCTGCGCCTCACCGAGCGGTACGCCGACTACCTCCAGGTCGGGTTCCTCGGGTTCATGCGCGGCGACGGTCGGGTCAACGACCAGAAGGCCATCGCCGCTCTCGTCCAGTCCGCCACCTGATCCGGAAGAGGGAAACGATCATGGCAGAACCGAAGAAGGCCGCCGCCGAGGAAGACCAGTCGACCGGGGTTCACGACCGCGTCGTCATGGCCTCCCGTCGCGCCGACGGGGTCACCCCCGCGCAGTCGGGCGACTGGGAGTTCATCGGCCCGAAGGACGCCGTCAAGGAGGGTGCTCGACACCAGCACGTCTCGGCTGCGCTGGCCGAGCTCGAGCCGGTCACCTCGGACGGTCCCGTGCCGTCCAAGGAGGAGCGGGAGAAGGTGGTCGGCCCGGCTGAGAAGCGGGCTGACGCCGAGGTCGAGGCCAAGCACCGTGGTCTCGGTGACGACGCGGTCTGAGTGCCTCGTCTACGCGTCCTGACCACCTGCCCCGGCACCGATTGGGTACCGGGGCAGGTGGTCGACGCCACCGCCGAGCAGGCACAGGAGTGGGCTGACGGGGCGCACGCCGAGATTGTCCGCGAACAGCCGATGGAGAGGGCGACCCGATGACGACGGTGACCCTCGAGGACGTCAAGGACTTCCTGCGCATCCCGTCCACGGACACCGCCAGTGACGACAAGCTGGTTGAGCATCTCGATGCGGCGTGGGCGGCAGCAGAGTTCTACTGCGGCGACCTGTCGACAGGGACCTACACCGAGGTCCACGACGGTGGCGGGCAAGCCATCTACACTCGGCACACCCCGGTCGCATCGGTGATCTCACTGACCGAGTACATCGGCAGCATCACCTACACCCTGACCAATCAGCCGCTCGGCTCGTCGGTGGATGCCTGGGGATACACGATCGACGACCCGGACGTGGGGCGGATTGTGCGCCGCTCCGCATCGGGCATCGCCTGGCGGTTCGTGCCGGGCGTCGGCAACGTGCGGATCGCCTACACGACCGGCCGGGCTGTCGTCCCCGCCCAGGTGACACTAGGCGTGAAGATCGTTGTGCAGCACCTGTGGGAGACGCAGCGGGTGCCGGGCGTCCGTGGCGCGTCGGCCGACACGTCGCCGATCCCGGGCCTGGGCTATGCCATCCCGAACCGGGCCATCGAACTGTTCCAAACGGTGCCCCGGATGCCGGTGATCGGATGACCGCCCCGCTCACCACCTCCCCCACCGTTCAGGCGGTCATGGACGCGATCACGGCCGGGTTGGCGTCGATGCCGAATGTGGCTGTCCTAGACCCCACGTCAATCCAGCAGGTCTACGAGTCCAAGTCGGTGACCGTCGGCGGCAGCTGGGATCCCGACACGGGCACCATGTCGAGCACGGACGCAATCGTCACGGACGTCACCGAGGCCGGCGCCGGACGCCGGACGATAGAGACGACACGGATTTCCTGCGTGGCGTTCTCCGGCGACGGCGACACCGTCCTGACGACCGACCGGGACAGCGTCAACGCGATTCTGACCGCTGTGCGCGACGCGGTCCGGTCGCTTGCCGCCGTGGGCGCCTCCTCGGCGCGCGCCGAGATGACCGCCCAGCAGTGGGCGCAGATCGTCGACGAGCAGGGCTCGGGGGTCGTAGCAATCTTCGAGGTCACTGTGATGGTGCTTCCGTAATGCCTGCTGGCTCGTCAGGGCTGGACTTCTCGCAGGTGACGCAGCTCGCTCGGGAGCTGAACAAGATGCCCGCTGCCACTCGGCGGCAGTTGCGTCGAACGTTCCAGGCGGCCGGGCAGCCCATGTTGGCGGACGCGCAGTCACGCGCCGGCTGGTCCACTCGGATTCCTGGGGCGATCCGGGTGTCGACGACGGTGAGCGCGGACCGTATGAGCGTGCAGTTGCGGGTGTCGTCCGCGTCGGCCCCCCACGCCCGGCCGTACGAGGGTCTAGGCGGCGGCGGCTTTTTTCGTCACCCCGTTTATGGGCGCCGTACGGCGTGGGTTTCGCAGGCGACCCGTCCCTACGCGCTGCCTGCGGTGAAGGCGGCCAGCGACAAGTTGGTGCCCGAGTTGACCGACGCCTACGAGGCCGCCGCACGCGAGTGCGGGTTCCGCTGATCGTCTAGATAGATCGTCGGCAGGAAGAGAGGCGCGACGTACGGGACTGGGCGACCGAAGTGGCTCACCACCCAATCGGCAATGTGGCTCAGTCCCCACCCGAGAACACGGACCACGAGAGCCCCGAGTGCTCCGCCGACGAACGTCAACACCACAACCTCGGCGACGCCCATCGTCGTCACTCCTGCGGCTCGACGTAGACGACGCCAGTCTCCGGGTCGACCACGGTATAGGCAGGCACGAACCCGTTGCCGCGCTGCACGAAGACTTCCCGACCCTCGCACTCCTCAGCCGTGAGGAGCAGTACCGCGTCGGTGAAGTACGTGAACTGGAACTCCATGCGCAACATTCTCTCACCGGGGGGTAACTCATGCCTGAACTGATCCGCGCCAAGCACGCCGAGCTCAACGTCGTGTGCGAGGTCCCCGACACCGCGCACTACCTCGACAACGGGTGGACTCGCGTCGCCGACGACACCCCGGTGGATGCCGACAGCCGTGACCTGTACGACCCGGCGGACTTCACCGCTGAGCAGGTCGTCGCCTACCTCGGCAACACCACTGACCCGGCCGAGCACGAGCGCGTGCAGGTAGCAGAGAAGGCCGGGAAGGCACGCAAGACGGTTCTCGACTGGTCAGCGGAGTAGTTACTTCCCGAACGCGGCGGCCAGCCACGCGAGGCAGCCGAGACCGGCCATCACGGCAAAGATGATCGCCACCCAGGCCACTGTCGAAGTGTTCTGCCTGATCTGCGCTAGTAGCGCGGTCTGATTCCGCGCCTCTTGCACTAGCGCCGTTTCCGTGCTCTCCGAGTACGTCACGTCACGCATGGTCCGACATCGGGCCGTCGGTGTCTATGTCAACCCACCCCCTTAGTCACGGTTCCACCTCCGGTGGCGCCGAGTTTCACCCTGCCCGCACCCACCCGGAGGACAAGCAGTCATGGCCGCCACCCCGCTCCCCACCTCACAGCGCTTCTTCCAGCCAGGCGTCGTTGGGGTTCTCTTCCTGCCCGCGATCGTCGCGACCACCCTGATCCCCACCACGACGGAGGTGACCGCCGGGACCGATCTCACCAAGGAGATCGACGACCTCGCCGGCTTCACGGTCACCACCGCGTACATCGAGACGAAGGACGCCTCCACGGTCGTCCGGCCGCAGCTCACCGGCGCCGTGTCCTACGCCAACAGCTCACTGACGTTCAACGGGTCGAAGAACGGCACCGACATCCGTACCATTCTCACCCGCGGCCAGTCCGGGTTCATCATCATCGGTGACTCGGGCGTCGCGTCGGGCAAGAAGGCCGACGTGTTCCCGGTGACGGTGGGTGCGGTCGCGAAGCTGCGGTCGTTCGACAACGCCAACTTCAAGATCCGCGTCGACTTCGGCATCACCGCTGTCCCCGCGGAAGAAATCACCATGCCGTGACCTCGCTGCGGGCCGCGATTGAGGCGAAGGCTCGGCGGACGCACAAGCTGCCGATCCTGGTGGGAGATGCACTCGCCGCGACGAAGCGGGTTGCTGAGGCAACAGAGGCGTTTCAGCGGCACATGGCTGCGCAGGCCGAGGAAGGCGCTGAGTCGGACGACGAGGCAGGACAGGCGCTCCGCGAGGAGTTGACGGCCGCGATGGAAGCCCACGCGCAGACCGTCGTGCTGGTGGAGATCCAGGCACTCCCTTCGGACGAGTGGGATGCGATCTTCGCGCCGATCGAGCCGGATGCGGATGGCGAGATCAGCCTCGACGAGTGCCGGGCGGTCCTTATGGCTGCGTCGTGCACGGACCCAGAGTTGCAGGACGTCGTGTGGTGGGAGCAGCAGTTCGCCCGCCCCGAATGGTCCAAGGGCGACAAGCTGGCGATCAACAATGCGCTGCTCGAGCTGAACCATCACGCGCCGACGGGGCCGCTGGGAAAAGGCTGAGGCGTGACCCCTTGTACGCCCGACGGATGGCGTACTGCGGGCCACGCGGTATCGAGCTGGACGCCTTCCTGCGCTGGTCACAGAAATCGCAAGACGCCGCCCTGGACTGGGCTTCCTACGAGGGCCGGCGGTGCGCGTCCTGCGGGACGCATCCCGACGAGTGGGAGAACGCTGAGTCGTTCCACGCCCACCCCGCACAGTGCAAGGGCTGCCAGGCGCAGCAGCGGGTGTCCGAGTCCATGAAGGACTCCCCGGAGCGTGGCCTGTACGTGATGACGGTCCAGGGCTCGGCCGCCGTCTGCCCTCTCTGTATGCCGCAAGACGACGACGACTGAGAGGGGGCGCTGATCCGTGGCGCTTTCTAAGGACGTCGTCATCCGTCTACTGGGTGACGCCTCGAGCGCCATTGCAGCGCAGAAGGCGGCTGCGGACGCCGCTGAGGTGTCGGTGTCGCAGTACCGCAAGGCTGAACGCGAACTCGCCAAGGTTCAGGCCGCGGAGCAGGCGACCCATGACGCCCGCAAGAAGTCGATGGCTGAGGCTTCCCAGTCGGCGATGATGCTGGGTGGGGCGCTGCTGCTGGCGTTCGGGGTCGCGGCGAACGCCGCCGCGGAGTTCGACAAGGCCATGTCGGGCGTGGGTGCGGCGACGATGGCGAACGCCGCGCAGATGAAGCAGCTCCGCCAGGCTGCGTTGGATGCTGGCGCCGCCACGATGTACTCGGCGACGGACGCCGCGAACGCTGAGACGGAGCTGGCGAAGGCCGGCATCTCGGTCCGGGACATCCTCAATGGCGGCCTGATCGGCGCCCTGAACCTCGCCGCCGCCGGCCAGATGGACGTCGCGACAGCGGCCGGTATCGCGGCGACGTCGCTCCAGCAGTTCCACCTGAATGGGTCGCAGGCGTCCCACGTGGCTGACCTGCTCGCGGCGGGCAGCAACAAGGCGTTGGGCTCAGTGGAGGACCTGGCCGGGGCGCTGAAGTACGTGGGTCCGGTCGCCGCGGGCATGGGCGTCTCGATCGACCAGACGGTCGGCACCCTGGCGTCGTTCGCACAGGCCGGCATCCTCGGCGAGCAGGCCGGCACCTCGCTGCGAGGCGTGATCTCGGCGCTCTCGTCGCCGTCGAAGATGGCGGCGAACGAGATGGAGACCCTCGGCATCAACGTGTTCGACGCTCAGGGCAAGTTCATCGGCCTCGACGGCGTCGCCGGGCAGCTGCACGACTCCATGAAGGACCTGACTGAGCAGCAGCGGTCACAGGCCCTGGGCATGATCTTCGGTAACGAGCAGCTGACCTCCGCCCGGGTCCTGTACTCCGAGGGCGCCAAGGGCGTCCAGGACTGGACCGGCAAGGTCAACGACTCCGGCTACGCAGCCCGGCAGGCCGCGAAGCTCACCGACAACCTCACCGGGGATATAGAGCGGCTCGGCGGCTCGCTGTCGACGGTCCTGATCAAGGGCGGCTCCGGGTCGACCGACGTCCTGCGGTTCCTCGCTCAGGCCGCCGAGGGCACGGTGAACGCATTCGGTGACCTGCCTGGCCCGCTGGCAGCCGCCAGTGTCGGCCTGGTCGGCATCGTCGGTGCCGGGACCGCCGTGCTCGGCATCGTCGGCACGATGATCCCGAAGATCCAGACCGCGCGGGAGTCCCTGCGGGGTCTGGGTGCCGTCGGGTCCGCGGTCGACTCCGGCCTCGGAAAGGTTGCGAAGGTCGGCGGGTACGCCACCCTCGCCGTGGCGGGGGTCAGCGCGCTGGCCGCCGCGTACGACGCCATGCACCCGCCGGCCGAGATCGTTATCGCCGACCAGAGTGTCCTGATCCAGCAGCTAGTCAGCCTGGCGAACTCTGCCGACCATGCCGCGTCGTCCGTCTCCTCCTTCGACCTGGGACGACTCATCACCCAGTTGCGGTCGATCGACACGACCGCGTGGGCGACGAAGGAAAGCCTGGGGACGCTCGGCAAGGCCGGTGCGTTCGTCGGTGACGCCTTTAGTGGTGTCCTCCCGAATGCGCTTGGCGATGGGCAGGAGGCGCTCCAGAAGCTCAGCGATGCCAACGCTCAGGCGACGCAGTCGGTCAAGGACACCGACGACGCACTGGCGAGCATGATCTCCTCCGGTCACCCGGAGGCCGCAACCACCGCGTTCGACAAGATCATGAAGGCCGCGTCCGCGCAGGGCCTGACGATGGATCAACTGAAGGCGAAGTTCCCGCAGTATGTGGCCGCTTTGCAGGGCTACGTCGGGGAGTCGACGTACACGGTCGATGCCTCCGGTGCCGTTACGAACGCCCTCGGTGAGCAGAAGTCGGCCGCTGACCAACTCAAGCAGTCCTGGGATGCGCTCAACGGCATCGGCACGAATGTCGTGCAGGGTCAGGCGGAGTGGACGCTCGCGCTGGACTCGCTCTCGCATGGTGCCGCGTCGGCGTCCCGGTCGCTCGATATCAACACGTCCGCGGGCGCGAAGAACACCGAGCAGCTGATCACGGTCGCCGGCAAGGCCCGCGACCTTGCTGCGGCGATCGGCGACCAGAAGGGCTACAACGCTGGCGTCAAGGCATCCAACAGCTTCCGGAGCGCGCTGATCGAGCAGGCCGTGAAGGCCGGCTACAGCCGCGACAAGGTCGTCGCGCTGATGGACTCGATCTTCCACCTCGACAACACGAACTCGACGTCGGATCTGAAGGCGATCGACAAGGTGTCACCTGCGGTAGCCAACGCCAACCGTCAGTTGGACACCATCAACGGCCGGGTCGCGACGGTCACCCTGACGACGGTTCAGCAGACGGTGCAGCAGCTGATCCACGCGACCCCGATCTACGAGGCGCCCAGCCTCGGCAAGTTCGGGATGCCCGTGCCACCAAAGCGCGCGGAGGGCGGTCCTGTGTGGCCGGGGACGTTCCTCGTCGGTGAGCACGGCCCGGAACTTCTCCAGATGGGCGGGCATGGCTTCGTCACACCCGCTGACATGACGAAGCAGGTCATGGCGTCCCTCGGTGCCCACGTCGGCACGAGCCGCGCGGTCAGCAGCGGCACGCCGGTCGGCGTTGCTGCTGGCTCCCGTGGCGGAGGCAGTGGTGGGACAGGGCCGATGCAGTTCGTCGGCGACCTCTACCTCGACTCGGGCGAGTTCCTCGGAAAGGTGCGCGGGGTGGCTGATTCCGTAGTCGGCGAAGCCTTCGCGGCGGCGACGACACATGGGGCGCAGCACCCGTGAGCACGATCAGCATCACCGCGACAGTGGAGGCGGCGAATGTGCCGCCGCGGGTGCGGCTGGACGTGTCGGCGTCGCCGACGACGACCACTTCGACGACGATCACCCGCCTTGACCCATCCGGGTCGACGGTGCCGGTTCGTACGTCGGACGGGAACCCGCTGGTGCTGTCGTCGGGCATCGGCCTGCTGTACGACCCGGAGGTGCCCTATGACGCCCCAGTGTCGTACTCATCGCTGGAGTCGCCGCTGACCTTCTCTGCGCAGGTGACGGTGCCCGCGTCGCAGGTGTGGCTGACTCACCCGGGGGTGCCCGCGCTGTCGATGCCGATCACGGTCGCCGTCTTCGGGGATCGCGCTCGCAAAGTGCAGCGCGGCGTCTTCTACCCAATGGGTCGTGGGACTCCGGTCGTCGTAACGGACGGCGCCCGCAAGAGCGTCGAGAGCAGCTTTGACGTCAAGATCGATAACCCGGACACGCTGGAAGCGCTGATGGCGATCACTTCAGACGGATCGGATCTGCTGCTCAACGTGCCTAGTGGGCTGGGGTGGGGCGTGCCGACTTGTTACATCGCGGTCGGTGACATCACCGAATCCAGGCTGGTCGACTACGCGGCTGAGCCCGCGCGGTACGTCACCATGCCGTTCGTCGTGGTGGATCGGCCGGCGGGCGGTTCGCAGGCCGAGCGGACTCTCGCCGACATCTACGCCGATTACGCGACTTTGGCCGATGTGCGGGCGGCGTACACGAACCTGACTGCTGTACTCGCTGGACCGTGACGGGGGGCTCGCGTGGCCTTCCCGGTTGCTGATCCTTATGCGCAGGCGGTCCGGTCCGGGTTCGCGGTCACGTACACGGTGGACGCTTCCCGTGGTGGGTCGCCGGTGGCGGGGGCGCAGGGGTTGCGGCCGACGGGCGGCTCGGTGTCGGACACGACGAAGCCGGGTGTGCGGCGGTCGCTGTCGCTGGAGTTGCCGGGTGATCCGGCGATGTATGACCTGCTGTTGCCGAGCGGGACGACGCTGACCTGCACGGCTCACGTGCGGTACACGTCGCGGTTCACAGCGGACATTCCGATGGGCCTGTTCGACGTGGACTCCGAGTCCTTCACGGAGGGCGGCGGCAGTCTGTCGTTGACGGCGCCGGACAAGTGGGTGCGGATTCAGCGCGCCCGGTTCATGGGGCCGGCGGCGTCGACTCGTGGGATCACGGTGACGGCGCAGATCGTCGCCTTGATCCGGGGCGCGTTGGGGGCGTCGGAGCCGGTCACGGTGACGGCCAGCTCGACGGCGACGATGACGGCGGTCGTGTGGGACAAGGACCGTGCGCAGGCCATCATCGACCTGGCGACGTCGATCGGCGCCTGGGTGCATTTCGACCGGTACGGGGTGGCGACGGTCGCCGACATCCCGACGATCGGCGCGCGGGCGAACTGGTTGGTGGACGCCTCCTCGACGGGGATCCTGACCGATCTGGATCGGCAGCGGTCGCGGACGGACACCCGCAATGTGGTGGTGGTGTCCTCCTCGGCCGACAAGGGGCCGCGGTTCCCGACGCAGTACGTGTGGGACAACGATCCCGCGTCACCGACCTACGCCGGTCCTGGGACAGGTTCGGGCACCACTCCCCCGTCGGCGACCACGGCCGGCCCGTTCGGGATCGTGCCCTACTTCTACGACTCGCCGATCCTGGCGAACGCTTCCGCTGCTATCGCGGCGGGCCGCACGATCCTGGCCCGCACGACGGGGCTGGCCTCGCAGGTGACGCTGAGCCAGGTGCCGAACCCTGCTGCGGACGCGTTCGACACGCTCGATGTGCTGCCGCCGGGGCAGACGACGTACCGGCTGGGTTCCCCGGCGCGGCTGCTCACCAGGGGTGGGCGGACGGTGGAGCGGCACGTGGCCGACACGTTGACGCATCCGTTGACCGCGTCGTCGCCGCTGCACATCGAGGGCCGGTCCACCCGCTCCGACATCTACGTGGGGTCCTGATGGCGCTGTCGCGGGGCACGACGCAGGCGGCACGCCGGTTCGCCGAGCAGCAGGCATCACGGCTGCGGGCGATCCCCGCCAACGAGATCTTTATGGGCACGGTCGCCACGGTCACGGCGGGGGGTGCGGCGGACGGTATCGCGGCCCTGGTCACGGTCACTCCGGAGCGCGGAACGGACGCGCTGACGGTCAATTCGTACCCGGACTCGTACACGCCCGGCGTGGGCGATCCGGTGCTGTGTGTGATCGCCAAATCCCAGCTTCACATCCTGCACCGCTGCATCGGGCAGCCCTAGAGCGAGGCGTGCCACTCCGTGTGGCGTTCGGTCAGGTTCGGGGCGATCGATGCCACGCAGGTCTGGCAGACCACAAAGAGCCCGACCGTGAGCCCCGCCCCGGGCCACTCGTACCCGTCAGGTAGCGGGCTGCCCCACTGGTATTCGTCCGGCTCGCGTCTCGGCTCTTGCGTCCAACTCAGCGAGTTCATGCCGCCCATTCTCCCACCCGGAAGGGGCTGCGCGTGTCCGAACCGGCCCCCGACCTGAACGACCCATTCCAGGACCGGGGCCACGAAGCCATCCGGGTCCGCCTGCTGGCCGCGATCGCACAAGTCACCGAGACGATCACCCAGCTCCGCGCCGACTTCACCGCTGCGCAGGGCGGGCTTGTGCAGGTGCAGACCGCGCTGGGTCAGGCGCAGCAAGCGCTCGCCGCGACGGCCACCGCCGCCGATCTGGCCCAGACCCGCGCCGACTTGGCCGCGCTGACCGATCGCGTGACCGCCCTCGAACCCCCGCCGCCCACCACGTAGGAGTTCCGTTGCCCACCGAACCGTTGACCGGCGCGCCCTACCCGGACCTCAATCACGACGCCAACATCGCGCAGATCGTGCAGGACGCCGTCACCGGACTCGCCGACGCTACCTACGCGGGACCGTTCGCCACCACCACCGCCCGCGACACGGCGTTCGCGGCGTGGGTGGCTGCCGGCAACACGATGCGCGACGGCCTGCACTGCCACGTCACCGGTACCGGGGATCAGGTGTACCTGTCGGGCGCGTGGAAGACGCTGCCGTTCTACCGGACCGGGGCAGGCACCTACAACTCGAACGCATCCGGTGACATCGTCGTGACGCACAACCTCGGCCAGACCCCGACGGCCTGTTTCTTGCAGTCCCGCCAGGTCGGCGCGGTCGACACCTTCTCCTTCGGCGTCTCGGCAATGACCTCGACGACGCTCACGGCCCGCGTCTACTACAACGGCGCGCCGCAGCCGAGCGCCACGGGCATCCCGCTGTACTGGCTGGTGTTCCCCTGATGGCCGAGCCCCTCGAGCACGTCAACCTCCGTACCCCAGGGAAGCGCCGCGCCCCGCAGCGCCACGCGCGCACCCTGGCCGCCGCCGTCGGCTCCTATCCGTCGCCGAACTACTCCTCCCGTAACGGCACCAAGGTGACCGGAGTGGTCATCCACACCGCTGAGGGGCCGACCGACGCGACGAACCTGGGCGCCTACTTCGCGCAGGCGAAGGTGCAGGCGTCCTCCCACGCTGGGGCCGACGACGGTAAGCGCGTCA
This sequence comes from Frankiales bacterium, assembly GCA_025465155.1. GTDB lineage: Bacteria > Actinomycetota > Actinomycetes > Mycobacteriales > Geodermatophilaceae > Geodermatophilus. Next base: position 20,582 of record JAODNJ010000496.1, read on the forward strand.
ACTACGTCGATTACGTGTTCGAGGCGTGGACGCTGCGCAACGGCAACCCGTGGACCGACAACCTCGAGATGTGCGGGTTCGCTCACTGGACCCGCGCCGAGTGGCTCGCGCACCCCGGGATGCTCCAGCAGGCCGCCACCTGGGTCGCTGAGCGCTGCCACGCCCGCAACGTCCCCCCGAAGCGGCTCACCCCAGCCGACATCAAGGCCGGTCGCCGCTCCGGCTACTTCGCGCACTGGGACTACACCCAAGCCACCGGCGACGGCACCCACTGGGACGTCGGCACCGGATTCCCCTGGGACGTCTTCGACGGCCTAGTGCAGAACGCCTACAACGGAACCCCGGAGGATGACATGCCCTTGACCCCTGACGACATCGAGAAGGTGGCGCAGCGCACCCGGCAGGTGATCGCGGACGGGACGCTGCCCTACGGCCTGGACACGCTGCGCCGGAAGCTGGATGCGCTCTACACGCAGGTCACCGCCATGGACGCCAACGACGCCCCTGCCGTGCTGGTGAAGGCGATCCTCGCCGCGCTCCCCGCCCCGGCCGCTGGTGGGCTGACCGCGGCCGACGTCGAGAAGGCCGCAGAGATCGCGATCCGCAAGGTGCTCGGCGGGCTCGACGCCCCGCCCACTACCTGATCCTAAGTGCTCACGGGGGGCGCAATGGGGGACGCCCTAAGCAATCTGCCGGTGGGGAATCTGAGCGCTGGCGGCCTGGTCCTGCTGATCGTGCTGCTGATCCTCAACGGGAGATTGGTCACCCGGCAGACGGTGGTGGATCTGCGGGCAGACCGTGATCGGTGGATGTCGATCGCCGAGACGTGGCAGGGCGTGGCGACCCAGCAGGGCGTCACGCAAACCCAGCAGTCGCAGACCCTGGCCGAGCTCATCGAGTTCGCCAAGACCGCGAACCATGCGCTTACCGAGATCCAGGCGACTGTGTCCAGGTACGCGGAGGGGCATCCGCAATGAGGTGGGCGCTAGGACGTCGGAAGGTTTATGCGAAGCCGAAGGAAGACACGGTCATCGCGGCGCGCGAGGCGGACCGTGCTCTAGCTGACGCGAAGGCGATGACGTGCAAGGCCGAGGACCAGGCGTGCACGGCCAGTGAGGTTGCCAAGTCGTTGCGGGCCACCCGTGAACGGAACCACGTCGGCTGGGCCGTGGAGAAAGCTATCCGAGGAGTCTGAGTGCCACCGTTCTGGGAGCGCCTGCCGTTCTGGCTGTACCTGCTGACGCTGATGCCGTTCGCGTTGTGCCTGTTCTTCTACGGGACGCGGTCACCGTGGCAGCAGTCGCAGACGGGGCGGGCGCTCATTTCTCTGCTGACGTCGCTGGTGGCCGTGTTGTCGTGGGCGGTGCTCGCGCAGGTGACCGTGATTCCGCAGACGGTTTTGGATGCGATGCGGGCCGTGCTGCTGGGCGCTGTGGCCCTGTCCGGCTGGGTGCTGCTGGCGAACATCCTGCGATTGCAGCGGGAGCGGTCGGATGCGTCGGGTCACCCTCAGCGTCGGGTCACGGACCGATGATGGCCTACCAGCCGGGCAGCTTCTTCCTCACCACTGTCACCGGGGCCGCTGGGTTCGCTATCGGACTAGGCCAGACGCTGGCGGGCGCACCGTCCCGCTATGAGCACGCGGGGCTGATCCTCGACGCGGACGGCACGACGCTGGAGGCCGAACCGGGTGGGGCGAAGATCGGCAACATCTCGACCTACGCGGGGCGGGCGCTGCTGATCTCGGACGCTCCCGTGCGGTCGGCGATCATCCCCGGACGGCTGAACCTCATCCCGCCGGGCGGCAAGGACTACGAGAGCAATGAGGATCTCATCCGCGCCCGCGTCGTCGCCGAGGCCAAGAAGCTCGTCGGCGTCCCGTACAGCCCGCTCGACTACGTAGCCCTGGCGCTGGTGCACCTCGAGAACCTGCTCACCGGTCGCTCACGGCCGACGTGGCGGCTCACGAAGTGGATCCGCCGCAGGGTGCAGTCCTCCGGTCACATGATCTGCTCCCAGCTGGTCGACGCCGTGTACGAGCGCGCCGGAATCCACCTGTTCCACGACGGTCGCCTCCCCGGCGATGTCATGCCCTCCGACCTCGCCGCATGGGCCGAGGATCACACCTCTTCGGGAGTAGCCCGTGCAGCTGTCCAGGATTGACGTTCGCGGGAAGACCTACGACGTCCCGTCGCTGCTGACCGAGCTTGACCCGGCGTCGCTGACGGGGGTGTCAGTGGCACTGCTGCCGCCGCGCACCTCCCCGACCGCTGCGACGGTGTGGACGACTGTCACGTTCGTCGCCCCCACGGCCACGGTCCTGTTCGCGGGGTCGGATGCGGACTCCACGGGCGCGGTTGTGGTCACCGGGTCGGCTGATCTGTGGATCAAGGCTGTGGCCGGGGTGGAGACCGAGACCGTCAGGGTGGAGCGCATCACGCTGATCGGTGAGGGGCAGCCGGTCGTTGCCCTGCCGAACACGGCGGTTGTGTCCGTCAACGGCAAGTCGGGCACGGTCACGCTCACCGCCTCGGACGTGGGCGCGGACGCCGCCGGGGCTGCGACAGCTGCTCAGGCTGCTGCCGCGACGGACGCGACCAGCAAGGCCAACTCGGCAAAGTCCTACGCCGCCGGTATCGCCGCCGGCATGGCGCTCGTCTTCGGAGGCTGACCGATCATGGCTGCACCCAACGTCCTCGCCCTCGCGTCCCTGACGCAGAAGCTGCTCGTGTCCCAGCAGCTCACCGCCACCACGGAAACCGTCGTCTACACGGTGCCGACCGGGCAGGCGGTGAAGCTGGCGCAGGGTTCCCTGTGCAACATCACCACCGCCCCCGTCGCGGTGTCCCTGTCGCTGGTGCAGTCCGGCGGCACCGTCGGCGACGGAACCCACCGCGTCATCAACAACTACAGCCTCGCCGCTGGCG
>JAODNJ010000247.1 GCA_025465155.1 Frankiales bacterium
CGATGGTGATTGGCTCTCCCGGCGCGGCGACCCATCGCTGTCTCCCGAGGGATATCTCGAGCGGCCCCCACCAGTTCCTCACGGCCGTGTCCCGGTCCATGTCGACTCCCCTGGCGGCGCCACATCCGGTTGCCCTCGAAGCACGCCGTGCCTCGCGGGACCCGATCAGAGCAGGTTCCGCGCCGGGCGACCAGAGGCCCGAGGTTGCCTCCGCCGGGTTTTCTGGCCCGAACAACCGTCAGGTCAACTCACGTTGGTCTCGGTGGTCGTCACGCGATCCGGGCCGCCCAATCACCCGTCAAGCGGCTGAGGGCGGTGCTCGAGGCGCGGTCCGGGCGGCACGCCGAGCCCGAATGGATACGACCCGACGGCGGTCGGGGACCCGTGCGCCTGGCTGGGCTTCAGCCCCGGACCACCGGACGGCGGGGCGCCTCAGCCCGCGTCGAGCACGCGGGAGATGACCGGCACCAGTGCGGCGAAGGCCCGCCCCCGGTGACTGCGCGCATCCTTCTCGGCCGGCCGGAGCTCGGCCGAGGTGAGCTCCAGGCCGTCGGGGACGAACACCGGGTCGTAGCCGAAACCGTTCTTGCCCCGCTTCTCGTGGATGACCCGGCCCCGCCACTCCCGCTGGAGCACCTCCTCGGCGCCCTCGGGGGTCACGAGCGCAGCGGCGCAGACGAACGCCGCACCGCGCCGCTCCTCGGGGACGTCCGCGAGCTGGCCCAGCAACAGCGCGGTGTTCGCGTCGTCGTCGCCGTGCCGCCCGGACCACCTCGCCGACAGCACGCCCGGCATCCCGTTGAGCGCGTCGACGGTGATGCCGGAGTCGTCGGCGACGGCGGGCAGCCCCGTGTACCGCACCGCCTCCCGGGCCTTGAGCAGCGCGTTCTCGGTGAAGGTCGCGCCCGTCTCGGGTGCCTCGGGATACTCCGGGACGTCGGCGAGACCTACCACCTCGACCCCTGGGACGGCGGAGGCCAGCAGCCGCTGCAACTCCGCGAGCTTGCCCGTGTTGCGGGTCGCCAGGAGCAGCCGGGTGGTCATCGGCCGAGCGCCTCCCGCTGGACGCGGGTGAGCTCCGCGCAGCCGGCGACGGCCAGGTCGAGCAACGCATCCAGGGTCGGCCGGTCGAACACGGCGCCCTCGGCGGTCCCCTGCACCTCGACGAAACCACCGTCGCCAGTGCAGACGACGTTCATGTCGGTGCCCGCGCGAACGTCTTCCTCGTAGGCGAGGTCCAGCCGGGGTTCACCGTCGATCACGCCGACACTGACCGCGGCCACGGAGTTGCCGATCGCCGTCGGCTTGGCCAGCTTCTTCCGGTCGGCCAGCCAGGCCACCGCATCGGCCAGGGCCACGTAGGCACCGGTGATCGCCGCCGTGCGCGTGCCGCCGTCGGCCTGCAGGACGTCGCAGTCGATGGCGATGCTGTTCTCACCGAGCGCGCCCAGGTCGATGGCCGCCCGGAGTGAGCGGCCGATGAGCCTGCTGATCTCGTGGGTGCGCCCGCCGATCCGCCCCTTCACCGACTCGCGGTCGCTACGGGTGTGGGTGGCCCGCGGGAGCATCGCGTACTCCGCCGTCACCCAGCCCAGGCCCGAACCGCGCCGCCACCGCGGCACACCCTCGGTCACGCTCGCCGCGCACAGGACGCGCGTGCGCCCGAACTCCACCAGCACCGACCCCTCAGCGTGGTCGAGCCAGTTGCGAGTGATGGTCACCGGGCGGAGCTGGGCGGCCGCGCGGCCGTCGGGGCGGGTCACGGAGTCGAAGGGTAGTGGCGGCCGCCGACGGTCCGGTCCCCGCGGCCCGGTTCCGGCATGATCACCTCATGCGATCGGAACTTCGCGCCGTCCGCACCGGCGGGGTGCCGGTCGTGGTCGACCTGACCGACGAATGCGCCGCATTCGTCCGCGGCGAGACCGACGGACTCCTCCACGTCTTCGTCCCGCACGCGACGGCGGGTGTCGCGATCCTCGAGACCGGCTCGGGCAGCGACGACGACCTGCTGACGCAGCTGGACCACCTGCTCCCCCGCGACGACCGCTGGCGGCACCGCCACGGCAGCCCCGGGCACGGCCGTGACCACGTGCTGCCGGCGTTCATCCCGCCGCACGCGTCGGTGCCCGTGCTGGAAGGCCTGCTGCAGCTGGGCGCGTGGCAGCGGATCTGCCTCGTCGACACCAACGTCGACAACGCCCAGCGACACGTGCGCCTCTCCTTCCTGGCGGGGTGAGGCACGGCGATGGACGGGAGGCCGTTTCCGATCCGTCGGTCGCACACGGCAGGATGCGGGTCATGACCGAGACCGACAGCGCGACCGGCGGTGGAACCGCCGCCGTCCGCCTCTCCCCCGGCGACCCGGCTCCCGGCTTCACCCTTCCCGACGCCGACGGCAACCCCGTCTCGCTGGCCGAGCACCGCGGGCGCCGGGTCATCGTCTACTGCTACCCGGCCGCCTTGACCCCGGGTTGCACGACGCAGGCCGTCGACTTCACCGCCTCCGCGGGCGACCTCGCCGAGGCCGGGCTGGACATCATCGGCATCTCCCCGGACGCGCCGGAGAAGCTGCAGCGCTTCCGGGAGAAGGAGGAGCTCGGCATCACGCTCGTCTCCGACCCCCAGAAGACGGTGCTGCAGGCCTACGGCGCCTACGGGCCGAAGAAGCTCTACGGCAAGGATGTCGTCGGCGTCATCCGCTCGACGTTCGTGATCGACGCCGAGGGCCGGATCGAGCGGGCGGCCTACAACGTGAAGGCCACCGGGCACGTCGCCAAGCTGCGCCGCGAGCTCGGCCTCGGCTGAGCCGCCGGCCCCGATCGCGTCAGGAGGGGGACGCAGGCACGGTTCGGGCCGCGCGAAAGCGAGCAGGATGCGGTCATGGCTGAACAGATCGGCGTGACCGGCCTCGCGACCATGGGCGCCAACCTCGCCCGCAACTTCGCCCGCCACGGCCACCAGGTGGTGCTGCACAACCGCTCCCAGGCCCGGACCGATGCACTCGTCCGCGCCCACGGCAGGGAGGGCGACTTCGTGCCGACGTCGTCGGTGGAGGAGTTCGTCGCCGCCCTGGAGCGTCCCCGTCGGGTGCTGATCATGGTCGCCGCCGGGCCGCCGACGGACGCGGTGATCAGCGAACTCGTCCCACTGCTGGACAAGGGCGACATCGTCATCGACGGCGGCAACGCCCGGTTCACCGACACGATGCGGCGGGCCGACGACCTCGCCGGGCACGGGCTGCACTTCGTCGGCACCGGCGTCAGTGGCGGAGAGGAGGGCGCGCTCAACGGACCCAGCATCATGCCGGGCGGCTCGGCCGAGGCCTACGCGATCGTGGGGCCGATGCTGGAGAGCATCGCGGCCGTCGTCGACGGCACCCCGTGCTGCACCCATGTCGGCACCGACGGGGCCGGCCACTTCGTGAAGATGGTCCACAACGGCATCGAGTACGCCGACATGCAGCTCATCGCGGAGGCCTATGACCTGCTGCGGCGCCGGCTCGGCCTCTCCCCCGCCGAGATCGGTGACGTCTTCTCGGGCTGGAACGAGGGTGACCTGGAGTCCTATCTCGTCGAGATCACCGCGGACGTGCTGCGGCACGTCGACGCGGCGACCGGCCGGCCATTCGTCGACGTCGTGGTGGACGAGGCGGAGCAGAAGGGAACCGGCCGCTGGACCGTCCAGTCCGCCCTCGACCTCGGCATACCGGTCAGCGGCATCGCCGAGGCGGTGTTCGCCCGGGCGCTGTCGGGGCACGTCGAGCAGCGGACGGCGGCGCAGAAGGTGCTGCTCGGGCCGGCCGGCGAGCGGCCCGAGGTGGAGGACCGGGACGGGTTCATCGACGCCGTCCGTCAGGCCCTGTACGCGTCCAAGGTCGTCGCCTACGCGCAGGGCTTCGATCAGATCGCCGCCGGCGCCGAAGAGTACGGCTGGGACATCGACCGCGGGGCGCTGGCCACCATCTGGCGGGGTGGTTGCATCATCCGGGCGCGGTTCCTCGACCGGATCCGCCAGGCCTTCGCCGACGAACCCCGCCTCACCACGCTGCTCACCCACGGCTACTTCCGCGATGCCGTGGCCGAGTGCCAGGACGGCTGGCGCACCGTGGTGATGGAGGCCGCCCGGGACGGAATTCCCGCACCCGGCTTCGCGAGCGCACTCGCCTACTACGACGGGCTGCGCGCCGAGCGATTGCCGGCCGCGCTGATCCAGGGCCTGCGCGACCGGTTCGGCTCGCACACCTACCGCCGTGTGGACCGCGACGGTGCGTTCCACACGTTCTGGTCGGAGGACCGGCGCGAGGAGCCGGTGGGCTGAGATGCTCCTATGCCTCGTCA
>JAODNJ010000577.1 GCA_025465155.1 Frankiales bacterium
GGAAAATCCATTTCGCCGCCCAGACAGTGGGCTGTTTCGGAAGCCCCGGAAACCCATTCCAGCCAGAAACCCAACATTTTCCAGACCGCACAGGAATACCCGATCAGGGCCGGTTTCACGCAGAGCCACAGTGAGCGCGATGTTGCCCTACTTTCGACCTTGAGCGCCGCTCTGAGATCGACGATGAGATGAGTGGTGCCCTAGGTTTGGGTCGAGATTGTCGATCAGCACGCGACTAATCTAGAACAGTGAGTGACGCTCAGATCCCCGAGATCAACCCAGAGACGACAACCAAGCCCGCTCGACAGGCACAACTGCGATGGTGGATGTGGTTGACCGCCGGTGTTGTCGGCGTCCTCGTCGTAGAGGGCGCAATATTCGGAGCAGTAGCCCTCGCAACCGCTACCCACGCACCCCCGAAGCCGACCTCGTTCACGCTTCGCGCGACGATGGAACTGGATGACTCTAACAACGTCGATGATCCCTGCAATTCTGCAGGCGGATACGCCGACATAGCCACGGGCGCTGAAATTGTTGTAGCCAATGGATCAGGTCAGACTCTTGCCCTCGGGGAACTCGGCGAGGGAATCCCGCAGGTCGGCGGCTGCGTCTACAACTTCACTGTGAAGAACGTGCCCGGCGGCAAGAAGTTTTACGGGGTTGAGGTCTCGCACCGAGGTTTCGTCCAAGAGTCGGAGTCCAACATGCGCGCCGGCAACGTTCACCTCTCGCTCGGCAGCTAAGCGCCACTCAGCCGCACATGCTGATCGGATCCCCCCAGCGCGAGGAAGGCCTCATCGACAGACTGAGCAAAGATCGCAACCCACGAAGTCGTGCAACGGCGTCAACACGAAGAGTTCGGCTGCGCCCGAGTCGGGGACTTTGTGGATTCCTCGCGCCTCGGCCAGACTGGCTGCAGCATCCGTTGTTTCGGTAGCGACGGGGTTCAATTCGTCACAAGTGGTCGGCAGGAAAGCTATGGCAGAAACGATCGGCACCGTCATCGGGATCATTGTGGTCGTGATCGTTATTGTTGCGCCGTTCGCCCTCATTGCCTGGCTAGTGATTTGGCTCGTTCGGCGGAGCAACCAAAAAGCGGCCGGGTCTCAGGCATCGCGCGGCCCGGTTCTCGTCAATCAAGCGCCAGCGGTTGCCCCACCCGGGTACTACGCCGATCCGGAACGACAGGGTTCTCAACGATGGTGGGACGGACAACGCTGGGCTCGATTAGAGGTCGTCGCTGAACCCACCGCACAGCCAGAACGAATCGCGATCAGACCCGGGACAGCGAATGTGGCCGCCGACGCAATAAACGGCACGAACACCGACACTTCGATTCCTGCGACTCAGCCAGCACTGGCGCAGAGCCAGGCGCTTACCGTGCCTGAGGCGACACCAGCTGAATCAACGCCAGCACTAGTTCCGGTTCCCTCAGCGGTATTGGTGAAAGACGGAGACCGGATCCGTGGCGTTGAGTGGTTTGGGTCGGGGGAGCCGGTCTCGATAGCCGGATACACAATTCCCGGTGGGCTAATTTATGTCGGCCGTAAGCTTGCGGCTCCCCAGCGGTCGGTTGAGCCGTCAATGATCAACCCGAATCTCCGAGTGAATAGTCGACTACCCGACACCCTTGGTCGCGGTCTCAACTACTGGCCCGCCTACGACAGCATCTCGCCAGAGTCCCGTGCGGCATATCTAGAGTGGCTCGCTCGCGGGCGGCGGAACCCCAGCACGCCGCTCGGCTATGTCTTCTTGTTCATGTATGGCCTCGAGCGTCGCGTTCTCGTTGACATGCAGGCGACCGACTCGTTTCACTCAGATCTCGCTCCGATCCGTGCGGAGATGGAAGCGCTCATAGACGTTTACGCAGAACAGAGTTACTCGTTTCAGAGGTACGCCAAAGGCTTCCTCGACGTAATCGACATGATGATGAGCGTGGGAAGCATCGCAGCGCCGGCCAAATCGACATCGCGTCGGCTCTCCAGCAATCGTTGGATCGTTCCTCTGTCACTCAAAATCGCGATTGGGGAGATCGTCGCAGCCAAACAGCCGCTGCCTGCAGCGTGGGCACTCGAATGGGCCTGGTACAACCCCGAGTTCCGGATACGGACCGGAGCGGTACGCTGCACCGCTGAGTTCTCGGATCTCTTCACCAAGAACTACTTCGACACCTATGGCGACGGAATGAAAGTAACCCCGGGCACGACAATGCTCGGTCTAACGTACAGCGCAGCAAGCGCGGGCATCGGCTACGCGAAACTCAAGATGCAGAACGTGCCTGACGTCTTCGCACTTGCGAAACCCACACGCGCCTTAGCGGCGATTGCCGAAGAAGTTCAAGAATCACTCGAGGCCTTCAGCCGATTTGTGGGTAAGAATCCCGAGAGAGCTGATTCGCTCAACGGGATCGCGTTCTTGCCTCAACGACTTATCGAAAGCTCCAAGAACCCGGATTTTCAAGCCCTTCGAGAGTGGCTCGCCGACACGGTAAATCCCGAAGGTTCGGAAGCGGTCGCCGGCCTTGAACTCCTCACACGATGGAATCCGGCAGCACCCACGAGCTTATCCAAAGCAGAATCGACGCCACTGGTCCAGCTCCTCGGCAAGCTTCATGTCGGCATCGAGCCAGACGTTCGATTTGGAGGACCACCGTTGAGCGTTGACAGCCCGGTCGTACTTTTTCCGATCACCGGTGACTACCCGCTCAGCCCATCGCCGTCCTACGAGACAGCAACCACCCTCACCCATTTCGCTGCAGCCGTCAGCGCTGCGGATGGCGAAGTCAGCGACGACGAAATTCAGACCTTTCTCCCGTCAATCGAGTCGAGCCTCGATCTATCCGTTGCGGAGAAAACGCGTCTCAACGCTCACTTCAAATGGCTGACCGCGTCGTCCACCAAACTGACCGGCCTTACGAAACGGGTCGCGTTGCTGAGCGACTCTCAACGAGTGAGCCTCGGCGGCTTACTTCTGAGCGTTGCTGCGGCGGATGGGAAAGTCACCGCGTCGGAAATGATGGCACTCACCAAAATCTTTGGACTGCTCGGCCTCGACCAGTCGGACATCGCAAGCCGCGTCTTTGCTGTGCAATCCTCACCCACGGCTGCTGCCCGCGAACCAATCACCGTGCGAGTCGCCACTCCGGGAGCACCTGGTGTACCTATCCCGCTCCAACCCCGCTCGGCGGCGGCCGCGCCAGGAACCCTCGTTCTCGACGAGGAAACGATTGAGCGCACTATGCACGAGAGCGCCAGCGTGTCGGAGCTTCTTCGCGGAATCTTCGACGACGACCAGGTCGAGCTCACGTCGTCGACTTTGCCTGCTGACGCCACGCCTGTGAGGCCACCCGAGAACCCGACCGATCAGTCCTCGTTTGGGGCGCCCACCCCACCCTCCATCGCAGGCTTGGACGCGGCGCACTCGGCGCTCGTTCGCAAGCTCGTCGGACTGCAGTCACTCCCGCATCTCGAGTTCGAAGAACTCGCCCAGGCGCAGAACGTGATGCCGAACGGTGCCATCGACACGATCAACGAGG
>JAODNJ010000036.1 GCA_025465155.1 Frankiales bacterium
TCGCCGGCCTCCTCGTCGCGCCAGCGACGCAGCGCGCGGGCCGTCCGGCGGCCCTCCAGGATCACCAGGGCAAGGCCGGTCAGCCCGGTCACCAGCGCCAGGAGGAAGCAGACCAGAGCGAGGGCGATCCGCGCGGTGGGCGTCATGCCGGGCAGCGTGCCGCAGGACCGCAGGTCAGGGGGGCTCCCGGACCACGTCGATCCGGTCGAACCCCTCCTCCGTGTTCGGCGGCACCAGCCGGCCGCGCGTGGCCAGGACGCCGACCACGGGCACGCGCGCCCGGCCCGTGCGCGCCTCGTTGCGCTCCAGGCAGGTCTCGAGCGGGGTGTCGATCCAGACCGCTCGGACGGCCGCACCGGCCGCGCGGGCGGCGGCCACCAGCGGGGTGCGGTCCTCCGGCGCCGGGTTGGTGTTGTCGACCACCACGCTGCGGCCTTCGGCCAGCAGTTGGGCGACCACCCGTCGCTGGCGCGCCTCGCGGTGGCGGGCGTGCGGCCAGTGGTCCTTGCTGACGACGGCATGGGTGGCCGCGAGGTGCTCGCGGACCCAGGTGGACTTGCCGCAGCCCTGCAGGCCGACCATGACGACGATCTCCTGCGGCACGGCAGGGGATTTCCCCGCGGGCGCCGCCCTTACTTCTTGAATGCCTCCCGCAGCATCATCGACAGCAGCCGCGGGTTGGCCTCCGTCGTGATGACGTGCCCGATCTTCCGGACGAACCGCTCGTCGTCCACCTGGCGCAGCATCGCGTCGGCCAGGTCGATCCGGGCCGTGAACCGGCCCGGCCCGTGCTCCTCGGTGATCGAGTAACGGGTGACCCCGGGCAGCTCGAAGAGGCCCGACGGCCGGAGGATCGTCCAGTCGACGTCGCTGCCCGCGATCAGCGCCTCCATCCGGCGCATGTCGTCGTAGACGGTGCGGCCCAGCCGCTTGGTGACGTAGGGCTGCAGGACACGGTTGAACAGGACGCCGCCGGTCGGCTCGTCCTCGCCGGTCACGGCGCCGGAGCTGACCACCACGAGCCGGCGGACGGCGTGCCGCTTCATGGCGTCCAGCATGTGGCCGGCACCGTGCGAGTAGACCTCGACCGGCGTCTTGCCGAAGGGCACGCCGAGCGCTGACAGCACGGCGTCGGCGCCCGCCACCACGCGGTCCACCGCCTCGGGGTCGAGGACATCGCCGCCGACCACGCGCAGCCGCTCGTCCTGCAGCGGGAACGCGTCCGGGCGGCGGGTCACGGCGACGGTCTCGTGCCCGGCGGCGATGCTTGTCGCGGTGAGCAGGCGGCCGGTGGGGCCGTTCGCGCCGAAGATGACGATCCGCATGGTTGGCTCCTCGGGCCGGGGCCGACATCGACGCGGCCCTATGAAACTCATACTATACGAGTCTCGTAGTTTGGGAGGAGGATCGAACGCATGAGCGACCGCGAACGCAGGCGCCGGGAGAACGGTGTGCTCAGCGGCCTGCGGGACCTGAGGATCGAGCTCGCGATCCTCAATCACCGGGTCGGCGGCAAGGCGGAACTGAAGGACCTGGATTTCGACTGCCTCGACGTGATCGCCCGCCACGGCCCGATCAGCCCGACCGCCCTCGCGGCCCGGGTCGGGATCCACGCGGCGACGATGACCGGAATCCTCAACCGGCTCGAGGAGGGTGGCTGGATCACCCGCGAACGCGCGGAGGGTGATCGGCGGGGGGTGCTGGTGGCCAGCACGCCCGACCGCCAGCGGGAGGTCTACGGGATGTTCGGGGGGATGAACACCCGGATGGGGCGGATCTGCGCGCGGTACAGCGACGCGGAACTCGACGCGATCGCCGACTTCCTCGGCCGGACGGTGGACGCCGGACGGGAGTCCGCCGACGAGATCGGCTGACTCCCCTCCGGCTCACGTGGACCGGCTCAGGCTGTCTGGCGCAGTGCGGTCACCGCGGCGTCGTCCGGGAGCGCCGACCGCGGAGCCGGATGCTCGACCAGGGCCAGGACCCGGCCGGACATGAACCGCGCAGTGCGCACCGGCGTTCCGCCCCGGGTGGTCTCGGTGACCTCGACGACGCCCCTGCCGTGGGTGACGTCGACCCGCCGGCCCGCGCGGGTGGCCTCGATCTCGTAGGTGCGGGTGCTGCCACCCGCGTCGATGACGATCTCTACACGGTCGCCCTTCATTGCTCTCTTTCCCTTGCTCCGTGCCGGGCCCGCACGACGCCTTCGGCGCCCGCGTCATCCCGACATGGGGACAACGTCCCACCGGGGTACGACATTCCGTTTTCGCAGCTCGGAAGGCGTGTCGGGGTCACTCAGGCGACGACCGGTGCCGCAGGTGGATGGCCCGCACGGAGGCCATCGCGGAGCGCCTCGCCTGGGCGCGCTGCCGGGCCCGTCGTGTGCGGGGCGGCCGCGGCTCCTCCCGCAGGAGGACGTCGAGCCAGTGCCCCCGCGGATCCACGTCCACGAGCAGCGCCTTGACCAGCAGGGTGAGCGGGATGGCCAGCAACGCGCCCAGCGCGCCCATGACCCAGCCCCAGAACAGCAGCGCCACGAATGTGACGGTGGTGGACAGGCCGACCGAGTCGCCGACGAAATGCGGCTGGATGAGCGTCTGGATGACGAAGTTGAGCACCGCATAGAGCACGACGACCGCGATCAGCTTGCCCCACCCGCCGGCGAGCAGGCCCAGCAGCGCCGGCGGCACCAGGCCCAGCACGAACCCGATGTTGGGCACGTAGTTCGTGATGAACGACAGCACGCCCCACAGCACGGCCGCCGGCACGCCCAGCAGAGCCAGCCCGATCCCGTCCCCCACCGCGACGAGCCCGCCGAACACCGTGCTCACCAGCAGATAGCTGCGGGTCCCGCGGGTGAACAGTCCCAGGGCGATCGGCAGGTGGGGCCGTTCGGGGGCCACCAGGGCGAGCCGGCGGCCGAAGCCGGCGGACTCCAGGACCATGAACACCAGCGCGGACAGCAGCAGGAGGAGCGTCGTAGCCGCATCGGTGAGCCGGGCCAGCAGCCCGGTCGCGACCCCCACGAGCTGCGTGTAGTCGATCTTCGACACGAGGTCCGAGAGCTGCCCGGAGACCGGACCGGGACGGTGGAGGGCCCGCCCGATCTCGGCGAGCAACGTCGCCGCCCGATCGGAGTAGTGCGGCAGCAGCGCCGCGAGCTGGGCGACCGACAGCACGAGCAGCCCGACGAACCCCAGAAGCACTCCCCAGACCAGCACGAGGAGGACCGTGGCACTGGCCCAGCGCGGCCAGCCGTGCCGGAGCAGCCAGCCCTGGACCGGTGCGAGCGCGATGACCACCACCAGCGCCAGCAGCACCGGGCCCAGCAGCCACGCGATCGACCGCAGCCCGGCCACCGCCACGGTCGCCGAGGCCGCTCCGGCCAGGACGATGAACCAGCGCGGCACGGCCGGCGCCTGCCCACTGGCCGCCTCCGCGGTGTCGGGCCCGGCGCCCTCGTCCGGCTCCGGGGGCCCGTCCAGCTCCGGGGGCCCGTCCGGCTCCGGGGGCCCGTCCAGCTCCGGGCGCTCCGGGGGAGCGGCGGCGACCCGGCGCGGCCCCACCTGTTCCCCCGGGGGCATCCGCGGCTGATCGGCGTCCGGGCCCGGCGACGGTTGCACGCCCACTCCCCCTCCCGGCCGCTCCCCTCAGCGGACGCGCCGGTCCGGGACGGCGGCGCCATGCCCAGGGTTCACCCTCCGGCGGCGTCCAGCAGTTCGATCATGGCCGGCAGGTCGAAGAAGGTGGCGGTCGCCCGGGCGCTCTGGTTCCCGGCGTCGGGGTCGGCACCCGCGGCCACGAGGGCGCGCACCGAGTCGGCGGACTGCTTGAAGACGGCTGCGGCCAGGGCGGTCTGCCCGCGGTCGTTGGCCCGGGAGTGGTCGGCACCGCGGGACAGCAAGGCGGCCACCGTGTCCGCGTGCCCGTGGTAGGCGGCCAGGATGAGCAGGGTGTCGCCCTTGTCGTTGGTCAGGTTGGCGGGGACGCCGGCATCGAGGTAGGCGGCCAGGTCCTCGGTCCGGCCGTCACGGGCCATCTCGAAGATGCGCCCGGCCAGCTCGATGACGCCGGGATCGATCGGCTCGCTCACGCCCCGAGCCTAGATGTCTCGTCACCGCTGACAGAGGTCCGCGGGCCTCGCGACCGCGCTGTCCGGGCACTGCGAGACGTACCGTGTTCCATGCTCGTCCAGCCGGCGGCTTCGCTGACCGACCTGGCGCTGGGGCTGGTGACTCTCTACCTGGTCCGGCGCCTGCCTCGCGACGGTGCGGCGTCCAGATATTGGCATGCGGCGTTCGCGTGGGCGGCGGTGACCGCGCTCGCGGGCGCGGCCTACCACGGCGTCCTCGTCCGGGTGCGCGGGCTGAACCAGCTGAGCTGGGCGGTCATGAGCAGCATGGTCGTCGTCGTCGTGTCGTTCCTGCTCGCGGCGACCGTGGTGCAGGTCCTCGGGCGGGGTCGAGCCGTCGTCTTCTGGCCGCTGCGCTCGGTCGGCCTGGTCGCGTACGTGGTCATCGCCGCCACCGGCCATCCCAGCATCACGGCGATCATGTGGTGCGAGAGCCTGACGATGGCCTGCGTTCTGGCCCTGTGGACCTGGGCGTGGCTGCACCGCCATCCCATGGGTCGCGCGATGCTGATCGCCATCGGCGCGAGCATCGCGGCCGCCATGTTGCGGCTCGTGCCCGCCGCTGCGGCGCTGGTGCGATTGGACCCCGACTCCGCGTACCACCTGGGGCAGATCGGCGGCATGGTGCTGCTGTTCCACGCCGTCGCCCGCACCGGAGGACGCCCGGATGTCGCGGGCCGCCTCAGCCACGCCGGTTCCTGACGGCGAGCCGGCGGCCCTCACCCGTCTTCCGGGTCCGGAGGGAGGCCACCGGCCGCCGCCACGATCACCTGGCCGAGGCTGAGCCCCCCGTCGTTGGGCGGCACGATCCGGTGCCGCAGCAC
>JAODNJ010000076.1 GCA_025465155.1 Frankiales bacterium
GGAGGCGAGCTCCTCGAGCTGCCGGGGAAGGCGGGTGCGCCAGTCCGGTGCCAGGGCATCCGCCGACGCCCGGGGAGCGCCGGACACCGTCTCCTTGACCGCAGCCATCCGGAACGCCGTCGTCAGCCCCGCGAGATGGTCGAGCAACCCGGCCACCGGCGTCCCCGCGCACGGGGTCGGGTCGCCGAGCTGGTCGGCGCGCACGCCGTCGACCACCCGCGCGACGATGGCTGCCTGAGGGGTGAGGTCGACGGTTCTCATCTGCATGGAAGGGCTGACCCGCGCCGGCCTCGTTACTCATCGGTTGCCGGACGTGCCGCCCCGGGGAAACCTGCCCGGGTGAGCTTCGACCTCGAGCGCTTCATCCGCGCGCAGGACCACGGCGCCACCTTCGTGCGGGTGCTGGCCGAGCTGCGCGCCGGCGCCAAGCGCAGCCATTGGATGTGGTTCGTCTTCCCGCAGCTCGCCGGGCTCGGCGGGAGCGACATGTCCCGCCGGTACGCGATCTCCGGCCTGGCCGAGGCCCGCGCCTACCTCGCCCATCCCGTGCTCGGCCCGCGGCTCGTCGAGAGCGCCCGGGCTCTGCTCGGCCTTCCCGGCACCGACCCCGCCGCCGTCCTGGGGCTGGTCGACGCGCAGAAACTGAGGTCCTCCATGACCCTCTTCGCCGCCGTCGCGCCCGCCGATCCGGTGTTCCGGGAGGTCCTGGAGAGGTACTTCGCCGGTGCGGACGACGAGGCGACGACGAGCAGGCTGTGACCCCGAACCGACACCGCCGCCCCCGGCCGGTTGGCCGGGGGCGGCGGGATCAGGGAAGAACCGGCGGTCAGAACGCGCCGGTACCCCAGGGCGTGCCCAGGCCGGTCGGGCCGTCCCAGCCCGATCCCGCGGTGCACCAGACCCTGGTGCTGCAGTGCCCGTTCGACCCGCTGGTGACGTCGTTCAGGTTCCCGGAGGCGTTCTTCCAGGTATAGGCGCCGGCCGGTCCGGACCCGATCGCCGGACCCTGGGCGTAGACGCCGGCAATGATCGGCGACGACGCGCTGGTGCCGCCGAACACCAGCCACCCCGAAGCGCCCTGGTAGGCGGTCGAGTCGTACACGTTGACGCCGGTGTTGGGGTCGGCGACGGCGGAGACGTCGGCGTCGGCCTTGTTGTTGCACTTGGTGGCCTTCGTGTCCTGGTAAGTGTTCGCGTTGTACCGCGAGCAACCCGAACCGGCGCCGCTCCACGCGCTCTCGGTCCACATGCGCCCGTTGGCGGCGGGGGTCGGGCTCCTCTTCAGCGTGGTGCCGCCCACGGCCACGACGTTGCTGAACGACGCGGGGGACTGCACGCCGTAGCCGCTGTCGCCGGTGGCGGCGGTCACCGCGATGCCCGGGTGCTGGTTGTAGGCCTTGGCGATGGTCGCGTTGCTCGTGTCGCTCCCGCCATAGCTGTTGCTGATGGCGACGACGCCCTGCGAGGCGGCGTAGTTGACCGCGACCGCCAGGTCGCTGAAGGAGGCGCTGTTGGCCTCGACCAGAAGGATCCGACAGTTCGGACAGGCCGCGGAGACCATGTCGAGGTCGAGCGAGATCTCCTGAGCCCAGCCACCGTCGACCGCTGGAAGCGCGGTGGTGGGACCGCCTTGACCCACCTTCGTGAAGCAACCGTTCGCCGTCGTGCAGGGCGGCAGGCTGTAGGTCGACCGGTACCTGCCCAGGTCCGCCTCCGCCGTGGGCGCGTCGTAGGCGTCCACGATCGCCACCAGGTTGCCGGACGGCGTCGCGGTCGTGGCGGCCGGGAGGTGGTAGGCGCTCTCGATGTCGGCCGGACCGTAGCCCGTGCCGGGCGTCGCCGCGTTCGGCTTCACGCCGCCGTTGGGCGTCACCGTGCCGGAGGCGTCCACCGCGTCGTGCCGCACCGCGAAGCACTGGGCCCTGCCGGCACCGGGTGTGCCGCAGACCGGCGTGTTGCGGACGGTGAGGGCCTGCTGCGACGGGGCGGCGCCGGCGCTCGGCGCGAGCGCGACGATGGACAGAGCGAGGGCGGCCGCCGCGGACAGTGCGGCGAGAAAGGGACGGCGCATGCAGGGACGATGACACGGCGCATGCGGGTTGTAACAGTGCAACCGGCACAGTTCCCGTCGGCGGCTCACCGGACTCGTCCGCCCCAGGGGCGCCGACGGTCCCCCGTTGGCGATCCTCATGGGCCAGGCGTGTAATTCAGGTCACAGAGTGCCGAATCGAGAGGACGGCCCCGAGATGGCCACAGACACCGAACGAGGAGTGGACCCGGGCCGGCGGGGGGCCGCTCCGGGCGGGCCGTCCGACCCCACCGCCGGCCGCACCGCGAATGCCGCCGAGTGGGCTTCCGAGAGCGCTCGCTCGGTCGCGGACCCCGCGCCGCTGGGCCTGTCGGCGTTCGCGCTGACGACCTTCCTGCTCAGCCTCGTCAACGCCGGGCTGATCCCCGCCAAGGCCGAGCCGGTGGTGTTCGGGCTGGCCCTCGCCTACGGCGGGATCGGCCAGTTCGCCGCCGGCATGTGGGAGTTCCGCAAGGGCAACACCTTCGGCGCGACGGCGTTCACGTCCTACAGCGGCTTCTGGCTCTCCTACTGGGCCCTGGTCACCTTCTACCTGAAGAGCCTGGGAACCGACGCCCCCACAGCGGTCGGCTGGTACCTGGTCGCGTGGGGCATCTTCACGACGCTCCTGCTCCTTGC
>JAODNJ010000081.1 GCA_025465155.1 Frankiales bacterium
CGGTCCAGCGAATCCGGCCACAGGTACTCGCCGTCGACCGCCGACGGCGGAAGCACCGACAGCAGCGCGGCCTTCCGTGACTCGGTCACCCGGGTGACGCCGAACGCGGCCGCGGCCAGGCGGGCCAGCCGGTCGACGTGGATCGGGCCCTCCGCCTTGACACCGGCGGCCAGCACCCGGCGGACCACCCGCGCCGACGCCGTCGCCGGCAGCCCGTCGAGCACGGACCTGTCCCCGGCGGTCTTCGGCGTCCACGGCGCGAAGGTCGCCTCGCCGTCGAGGGTGGTCTTCCCGGGTGCCGGTCGGGGCGCAACCGGTACGGGGGCGGCGACCTTCTCGGTCACGACCGCGCGCAGGGCGGCCACACCTCGATAGGTCTCCGACGCGGGGGGAGCGGCGGGCGGCGGCACCATCGGGGCGACGCCGGCCAGCGCGGCGGCCACCAGCGGGGCCCGGTCGCCGGCGAGGTCGGGCACCGAGCGGACTGCGGCCACCAGCCGGTCGACGACTGCGGACGGGTCGGCCAGCCACGAGGGCAGCCACACGCGCTCGACGACCGGCCAGCGCAGCATCCCACCGAGCACCTCGATCGGCAGCCCGTCGCGGTCACCGACCGTCTGCCGCCGCGCCCACGGCGGCCCGTCGAGCAGCACCGCCATCACCGGTGTCTCCGAGTCGCCAGGTCGACAGACCGACAAGTCGATGCGGAACTCCGACAGGCCCACGTCGGTCGTCACGTGCAACCCGCGCGACCGCAGCGTCGCGGCGATCTCCTCACGGTGCCGGTCCACCAGCGCCGACCTCCGTGCGTCCCGGGGCAGCACGTCGGTGCCGAGCGCCGCCAGGTCCAGGTAGGCGCGCAGGTGCTTGATGCCGACCGACGACGTCTCCTCCGCCCGCAGCTGCTCCGGGTCGAAGGAGGAGAAGACGACGACCTGACGCCGCGCCCGGGTCACCGCCACGTTGAGCCGCCGCTCCCCGCCCGTGCGGTTGAGCGGACCGAAGTTCAGCGGCAGCTGCCCCTTCTCGTTGACCGAGAAGCCGGTCGAGAAGAAGACCACGTCCCGCTCGTCGCCCTGCACGTTCTCCAGGTTCTTGACGAACAGGCCCTCACCGTCGGTGCGGTCCAGCGCCTCGGCCAGCCGGTCGTCGTCGGCGTCGCGCAGCAGGGTCTCGATCAGCGACCGCTGCTGGGCGTTGAACGTGACGACGCCGATCGACGGCGGCTCGGCGGCCGAGAGGGCGAACCGCTTGCGGATCTCCGTCACCACGGCTTCGGCCTCGATCGGGTTGGTGCGCAGCATCCGGCCCGACCCGGAGCGCAGGAAGGTGCCCGGCACCCGGATCAGCGAGACGCCGCGGCCGGTCGGCTCCGGGGACGGGCGCCCGTGGGTCGGCGCCGGGAACGACGACAGCCGGTTCTCGTAGTACTGCGCGTTGGAGAAGGCGATCAGCGACTCGTCCTGGCTGCGGTAGTGCCACGACAGCCACTGCCGCGGCACCCGCGCCTGCACGCACTCGGAGAGGATCGACTCCTCGTCCTCGACCGTCTCCGAGGAGTCGGTGGCCGAGGAGACGTCGAACGAGTCGTCCGACCCGCCGGACGGCTCGGCGAACGACGTCGGTGGCATCTGCCGGCTGTCGCCGACGACGACGGCGGCGCGGGCCCTGCCCAGGGCACCGACCGCGTCGGCCACCCGGATCTGCGAGGCCTCGTCGAACACCACGAGGTCGAACAGGGCGGCCTGCGCCGGGAAGAATCGGGCCACCGAGTCGGGGCTGACCAGCACGCACGGCATGACCGCGGTGATCAGGTCGCCGTAGTGCGCCAGCAGCCCCCGGACGCCGAGGCCGCGCCGCTGTCGGGCCAGCTCGCGCTGCAGCGCGCCGATCTGCCCCGCGCCGGTCGCCGGGTCGAACGGCCGGCCGGCCAGCACCGTGGCGGGCAGCGCCGCGGTGAGGTGCGCCCGGACGGCGCGGGAGGCGGCGGTGAACCGGTGGATCGCCTTCTCGTGCGCCCCGGCGTCGAACAGGTCCAGCCCCGTCGCGTCGGCCCGCTCGGCGACCGAGGCCTCGGCCACCCCGCGCTCGAACGCGCGGACGGCGTCGTCGGCGGGCACCGCGCCGGTGATCAGCAGCGTGCGCGCCTCCTCGAGCCCCGCGGCCCGCAGTGGCTCGAGGGTGTCCAGGAAGCTGACCCAGCGGCGCAGCGAGTTCAGCCGCGGGTGCTCGATCCCGCGCTCGGGTCGGGTCATCGACCAGCGCAGCACGAACCCGTCGTCGCCGGTCCAGGACGACAGCCGCGCCGAGGTCGTGCAGCACGCGGTCAGCAGCGCACGGACGGCGTCGCGGGCCCGGGCCACCGTCGCGGCGGCGCCCGGATCGGCGGCCGCCCCCGCGACGACCAGCTTGCGCAGGGCCACGTGGAAGGGTGCGTCGCCGTCGATGACCGCCCCGGCGCGGCGCAGCCAGGTGACCTCGCGGTCGATCAGCGTCGGGTCCAGGAAGGGGTTCCAGTCGGCCGGGACGGCGAGCCCGGGGATGACGCCGGCCCGCTCGGCGATCGCGCGCATGCCGCTCTGCACCCGCCAGAGCGACTCGACCAGGGCGGGAACGTCCTTGGGCTTCACCGTCGCGTCGGGCAGCAGGTAGGGCGCCAGCTCGGCCTTGACCTTGTTCAGCCGCCCGCGCCGGCCGAACCAGCCCGACGCCGCCGCGGTCTGGGCGCGCACATACAGCTCGGCCAGCGGCAGGGCGAGCGCCTCCGGCGAGGCGACGTCGAGCCCGGGGTGTCGGAACGCCATGAAGGCCGCGACCTCGCCCTGCATCGCGCTGGTCGCCGCGGTCCACAGCTCGGTCGGCGTCTCGTCGAGGACGTCCAGCCCGACCGGTGGCCCGGACAGCAGATGCGCGACGGCGTCCAGCTCGTCCGGGGTCCTCACCCGGCGGAGCACGCCGGCGAGGAGCCCGGCGGTGGGCAGTTCCCGGATCGCGGCGTCGACGGCGCGGGACGCGTCCTGGACGGCGAGCGCGTCGACGTGCGGGCTGTCCACGAACGCCCACGCGTGCCGCGGCGACGGACGGGTCAGGTCGGCGATGTCGGGCAGAAGAGCCAGCGCGCGCCGCACCGCGGTGAACGTCTCCGGCGACGCGAGGGCCACGAACGGCTCGGACACCGGGAGGGCGGCGACGTCCTTGCCCGCCGTCAGCTCGGCCGTCCGGGCGGTGTACAGCGAGAGGCCGGCCGCATTGGGTGCGTGCAGCCGGTCGGCGTAGCGGGCCAGCATCCGGCGGGCCGAGCGGAGCGCCTCGCCGTCAGCGGCGAAGCCCTGCTCGTCGACCGCGACGGCGTGCTCCAGCGCGGCGCGGATCTGTGCTCGCACCGTCGATGCCCGGCTGCCCTTGTCGTGCAGGTCGAGCGCGAACGGGCCCATGCCCACGGCCTCGAGCCGCCGCGCGACCACGTCCAGGGCGGCCCGCTTCTCGGCCACGAACAGCACCCGCTTGCCGTCGGCGACGGCGCGGCTGAGCAGGTTCGTGATGGTCTGCGACTTTCCGGTGCCGGGCGGGCCCTCCAGCACGAAGGTGCGCCCCGCCGCTGCCTCCGCGACGGCCCGCAGCTGCGTGGCGTCGGCCGGCACGGGGAGCTGCGCGGCGAGCTCGTCGAGATCGGTGTGCCCGGCGGTGTCGAGGACCGGGTCGACGAACGGCTCCGTCGGCTCGTGCACGAGGTGGGCGACCAGAGGATTGCCGGCGAAGTCGGCCCAGTGCTCGTCGAGGTCCTTCCACAGCCGGAACTTCGCGAACTGCAGGATCGCGAGGTCCGCCGTCGCCTCCACCCGGTACGGCAGGCCGTGGCCGACCAGCGACACCCGCATCGCCTCGAGAGCGGTGTCCAGGCCGATGCCGGTGTCACCGCTGGCGTCGGCCAGGGTCGGGACGACCATCCCGTGCAACTGGCGCAGCTTCTCCAGCAGGCAGTAGTTGGGGGTGCTGGTGCCGGCCTCGTCGAGGCTGATCCGGTAGGCGCCGTCCCGCGACGTGGGGGTGAGGACGACCGGCACGAGGACCAGCGGCGAGCGCAGCGGCCGGCCGTCGAGCTCCCACACCAGGCTGCCCAGGGCCAGGTAGAGATTGTTGGCGCCGGTCTCCTCGGTGACCGTCTTCGCCTTGTAGGAGAGGGTCCGCAGCCGGCCGAGGTAGGCCTCCTCGGTCACGTCGGCGTGGACGGTGCGGCTCTCCACCAGCTGCTCGGTGAGCTGCTCGCTCGGCAGCTCGGCCGCCGTCGACAGCCCGCGCTCCCGCTGCACCGCGGCCAGCCGGTCGCTCGCGAGGAGGGTGATCGGCGTCCCGTCGTGGACGAAGTTCTCGAGGATGCCGAGCGCGTCGCCGGGAAGGGTGAGCCCGAGGCCCGAGCGCGCGCTGTAGTTGATCAGCCGGTTGCGCAGCGAGAGGTCCAGCAGCGCGTTCTTCCACTGCTGCACCCGCGGCGGCGCCTCGGGGCGGGCGCTGACCGCGGGGGGGTGGTCGACGGGGCGGGCCGGCGCGCTGTGCACGGCGGGGTGGTACTCGACGATGCTCAGGACGCCGTCGGCGTCGCGTGCCCGCGCGGGAAGCGGCAGGATGCCGTCGCGCCGGGCGCGGGCGACGTCGGTGACGCCGAGGACGCGGTCGAGGTCGCCGGTGAGCCAGCCGTCGTAGGCCGCCTGGTGCAGATCCGCGCCGGGCTCGCCCATGCTGGTCAGCAGGGTGGTCTCGACCAGCCCGATGAGCCCGAGGTCGACGCAGTTGACCAGGCCGGCGACGTCGGTGGTCGCGGTGCTCTCGGCGCCGCGCTCCTCACGCCAGTAGCCCAGAAAGGCGTGCCCGTCGGTGAGCCACAGCAGCGGCCGGATCCCGGCCTGCTCGAGGGCTGCGGCCAGCAGGACGACGGTGTCCAGCGGCGTGCCCACCCGCCAGGTGAGGACGTCGCCCGGGGTGCGGACCTGCTGGCCCAGGTCGGCCCAGCTGGCCGGCGGCTCGCTGTACCGGATGTCGTGCCGCTGCATCGCCTCGGTCAGGGCCACGACGATCTCGTCGACCCGCTCCGGGCCGGACTGGTAGCCCTGGACGGCGGGGCTGCCGGTGCGCTGGTCGAGGATCTCCGAGGCCTCGCCGACCAGCGCCGTCACCGCCGGGTGGTTGGGCATGACATGGGCGGCGAGCATCTCCATCGCCAGCGGCATGGGGCGGCCGAGCCACTGCTGGGCGGCGAGGACCTGGACCGGCGTCCGAGCGGCGGCCAGCACCACGCCGCCGTCCTCCAGTTCCACGTCGATGACGCCGGGGCGCTGCTGGTCGATCTGCAGCATCGCGGCCGGGTCGATCACCAGAGGCAGGTCGGGAAGGACCGTCGTCCGGTTCTCGTCGAGGTCGACCAGGAGCTCGACCGGGGCGCCGATCGGGCCTTCGGCGTCACGGACGGAGAGCCGGACCGTGCCGCCGCGGACGGCTCCACCGGCCGCTGTGAGGGCCAGCCGGGAGACGACCGGGACCCGGTTGTGGGCCAGGGCGTAGCTCAGCACCGGCGTCGCGGTGACCGCGATCGACACCTGCGCCCGGGTCGGCGCGGCGACGGGATCCCATCCCTGGAGGTCGCCCGTGCTGCCCATGGGTCCTGTCTACCGGGTTGGACGAACTGGTCCGCCCAGGCCCCCCGACGGCTGTGGCAGGTGTGACTGGTGCGGCCGATCGTTGTGGTGCATCACAGAACCACCGTCCGTCGACGGTTCCGCTGCCGTCGGGCTGCGCCGATGAGCTTCCGCCCACTGTCGCCGTGATCAGCGGCGGGCGGCGGCGTCCGGAAACCGGTGAGAACGATCCCTGGACGACTGCCGGCCCAGCGTCGGGGGGCTGACCCGGACTGCCCGTCATCCCGCAGGGTGTACGCCCATGGTGTCGTCTCCCCGTCGCGACCGGTCCGGCGGCTGTCCGTGCGGGTTACCGTGCGCCCGGCCGTACCTCTCGAGGAGCGCACCCGGATGAGCACACCGAGCCTGCCCACGATCTGGGAGCTGCTCGCCGAGGCCGCCGGGACGCTGCACGAGCCGTTCAGCCGGGCGGCGCTCATCAACTGGGTCAGCGCCCGTCGTCCGGACGTCGGGATCTCCTCGATCGCCGCGCACATCCAGTTCGCGACCGACAACGCGAGCCACACCGGGGCCACCCCGTTCGCCGGTCGCACGCCGCTGCTGCACCGGGTCGAGCGCGGCATGTACCGCCGCTACCGGGCCTCGGCGCCGCAGCGCTGGGCGCCGGCCGACGCACCCGCGGGCACAGCGGCCCAGGGCGCACGCGTCGTCCTCGTCGCCTCCTCCGGCGCGGTGGCAGGCGAGGCGCAGCCGGCGTCCCTGATGTTCCGGAGTGCGGTGTTCGCGCGGGCCCGTGCGGACGCGGAGGAGTCCGGCCACCCGTGGTTCGTGCTCAGCGCCAAGCACGGCCTGCTCGACCCCGACGACGTCATCGGTCCGTTCGACGGCCTCTTCGGTGACAGGTCCGTCGGTTACCGGACGGCGTGGGCCGAGTGGGTGGTCGCGCAGCTGAGCGACCGGGTGCGGCTGCCCGGGGTCACCGTCGAGGTGCACGGCGGCGTCGACTTCGCCCAGGCGCTGCGTTCCCCGCTGCTCCGCCGCGGCGCGGCCCTCGAGATCCCGCTGCCCAGGATGTGGACCGACGA
>JAODNJ010000141.1 GCA_025465155.1 Frankiales bacterium
CGGGCCGAGGAGCCGCGCGTCGTCCCCGGCTCCGGAGCCTCGTGCAGTTCGGCCGCGATCCGCGCGAGGTCGGTGCCGACGACCAGGGCGGGCGCGCCACCCTCGCGCCGGGCAGCGAGGCGACCGCTGTCGACCCAGCGGCGGACGGTGTCGTCACTGACGCCGAGCAACTCGGCGGCCTCGGCGATCCGGTACGAGGTGGCCACGCGCGGAGCCTAGTTGTGCCTCCCCGGCGACCGACCCCCTCACCGACAGCCGGGCCAGAGTCTGGCCACATCTGTGGACAACGGTCTGACCTGGGGATTCATGCTGCGGCGGACCCCCACTCATCGATTCCGAGCCGCACGTGCTCGTGGACGCGTTGCAGGACTGCGGACTCCGACGAAGACGCGGTCGACGCGATCTGCCGGGCGTTCGACCTCAGCCCGGTCGAAGCGGGAGCGTCGACGCACTCAGCAGTCGAACACTGACCAGCAGATGTCGTTCCGCAACCGCTGGTCGTCGAGGACGAGCTCGCGAATAGCCTCTGGGAGCTGATCACGCTGCCATTGGCACTCGAGTCGCCCTGCGGCCTCGCCGTCGCCTTCCGGCACCGCAGCACGCGCGGCCCTTATCGCATAGGCGGCGGCACCGAGCTCGTGCGCAGCGACATGTGCGACCACCCCGGCCTGGCCGGCGGCGTACGCGGCATGCCGTGGTGCCCCACGCAGGCCTCGGGCCGCGCCCATTGCATGGCCGCCCGCCGCGCGAGCCTGCATCATCGTGACCTCGCCGCGCACCCACGCACGGGCGTGCTCGATCGCCTGACGCGGTCGTGGGTCCTCCGGCCGAGCCGACTCGACACGGTGAAGAACGTGCTCTGCGCACGATGCCGCCCACAGTGCGAGGAGGTGGTGATTCGAGTCGGTGAGGGTCCCGCCGCGGCGGATCGTCACGAAGCGAGGGTCTCGAACCGTTGGAAGGATCATGGTCGAACTTCCATCTGCGAGGGGCCACCCGGCCAGGGTTGCGCGTTGCACCAGGGTGCTCGACAAGGATGCAGGCAACCTCGGGTCATCACACTCGAATCACAGAGGGGGCCGACCACCCAGAGCGCTGTCATTCGTACCTGCGTCCTGCATGTCTGCCTGAGTGCAGCAAGTCGGAGGCATGGCACGCCGGCGCGCCCCATCGGCGGCGTCGACCATCCTCGCGCCTACCTGCATGACCGGGTCAGTCGCCAGCACCTGCCGTACTCCCTCGACGCACTCACCGACCGAGTCGCCCGACGAACGTCGAAGGCGCGAGGAATGCCCTTCTACCGACTGCTCCAGCAGGCGGTGGACACCGACCCGCACCCGCTCACGGAGCTCACCGGCGCCAGACCTGCGGATCCGCACTCGAGCAGATGTGCACGACACATGATCGAGTCGGGGAGATGTCGTGAGCCGGCTGCGGTCGGCCCTGGACGCGCCGGCGGCCGAGGATCCGTCCGGGCTGATCGGCCCCTTGTCCCGGACGGTCCTTCTGCCTGGCGGCTGAGTGCTCTGTCGACCCCGCTGCGCATGACCGTGCGCACGGTTTGCCCCTGACGGGGTGGGGGCAGGCTGCGGCGGTGCCACCACGCCAACGCGAACCCGACGACCAGCCTGCCGAGAACGCGGCCGACAACCCGGCCGGCAATTCCGCGTCGGTGCGTACCCGGCGGATCCGGGAGATCGCCCGGGACGTCCTGGACTTCGAGGAGTTCCGCCCGGGTCAGGAGGCCGCCATGCAGGCCGTCGTCTCCGGCCGGGACACCCTCGCGGTGCTGCCCTCCGGGGCCGGGAAGACGGCGGTGTACCAAGTGGCCGGGCAGCTGATGGACGGCCCGGTGGTGGTCGTCTCGCCGCT
Source organism: Frankiales bacterium (assembly GCA_025465155.1). Classification (GTDB taxonomy): domain Bacteria; phylum Actinomycetota; class Actinomycetes; order Mycobacteriales; family Geodermatophilaceae; genus Geodermatophilus. The sequence continues at coordinate 1,873 of JAODNJ010000141.1, forward strand.
GATCGCCCTGCAGCGCGACCAGCTGGAGCGGATCGAGGAGCTGGGCGACCGCATGGGCGAGGCGGCCCAGCTGAACTCCACGCTGTCGTCGGGGCTTCAGCGTGACGTGCTGGAAGGGCTCGCGGACGGAGCGGTCCGCTACGTCTTCCTGGCACCCGAGCAGCTGGCCAAGCCGGAGGTGGTCGACGCCGTCCGGGACGCCCACCCCGCATTGTTCGTCGTCGACGAGGCGCACTGCGTCTCGGCCTGGGGCCACGACTTCCGCCCCGACTACCTGCGGCTCGGTGGGGTGATCGACCAGCTGGGGCATCCCACGGTCCTCGCGCTGACCGCAACCGCCGCGCCGCCGGTGCGCGCCGAGATCGTCGAGCGCCTGGAGATGAAGGACCCGGAGATCGTGGTCGCCGGCTTCGACCGCCCCGAGATCCGGCTCGAGGTCGATCTCCACCCGGACGCCTCCGCCAAGCGCGAGGGCGTGCTCGACCGGGTGCTGGCCGAGGTGGGCGCCGGGCACGTCCCCGGCATCGTCTACAGCGCCACCCGCCGCGGCACGGAGGACCTCGCCGAGGCGCTCGAGGAGCGCGGTCTGCACGCCCGCGCCTACCACGCCGGGCTGCGGAAGACCGAGCGCGAGGAGACCCAGCAGGCATTCATGGACGACGAGCTGGACGTCGTCGTCGCCACCACCGCCTTTGGCATGGGTATCGACAAGCCCGACACCCGGTTCGTGGTGCACGCCGAGCCGGCCGACTCCCTGGACAGCTACTACCAGGAGATCGGCCGCTGCGGCCGCGACGGTCAACCGGCACTGGCGGTGCTGGTCTACCGGCAGGAGGACCTCGGGCTGCGGAAGTTCTTCGCCGCGGGGGCGCCGGCCGAGGAGGAACTGCAGCAGGTCGCCGGGCTCGTGGCGGCGGCCCCCGCGGCCGGGCTCGAGGACGGCGTCGACGTGAAAGCGCTCCGAGAGGAGACCGGCCGGGGGGCCACCCCGCTGGCGCGCGACCTCAACCTGCTCGAGCAGGTGGCCGCCGTGGTCCTGGACGACGAGGGATCGGCGCATCCGGCCGAGGGCGGCCCCGACCCGGCCGAAGCCGCGCGCGCCGCCCGGGAGCTGGCCGAGCACCACGAGCGGGTGGACCAGTCGCGGGTCGAGATGATGCGCGGCTACGCGGAGACGACACAGTGCCGCCGCCAGTTCCTCCTCGGCTACTTCGGTGAGCAGCTGGACCAGCCGTGCGGGAACTGCGACAACGACACCGCCGCGGAGGCGAACGGCGCGCCACAGGACGAGGCACCCGGGCCCGAGGACACGCCCTTCCCCGCCGAGACTGCGGTCGAGCACGCGGAGTGGGGGCCGGGAATTGTGATGCGGGTGGAGGACGACCGCATCGTGGTGCTGTTCGAGGAGGTCGGTTACAAGACCCTGGCCCTGGCCGCCGTCCTCGAGCACGACCTTCTCCGGGCCCGCGCCGGCGGCTGACCGGCCCTCACTCGACCTGCGCGGGCGCCGCGCTGCCGTGATCATGCAGAAGGGCGGGCGCCGCGCCCGGTCCGGGAGGAGATCGAGGGTGAAGGTTCTCGGCATCAACGCGCTCTACCACGACCCGGCCGCGGCGCTGGTCGTCGACGGCCAGGTGGTCGCCGCCGCCGAGGAGGAGCGCTTCAGCCGCCGCAAGCACGGCAAGCGGCCGCTGCCCTGGAGCACATGGGAGCTACCCGAGCTCTCCGCCGCGTGGGTGCTGGCCGAGGCGGGCCTCACCCCCGCCGACCTCGACGCCGTCGCCTACTCGTTCGACCCGCGGCTGATGCCGAGCCCCGAGGAGACCGGCCTGCACGACCAGGGCGACGTCATGCGGAAGATGTACGCCGAGCAGGCGCCGTCCTTCCTCGCCCACTACCTGCCGGGGCTGGCCGAGGAGAAGGTCGTCTACGTGCCCCACCACGTGGCCCACGCGGCGTCGGCCGGCCTCGCGGCGCCGTACCCCACCAACTCCGTGCTCGTCCTCGACGGCCGCGGCGAGGCGGTCAGCCACCTCGCAGGGCGCTACACCGACGGCCGGCTCGAGGTCCTGGCCAGCCAGGCCCTGCCGCACTCGCTCGGGCTGCTCTACGAGGACCTCACCGAACACCTGGGCTTCCTGCGCAGCTCCGACGAGTACAAGGTGATGGCGATGGCCTCCTACGGCAAGCCGCGGTTCGCCGGGGAGCTCGAGCAGGCCATCCGCGCCACGGGCGACGGCGGCTTCCGCACCGAGAAGATCGATTTCACCGAGTTCGCGCCCCGGCTGCACAAGGGCGACGAGTGGACCGACGCGCACGCCGACCTCGCCGCGAGCGTCCAGCTCCGCCTCGAGGAGGTGCTCCTCGACCTGGTCCGCTGGCTGCACGGCCGGACCGGCGACCGCGCGCTGACCCTCGCCGGCGGGGTGGCCCTCAACTGCGTCGCGAACACCCGGATCCACGCGGAGGGGCCGTTCGACCAGGTGTGGGTCCAGCCCGCGGCCGGCGACTCGGGCACCGCCCTCGGCGGCGCGCTGTCGGTGGCGCAGGATCTCGGCGACGCGACCGCACCGATGCCCGGCGCGGACCTGGGCCGCGGCTGGACGGACGAGGAGATCGAGGCCTGGCTGACGACGGCGGCGATCGACTACGAGCGCCCGCGCGACGTCGCCGACGCCGTCGCCGAGGTGCTGGCGACCAACGGCATCGTGGCCTGGTTCCAGGGGCGGAGCGAGTTCGGACCCCGGGCGCTGGGCCACCGCTCGCTCCTGGCCCACCCCGGCTTCGAGGCCAACCTCGGGCGGATGAACGACGTCAAGGGTCGCGAGCAGTTCCGGCCGGTCGCCCCGATGGTGCTGGCCGAGCGGGCGGCCGAGATCTTCGGCCGCGGCCCGATCCCCTCGCCGTACATGCTCTTCGTCCACGACGTCGCCCCCGACTGGCGCGAGCGCATCCCGACGGTGACGCACGTCGACGGGACGGCGCGGATCCAGAGCGTGGACCGGAACGAGGAGCCCCTGGTCGCCCGCATGCTGGAGTGCTTCGAGCGGCGCACAGGGCTGCCCGTCGTCGTCAACACCAGCCTCAACACCGCAGGGCGGCCGATGGTCGACGACCCGCGGGACGCCCTGGAGTGCTTCGGTTCGGCACCGGTCGACCTGCTCGCCATCGGCCCGTTCGTCGTCCGCCGGAGCAGGTCCACGCTGGCCGCCTGACCGGCAACGAAAGTAGGTTGCGGTCCATATTTTAGGGCCGCATACGGTTGCGTCCTTCTTTCATGGGGTAGCTGACCGTCGGTCCGCCGCGCTGGCGGCGGGCCCTCACGGACCCCAGGAGGACACGATGGCCGCTGCGGCGGACAACACCGGCGGTGCCCGCCGGGCCATGACCTGGCCTCAGACGCTCGCGCTGGTCTTCGGCGCGGTGTATCTGCTGGTCGGGATCATCGGCTTCTTCGTGACCGGTTTCGACAACTTCGCCGGACACGCGCAGCACGAGATGCTGATCGGGCTGTTCATGATCAACCCCCTGCACAACATCGCCCACATCCTCGTCGGGGTACTGGGCCTGACGCTGGCCCGCACCCTGGCGGGCGCCCGTACCTACGGCTGGCTGCTCGCGGGCCTGTACGCGGTGCTGTTCGTCTACGGCCTGCTCGCCGTCGGGAAGTCGTGGGACTTCCTGAACGTCAACGCGGCGGACAACGTCCTGCACGTCGCCACGGCCGTCGTGGGGCTGGTCATCGCCACCGGCCCGGTCCGGACGGCGGTGGGCGGCCGCTCGGCCAGCACCGTCTGACCGGTACCGCGCGGCACGCACGCGAGGCCGGGCCGTCCTCGGGGGCCCGGCCTCGGCCGTGTCCGGGCGACGTTCTGCGCCCACCCCGGCGCGACGACGACGGTGCGCCGGTTTACGTTGCGGAGCATGGACTTCGCCCTCTCCGCCCGAGCCGAGGACGCCTGCGGCCGGATGTGGGACTTCATGCGCGAGCAGGTCTTCCCCGCCGAGCCGGTCTACGAGTCCTGGCGCGCCGAGCGCGGGCACGACGACCACGAGCACCCGCCGGTTCTCGACGAGCTCAAGGTCGAGGCCCGCAAGCGCGGCCTGTGGAACCTGTTCCACCACGAACTCGGCGGGCTCTCCAACCTCGAGTACGCCTCCGTCGCCGAGATCATGGGCTGGTCCCCGACGATCGCCCCCGAGGCCACCAACTGCGGCGCACCGGACACCGGCAACATGGAGACGCTCATGCTCTTCGGGACGCCGGAGCAGAAGGAGCGCTGGCTGCAGCCCCTGCTCGAGGGCGAGATCCGCTCGGGATTCGCGATGACCGAGCCGGAGGTGGCCTCGTCCGACGCCCGGAACATCCAGACCCTCATCCGGCGGGACGGCGACGAGTACGTCATCAACGGCCACAAGTGGTGGACCAGCGGGGCCGCCGACGAGCGCTGCCAGATCTTCATCGTCATGGGCAAGACCGACCCGGACGGCCCGCCGCACCGTCAGCAGTCGATGGTGCTCGTCCCCCGCGACACCCCGGGATTGGAGATCGTCCGGCACCTGCCGGTGTTCGGATACCAGGACCAGCACGGGCACTCGGAACTGCGGTTCACCGACGTCCGCGTGCCGGTGTCGAACATCCTCGCCGGCGAGGGCGACGGATTCATGATCGCGCAGGCCCGGCTCGGTCCCGGCCGGATCCACCACTGCATGCGCGCCATCGGCATGGCCGAGCGGGCCCTGGCGCTGATGGTCGAGCGGGCGAAGTCCCGGGTCGCCTTCGGCCGCCCGCTGGCGGAGCAGGGCACCGTGCGCGAGTCGATCGCCCGCTCCCGGATCGAGATCGACCAGGCGCGGCTGTACGTGCTCAAGACCGCGGACCTGATCGACAGGTTCGGGGCGAAGGGCGCCCGCACCGAGATCGCCGCGATCAAGGTGGCCGCGCCCCAGGTCGCCTGCGACGTCATCGACCGGGCGATCCAGCTGCATGGCGGGGCCGGCGTCAGCAACGACACGGTCCTGGCCCGCTTCTACGCCTCCGCGCGCACGCTGCGCATCGTCGACGGACCGGACGCCGTGCACATCCGCTCGGTGGCCCGCGAGGAACTCGACCGGGAGCGCCCCTACACCGGCTGAGCCCATCCGTCGG
>JAODNJ010000159.1 GCA_025465155.1 Frankiales bacterium
GGACGGCCTGCACGGAGTAGCGGGGGGCGAGCAGCCGCTCGACGTACTCCCGCATGTCGGCGTTGTCGTCGGCGACCAGCACCCGGCCGCCGCGCCCGTCCCCCTCGCCGTCCACCGGCGTGGCCCCTGCCGCTCCGGCCCCCGGCTGGGTCTCCTCGGCGCCGGGGAGCCAGCGCAGCACCTCGCTGACGAACGGCGCGGCGGCAGCGGGGGCCGCGGGGGCCTCCGCCGTCGGCTCCGCCAGCCGGTCGAGCGGGAGATGGGCGGTGCCGAAGGGGAGCCGGACAGTGAAGGTCGTGCCGGCGTCGGGGGCGCTGACCACGTCGATCGTCCCGCCGTGCAGGGTCACCAGCTCCCGCACCATCGCCAGACCGATGCCGCTGCCCTCGCCCGACCGCGACCGCGCCTCGGAGACCCGGTGGAACCGCTCGAAGATCCGGGGCAGCTCCTCGGCGGGAATGCCCGTGCCGGTGTCGGCAACGGTCAGCACCGCGACGCCGTCCTCCCGGTGCACCCGAACGGTGATGCCGCCCTCGAAGGTGAACTTCAGAGCGTTGGAGAGCAGGTTGAGGACGACCTTCTCCCACATGTCCCGGTCGATGTGCACGGGCTCGCCCAGCGATGGCGCGTCGACGGTGAACTCGAGCCCCGCTCGGGCGACCGCGGACCGGAAGACGCTGGCCAGCTCGGCCGTGGTCGCGGAGAGGTCCACCGGCTCGAAGCGGGCGTCGATGCGGCCTGCCTGAAGCCTGGAGAAGTCCAGCAGCGTGTTGACCAGCCGGCCGAGCCGGAGAGCGTTGCGGTGGATGACCTCCAGCTCCTGGCGCACGCGCGGGTCGCCGGTCCCCGCCAGGGAGGAGCGCAGTTCGGCGACCGGGCCCATGATCAGCGTCAGCGGGGTGCGGAACTCGTGGCTGACGTTGCTGAAGAAGTCGGTCTTCGCGCGGTCGAGCTCGGCGAGCGCCTCGGCGCGCTCCCGCTCGGCCTCGTAGCTGCCGGCGTTCAGGAGGCCGGAGGACACCTGGCCGGCGACCAGCTCGAGGTACCCGCGGTAGCTGTCGTCGTACCGGCGGTGCGGATTGAGCCCCACGACCAGGAAGCCGGCCGCCGGGGCCAGCCCCAGGGCAGAGGCGATGGGGACGGCGACCGCCTCGACCGGCGCGTGCTGCCACGCCCCGGCCGGCAGATCGGGGAACCGGTCACCCAGGTCGTCGACGAGCACCTGCACACCGGCCCGCAGGCGCTCCACGGCCCACGGCAGACCCGCTCCACCCGGGTCGATGGCCACCGGTACGGCGGGGGAGCCGGCCTCGATGCCGGCCGTGCCACCGAGCGTGGCGGCGCCGTCGTCGTCGAACAGGTAGAGCGCCGCGAACGGGAGATCCGCCGGATTGCGCTCGAGCTGCTCCGCGACGGTCGCGAGCACGTCGGCCCGGGTCCGGGCAGTCGCGATGGCGGCCGCGAGGTCGCGCAGGTGCGTCATCCGGCGCTCACCGACCACTCGCTGCGTGGTCTCGGTGACCACGCACAGCATGCCCTCGGCGCCGCCGTCGTCACCGTCGAGCGGGCTGTAGGAGAAGGTGTGGTAGGTCTCCTCCGGATAGCCGCTGCGCTCGAGGAAGAGCAGCAGGTCCTCGTCCCAGGTCGCCACGCCCGTGGCGAGGACGGACCGGATGCGCGGCCCGATGTCGTGCCAGATCTCCGCCCACATCTCCGAGGCGGGGCGGCCGAGGGCCCAGGGGTGCTTGGCCTGGAGGGTGTCCCGCTTGTAGGCGTCGTTGTAGAAGGCGATGAGCTCCGGGCCCCAGGCCGCCCACATGGCGAACCGGGAGGTGAGCACGATCCGAACGGCGCTGCGAAGCCCCGCCGGCCACGTCTCGGGCGGGCCGAGTGCGGTCTGCGCCCAGTCCCGGGCGGCCATCTCCCGGCCGAGTTCACCGCCGCCGGCGAACAGGGTGTGGCCGGGAGCGTCCCCGGTCACCGGCTCCTCACGCCCCGGATCGTAGGCGCGACGGTCGGCCGCGACCATGCGGGCCGGTCAGGCCGCGCGCCGCCCTCCGCACGACGCCGCCCCGAGCCCCGGGTGGGCCAGCGACCGCTCGGATGCCTTCAGCGTGGGGCCGGAGTCGCCGGCCCAGAGCGCCGGCACGCGGTCGTTGCCGGCGCTGGACCCGAGCAACGAGAAGGAGGTCCCGGACCGCAGGACGCCGCTGTCGGAGACGAGCACCGCCAGCCCCTCGGCGATCGTCAGCGGGGACCGGCCGGAGGCGACGATCCGGTGCTCCGCGTCGGCCGGCGGGAGGTCGACGCTCTCCGCCCCCGGGTCGACGTCCAGGAGGAGGTAGGGCGCGGCGGGGATGTCGAGCTCCGGCAGGGGCCGGAAGCGCTCGAGCTCCTCCGGCAGCAGCGCCGTGCAGCCCTCACCGGCGGCCGTGTGGACGGTCGACAGCATTCGGTCCACCGGGGCATCCGGGACGACGACGACGAACGGGATGCCGTCCCCTCTCGCCGTCCTGCGGGGCAGGAGGTCCCGCAGCGGCTCGAGCATGGCCCGGAAGCACTCGTCCTTGACCTCGAGCAGCGCGGGGAGGCCGGTCAGCGCGAGCGCGTCCAGCTGCCGGTCGAACTCGAACTCGAGCTCGACCTCGGTCGACGCCGCGATGTGGGACTGCGCGATCATGGGGCCCCTCTCGTCCGATCGCACCTGCCGACGGGCGCGGGCGCTGCAGACGATCAGCGGCCGCTCAGGGTCCCCCCCGGCCGACGGCCAGCCAGCCTAGCGAGGTCCGGCCGCCGAAGTCCGCACTCCGCGGCAACTTCGTCGTCGTCGAGGGCTCCGCAGTCCAGCCCGCGCAGCACCACGCCCGCCAGCGCGCGGGCGGTCGCCGGCTCGTCCAGCACCCCGCTCGCGGTTCGGTCGACATAGGCGGTGAGCCGCCGGGCGGCCGCCGGGAGCGCCCCCCGGAAGAACGCGTAGGTGGCGAGGTAGCGGCTGACCAGCTGCGCCGGGTGCAGATCCCAGCCCTGGTAGAGGCCCCGCTCCAGAGCCCGCCGCACCAGCCCGGCGTGCAGCCGCCACGCGGCGTGGACCTGGTCTGCCGCGCCGACCGGCAGCACATTGGTCGAGCCGTCCACGGCCCGCGCCCCCGTGCCCGCGACCGCCAGTTGCATCACCTGCTTGGCGTGGTCCGCGGCGGGATGGTCGGCCGACTGGTGCGCGGCCGCGATGCCGAGCGCGGCGCTGTAGTCGTAGGTGCCGTAGTGCAGGCCCAGCAACCGCGGCCCGGCGGCGTGCACCATCCGGGCAACGGTCGCCGCGCCGTCGGCCCCCAGCACGGACTGCGGGGTCTCGACCTGCAGCTCCAGGGCCAGCCGGTGGCCGTGTGCCGCCTCCAGTGCGTCGAGGACAGGCAGGAAAGCCGCCACCTGCTCGACGCCGGTCACCTTCGGCAGCGTGACCACGACCCCCGCGGTGTCGGCGCCGAACCCGTCGGGGCTTGCGGTTCCGACAGCCCCGAGGAAGAGGTCGAGGGTGCGGACGCCGCGCCGGCGGGTGGGGCCCTCGAGCGACTTGGCCCGGATCCCGACCGACGGCGGCGCGACCCCGGCCCCGCGGTCGGCGGCGAGGGCGGTCGCCGCGGCCCGCACGTCGTCGTCCTCGGCATCGGCCCGGCCGCGGTAGCCGTCCTCCGCATCGACACGGAGGTCCTCGACCGGCTCGCGGGCCAGCTTGGCCCGCAGCCGGGGAAGGAGCTCCTCCACGGTGGCCGGCGACAGGCCGAGATCCGGGGCCCCGTGCTCGTCGAGGGCAGCGAGGGCCGCCCGGCCCCACGCCTCGGCCAGGCCGGGGACGACGGCATCGGCCGGGACGTAACAGGTGTGCACGGGCTGGCGGTCCGGCCGCTCCCCCGGGTAGGCGGCCAGGCGTGCGGCGTCGACGGGTCCGAGGCGGCGGTCCAGCTCGGCGTAGATCTCCTCGGCCAGCCGGTCGCTCATCGGTTCCCTCCCCGCGAGATTCTGCACAGTCGTCGACATCGGGGCCCTGAAGGGCACCAGTGTGCAGATCTCGTCCACCGCCATCGGCCGTGGTCAGCGGATGGCATTCTCTCACCGTGGCCGCGCTGGACGAGTTCAACGCCGGGCCGGAGGACCGCGCGGCCGAGATGCTCGGCGCCTGCAACGCCGCCCCCCGGTTCGCGGCCGCGGTGCTCGCCGGGCGCCCCTACGCCGACGCCGACACCCTGGTCGCCACCGCCGAGCGGATCACCCGCTCCCTGCCGTGGGGCGAGGTGGCCGCGGCGCTGGCG
>JAODNJ010000173.1 GCA_025465155.1 Frankiales bacterium
ACCCGACGACGCGGTGCCCCGGCTGTTGGAGCACCCTCCCCCGCCGCCGACCACGGGAAGGGAGGACACGCAGGATTCTGGTCATCCCGGTCCGCCCTGCCAAGCGGCTCCGGTGCCGCGCGTCGCCGACTGCCCTGGTCGATGCGGCAGAGTGGGCGGCATGACCGGGGACGGGACCGCCCTGCCGGGCGATCTGCTGGTGCAGGCCGTCGAGGGCATGTCACGGCCCCTGTTCGTCCTGGACGAGGACTGGCGGTTCCGTTACATCAACCCCGCGGGCGCGCGGGTGCTCGACCGGACCGTCGAGGAGCTGATGGGGCGCGACGTCTGGGCGGAGTTCCCCGAGGCGGTGGGCGGACCGTTCCAGGAGCTCTACGAGCGAGTGCGGCGGACGGGTCTGCCGGACAGCACCGAGGCCTGGTTCGAACCGCTCGGGAAGTGGTTCCGTGCGGACGCCTTCCGCACCCCGGCCGGGCTGGTCGTGACCTACGACGACGTCACCGAGCGCCGGCGCACGGAGGACGAGCGCGCGGCGGCGGTCAGCGCCCGCGAGGAGGCCGCGGCTGCGGCGGCGCGGGCCGGGGCAGTGGCCGAGGAGGCCGGCCGGCATCTCATGCTGCTGGGCGACATCAGCCAGGCCATGACCTCCACCCTGGACCACGACGAGGCCGTTGCCCGGTTCGCCCGCCTGGTGGTCCCGCTCCTGGGCGACTGGTGCCTGATCACCGTGATCGAGAACGGCGTCCGCCGCGACGTGGGGCGCGCCCACCGCGATCCCGCGATGACGGCGGCCGTCGAGAGGTACGCCGAGCTGCGGGTCGCCGGCAACCTGGCCACGGCTCCCGTCCCCCGGCTGCTGCGCAGCCACGAGCCGGTCATCATCCCGGCGCTGACTCCCGAGATCACCGACGGGATGATCGGTGACGACGCGACGTGGCGGGCGCTCGAGCCGCTCCGGCCCGCGGCGCTGGCGGCCTTCCCGATGATCGCCCGGGGCGAGATGTTCGGCGGGATCACGCTGATCAACGGCCCCGAGCGGGGACCGCACACCGACGTCGAGCTGCGCACGGCCGAGGTCGCCTCCCGCCGGGCCGCCCTGGCTCTGGACAACGCGCGGCTGGCGGCGGCCGGCCGGCAGGTGGCCGAGCGCCTGCAGCACAGCCTGCTGTCCCCGCCGGTTCAGCCCGACCATCTCGAACTGGCGGTGCGCTATCGGGCGGCGACCCGCGGCGTCTCGATCGGCGGGGACTGGTACGACGCCTTCCTGCAGCCCGACGGCGACACCGTGCTCGTGATCGGCGACGTGATGGGGCACGACATCGAGGCCGCTGCCGAGATGGGGCAGGTGAAGACACTGGTCCGCGGGATTGCGTTCGACCGGGTGGAGGAGCCGGCCGGCGTCCTCCGCCGGGTCGACCACGCGCTGGTCGGCCTGGCCGTCCCCACGCTCGCGACGGCCCTGGTCTGCCGGGTGGAGCAGGACGACGAGGACCGGGCCGCGGGCCTGCGGCGGCTGCGCTGGGCCACGGCCGGTCATCCGGAGCCGATGCTCGTGAGCCGCGACGGGGCGGTGCTCGACCTCGTCGCCCCGGTCGGGCCACCGCTCGGCATCGGCTGGCGCGGGCCGCGGGGTGACGGCCTCGCCGCGTTGCCCGAGGACAGCACGCTGCTGCTCTTCACCGACGGGCTCTTCGAGCGCCGGGGCGTCCCGCTGGACGACGGGCGGGCCGCGGTGGCCGAGGCGGCCGCCCGCCTGGCCGACCTGCCGCTGGAGGAGCTGTGCGACCGGCTGCTCGCCGAGGTGGTCGCGAGAGCGCCGAGGACGACGTCGCGCTGCTCGCCGTCCGGGCCCACGCGGTGGACCGCGAGCGTCCACCGGAGGCGGGCCCCGAGGTGCTGCCGCCGGTAGCTCCCCTGCCGTCGTGACGCGCGCGGCCGCTGTCCTGACGCAGCGCTGACGCTGCCCCGCTGCTGCGGACCGCCGCTTCAGCCGCGGGCGGCGGCGCGGGTGGCGTCGGCGATCGCCGCCACGCCGTGCGGTGCCCACACGATCGAGTAGTGGTTGGTGTCGGGCACCTCGCGTGGCGTGATCCGCATCAGCTCCAGGCCGAGCCCGGCCAGCCGCGCCTCGTCGTAGAGGCCGGGCGTCTGGTCGAACATCCCCCGGGTGGCCCAGAGGAGGGTGGCCGGCACCGGCAGGTCGTCGGCGGCCTCCAGCACCCGCTCGTTCACCAGGACGTCCGCGCCGTCGGTGCGCACCGCCTCGGGCACGCAGGCGCTTCGCAGGCCGCCTTCGGTGGGCACGAGGTCGCGGGTCAGGTAGGCGGCCACCGAGGGGACGTCGACCCATGGCCCCACGGCCGGGTGGCGGGACCAGAACTCCCGCACGGCAGCGAGGTCGGGGAACGTCATCGACAGCCGCTGGACGGCCGGGCCCAGCGCCGCGGAGAGGATGGCGTCGATGTCCGCGCCCGGGGGGACCGCGAGGGCGACCCCGCCGTCGACGAGCAGCAGGCCGTGTACTCGGTCGCGGGCCACCCCAGCCGCCGCCATGACCGCCACGAAGGCGCCCATGGAGTGCCCGACCAGGACGGTTCGCCGTCCCTCCGCGGCGACGGCGTCCAGCAACGCGGTGACGTCCTCGGCATGGCGCTGCATCCCGTACGGGCCCGGCAGGTCGGCCGACGCCGCCCGCCCGCGCAGATCGGGTGCTATCACCTCGAACTCACCGGCCAGCGCCCCGCCGACGCGGGCCCAGGCCATCGCGTTGGCCGTGATGCCGTGCACGAGGACGGCCAGGGGCGCCCCCGGGGAGTCGGCGGACCAATGCAACGCGGACAGCTCACCCCCGGCGACGGGCACGGTCAGCTGTTCGGGCGCACGTGGTTCGCTGGCTTCGCTCACGCGCACTCCCCTACCCCGGCGCCCTCCGCCGTCATTCCAGCCGTGGTGGCGGTCAGTCAGGGTGGCTGAGCAGGTACCTGCCGAAGTGCGGGACGGTGAAGGCGATCTGGCCGCGCTCGGCGGAGTAGACCAGCCCCTTCTTGATCAGCGAGTCGCGTGCCGGGGACAGGGACGCCGGTTTGCGGCCCAGCGAGACGGCGACCTCCGACGTCGCGACGGCCGCCCCGGCCGGGCCGCCGAGCTCGGCCATCGCATGCATGTACTCGCGCTCGGCCGGGGTCGCGCGGTCGTAGCGCGAGCCGAAGAAGCCGACCGCCAGCTCGGCCTCGGCCACCGGCGCCGCCATGGCGACGTCCGCGGCGGTGACCGGCGAGGCCGCGGCGACGTCCCAGGTGACCTTGCCGTAGGCCTGGACGAAGTAGGGGTAGCCGTCGGCGGCCTGGTACAGCGCGTCCAGCGCGGCGGGCTCGAAGCTCACGTCCTCACGCTCGGCCGGGGCCAGCAGGGCGCGGTCGGCAGCCGTGCGGTCGAGGCGGTCGATGCGCAGGTACCGGAACAGCCGCTCGGAGTAGCTCTTGGACGCCGACAGGACGGCGGGCAGGTGCGGGAGGCCGGCGCCCACGACGATCAGCGGCGCGCCCTGCTGCGACAGCTCGTGGCAGGCCGCGCAGATGGCCGAGACGTCGTCGGGCTGCACGTCCTGCATCTCGTCGATGAACAGTGCGATGCCCTTGCCGACGTCCGCGGCCAGCCCGGCCGCGTCGCTGAGCAGCTCGACGAGGTCGATCTCCATGTCGCCGGAGTCGGCCCGCCCGCTCGCCGGGGGGACGTCGATGCCCGGCTGCCACCGGTCACGGACCTTCGCGTCCGCCGGCGCCTGCCGCAGCGCGAACGCCTTCAGCACGCTCAGGACGGCGTCCATCGACTCCTGGTCGCGGTGTTGCGGCCCCAGCTCGCGCAGCGCCATGTGCAGCGCCGACGAGACCGGCCGGCGCAGCGACTGGTCCGGCCGCGCCTCGATCTTGCCGGTGCCCCAGCCGCGGGTGATCGCCGCCGAGCGGAGCTGGTTCAGCAGGACGGTCTTGCCGACGCCGCGCAGGCCGGTGAGCACGAGGGAGCGCTCCGGGCGACCGTGCGCGATCCGCTCAAGCACGACGTCGAAGGCCGAGAGCTCGGTGTCCCGGCCGGCCAGCTCGGGGGGCCGCTGCCCTGCCCCCGGCGCGTACGGGTTCCGCACGGGATCCATGTCGAGCACCGTATGGCCACGTCTAGCGGTTTCCGTAGACATCCGTAGAACGCCCTACCCGCGTGTCGCGTCGAGCGCGATCTCGGGCCTTCTACGGACGACGCTAGACAGCGGTAGAGCAGTTCAGACGGGGTGTGTCGGCAGGGTTACCGGTACCGTGCCGGCGTGGTGAAGTTCGCGGTCAAGGTCGTATTCCTCGCCGTCGTCTTCTATTTCGTCGCGAAGTACGTCCACGGCATCCACGTCGACCAGAACCCCGACGCCGTCCTCGGCCTGTCAGTCACGTTCGTCTGGCTGGCGCTCCTGTTCGCCGTGATCAACGCGGTGCTGCGGCCCGTGCTCAAGCTCGTGTCGCTGCCCTTCGTGATCCTGACCCTCGGGTTGTTCTACCTGGTCATCAACGCGGCGCTCCTGGGCATTACCGCCGCCGTCTCCTCGCGGCTGGCGGTCGACGGCTTCGGCCCGGCGGTCGTCGGGGGGCTGATCCTCGCGGCCGCGAGCTGGGCGGCCGATCTGGCACTCGACCGGGACTGAACGCGCCGAGCGGCGCCGTGACGAAGGTCATCGCCGCAAGTAGCGTGGGCGGACATGCGCAGGACCACCGCCGTCGTCCCGGAGACCCCGGGGCGCGGGCCGGAGGACGCCGGCGACGGGACCGCCGTGCCCGCGTCCGCAGCCCCCACCCAGGACGCAGATCCCGACGACCCGGCGACCGACCCGCCGGCTGAGCCCCCGCCGGCCGAGCACCCGCCGTCGGAGCACCCGCCGTCGGAGCTCGCCGCCCTCGAGGCGGCCCGCGACGAGAAGCGCCGGCTGCTCGACCGGGCCGCGCGGGCCGCGGCCGGGGTCGCGCCGTCCACGCTGCCCGCAGGCTGCACGACGACCGATCTGCCGGCACTTCTGCGGCGCTACTACTGGAGCGAACCGGCCGCCGAGGTCATCGGCCACGACCCGGCCGACCTCGCTGCCCTGGCGCTGGGCCACCTGCGACTGGCCGAGGTGCGCCCCCAGGGCTCGGCGACGGTCGACGTCTCCCGGCTCCCTGACGACCGTGGCGTGGGGGCGGGTGGTGGGCGGACGGTCGTCCGGATCGTTACCGACGACATGCCCTTCCTGGTCGACTCGGTCACCGCCGAGGTCGTGCGCCAGGGAGCCGGCCTCCAGCACGTCGTCCATCCCGTCGTCGTGGTCCGCCGTGACGTGGCCGGCCGGCTCCGGGCATTCTGCGACAGCGGCGACGCCGGGGGCTGCGGGGCGGACGCCCTGGCGGAGTCGTGGATGGCCGTCGTCCTGGACGGCCCGCTGGACGACGAGGCCACCGGTGACCTGGTCACCGGGCTGCGCACCGTGCTGGCCGACGTCCGCGCGGTGGACGAGGATGCTCCGCGGATGCGGGCCCGCGCCCTCGAGCTGGCCGACCGGCTGGAGCGGATCGGCCGCGACGGCGTGGCCACGACCTCGTCCGATGACCCCGCGGACGACCCCGCGGAGGCGGCCGCGCTGCTGCGCTGGCTGGCCGACGGCAATTTCGTCTTCCTGGGAGCCCGTGACGCCGACGTCGTCCGATCCCACGGGAAGCCGGCCCTGCGGCCCGTGCACGGCAGCGGGCTCGGGGTGCTGCGCAGCGACGCGGACATGACCGGCTCGAGCCCGATGCCCGAAGGCGTCCGCGCTCCCGGCTCCACGCTGCTCGGCGTCACCAAGGCCGACATCCGTTCCACCGTGCACCGACGCGCCTGGCTGGACCTCGTCGCCCTGACCCTCCCGGGTGACGCCGGATCCGGTGGGCGCCAGCACCGGCTGGTGGGCCTGTTCGCGACCGCTGCGGCCGCGAGCAGCGTCCGTGACGTGCCGTTGGTCCGCCGGAAGGTCGAACGCGTCCTCGCCGGCTCCGGGGTGCCGGCCGACAGCCACACCGGCAAGGAGCTGCTCGACGTCCTCGAGACCTATCCGCGGGAGGAGCTCTTCCAGGTCGGGACCGACGAGCTGTTGCCGGTGGCCATGGCCGTGCTCTACCTGCAGGAGCGCAGGCAGACCCGGCTGTTTCTCCGCCGGGATCCCGCCGGCCGCTTCTGGTCGGCGCTGGTCTACCTGCCGCGGGACCGCTACACCACCGAGGTCCGCATCCGCATGCAGCAGGTGCTGCTCGAGCGCCTGGGCGGCACGAGCATCGAGTACACCGCACGGTCGACCGAGTCGGTGCTGGCCCGGCTGCATTTCGTCGTCCGGATGCCGACCGGCTCCCGCGGCGTGCCGAAAGCGCCGGACGTCGATGTCGAGGCGCTGCAGAACGCACTCGCGGGCGCGGCGCGCAGCTGGACCGACGAGCTCGCCGACGCGCTCGCCGCCCGGTACGGGGCCACGGACGCCGAGCGGCTGCTGGCCCAGGTCGCCGACGCCTTCCCCGCGGCCTACCAGGAGGACTTCCCGGCCGAGCTCGCCGTCGACGACCTCGCCCGGCTGGAACGGCAGGAACAGGGCCGGATCGGCCTGCGGTTCTGGACGCCGGCCGACGCCGCGCCCGGGGAGCGCCGGCTGACGGTCTACCGCGTCGGCGAGCGGTTGCTGTTGTCGGACGTGCTCCCCGTGCTCCAGCACATGGGCGTCGACGTCGTCGACGAGCGGCCCTACGAGATCGACCGGATCGGCGCCCCGCTGGCGTGGATCTACGACTTCGGGCTCACCTCACCGGTCCCTGAGCTGCCGCTGGCCCGCTCGCTGCCGGAGCGGTTCACCGAGGCGCTGTCGGCGGTCTGGCGCGGCGAGGCCGAGGACGACGGCCTGGGCGCGCTCGTCCTGCTGGCCGGGCTGCACTGGCGGCAGGTCACCGTGGTGCGCGCCTACGTGCAGTGGCTGCGTCAGGCCGGCCTGCCCTTCGGGCAGGAGTACGTGGAGGAGACCCTGGCCGCCCACCCCGGCATCGTGGCCCGGCTGGTCGCCCTGTTCGAGACACGGTTCTCCCCTGACCGCGACGGCGGCCGGGAGGAGCGGCAGGCCGCGCTGGTCGACTCGCTGCGGAAGGCCATCGGCGAGGTGGACACGCTCGACGCCGACCGGGTGCTCACCGCGCTGCTCGCGGCCGTGACCGCGACCCAGCGCACCACCTACTACGCCGACGGTCCCCTGGCCCTCAAGCTCGACCCCTCCCGGGTGCCCGACGTCCCCGAGCCGCGCCCGGCCCGCGAGGTCTGGGTCAGCTCGCCGCGCGTCATGGGCGTGCACCTGCGGTTCGGTGCTGTGGCCCGCGGCGGGCTGCGCTGGTCGGACCGGCGGGAGGACCTGCGCACGGAGATCCTGGGGCTGGTCAAGGCGCAGACGGTCAAGAACACCGTCATCGTGCCGACCGGTGCCAAGGGCGGCTTCGTGGTGAAGCAGCCGCCGGCCGGACCTGATGGCGAGCCGGCCTCGCGCGACGAGGTGCTCGCCGAAGGCCAGGCCTGCTACCGGATCTTCATCGGTGCGCTGCTCGCGTTGACCGACAACCTCGTCGACGGCGCCGTCGTCCCGCCCGAGCGGGTGGTCCGCCATGACGGCGACGACACGTACCTGGTGGTGGCCGCCGACAAGGGCACCGCCACGTTCTCCGACCTCGCCAACTCCGTGGCGCTGGAGCGGGGATTCTGGCTGGGCGACGCCTTCGCCAGCGGCGGGTCGGTCGGCTACGACCACAAGGCCATGGGCATCACCGCCCGCGGCGCCTGGGAGTCGGTCACCCGCCACTTCCGCGAGCTGGACCTCGACGTCGGGCGCGAGGACTTCACCGTCGTGGGGGTCGGCGACATGTCCGGCGACGTCTTCGGCAACGGGATGCTCCTCTCCCGGCACATCCGGCTGGTCGCGGCCTTCGACCACCGGCACGTCTTCGTCGACCCCACGCCGGACGCCGGGACGTCGTTCGCCGAGCGGCAGCGCCTCTTCGACCTGCCCCGCTCCTCCTGGGACGACTACGACCGCTCCCTGATCAGCGAGGGCGGCGGCGTGTGGCCGCGCACGGCCAAGGCGGTCCCCGTCTCCGCCCCGATGCGCGCCGCCCTGGGCCTGCCCGGCGACGTCGAGCACCTCGCGCCGGTCGAGCTGATCCGGGCGATCCTGCTCGCGCCGGCCGACCTGCTCTTCAACGGCGGGATCGGCACCTACGTCAAGTCGTCGGCGGAGAGCGACCTCGAGGTGGGCGACCGCGCCAACGACGCCGTCCGCGTCGACGGCCGCGACCTGCGGGTGCGGGTCGTGGGCGAGGGCGGCAACCTCGGGCTGACCCAGCGCGGCCGGGTGGAGTTCGCGTTGAACGGCGGCAAGGTGAACACCGACGCCATCGACAACTCGGCCGGCGTCGACACCTCCGACCACGAGGTCAACATCAAGATCGCCCTCAACCGCGTCGTCGACGAGGGGGCGCTGGACGCCGAGGGTCGTGCGCGGCTGCTCCAGGAGATGGCCGACGACGTCGCCGCCGCCGTCCTCACCGACAACCATGCGCAGAACGCGACGCTGGCCACGGAGGCGGCCTCGGCCCGCAGTCTGCTCGACGCCCACGCGCGGTTCATCCGCGCCCTGGAGCGCTCCGGCCGGCTCGACCGCGACGTCGAGCAGTTGCCGGACGACCGTGCCCTCGTCGAGCGCCGGCGCGACGGGCAGGCGATGACGAGCCCGGAACTGTCGGTGCTGCTCGCCTACGCCAAGCTCGCCGTCGACTCCGCCGTCCTGGACTCGTCGCTGCCCGACGACCCCGCTCTCGAGGGCCTCCTGGTCGGCTACTTCCCCGGGCCGCTGCGTGAGCGGTTCCCGGCGGCGGTGACCCGCCATCCGCTGCGCCGGGAGATCATCGCGACCGCGCTGACCAACCGGGCGGTCAATCTCGCCGGGATCACCGGGCTGTTCCGGCTGTCGGAGGAGACCGGCGTGCCGCTGGCCGCCGTGGTCAGGGCGCACGCGGTCGCCCGGGCGGTGTTCGGCGCCGACCTGATGTGGGACGCCGTGCGGCCGCTGGACAACCTGGTGGCCGCTGAGGTGCAGGTCGAGCTGCGGCTCGAGGCGACCCGGCTGGCCGAGCGCGCGACACGGTGGCTGCTACGGCTGCCCGAGCTCACCGCCGAGAACCCGGCCGGGATCGGGGACGTGACGGAACGGTTCGGCGCACCGGTGGCCGCCGTCGCCGACGGGCTGCCCGGCTGGCTGCTCGGAGCCGAGGCGCAGGCCTACGCCGACCGCGCCCGGCGGCTGCAGGCGGGCGGGGCGCCCGGGGAGCTGGCCTCGATCGTCGCCGCCGCACCGCTGATGCCGGCCGCCCTCGACCTCGCCGTCGTCGCCGAGCGGACCGGCGCGCCGATCGCGCTGGCGGGGCGCGTTCAGCAGTGCCTGGCCGAGCGGCTGGGCCTCGTCCCGCTGCGCGAGCGGGTCATCGCGCTGCCCCGCGACCGCCGCTGGAACTCGATGGCCCGCGCCAGCCTGCGGGACGACCTTGCCGCCGAGCAGGCCGCCGTCACCGCCGACGTCCTCACGCTGCGCTCCTCGGAGGACGACGGCGCCGCGGCGGCCGGGAGGCTGGTCGCGGCCTGGGAGCAGTCGTGGGACGCCGGCCAGCAGCGGGCCGCCGCGCAACTGGCCGACATCACGGCCGGCGAGCGGCTGGAGCTCGCCGAGTTGCTGGTCGCGGTCCGGACCCTCCGCGGGCTGCGCCGCCGCTGATCTCGCCGGTTCTCGGGGTGTCTACGGCCGGCGCTAGAGAGTCCCAGACGGCGGTAGCGGTTCGCGACGGGATCGACCTCCGGGTCGACCTCAACGGCGAGGGACCGCCTCCGGCTCCTGGCGGGTGGTCGAGCCGGTCCGTGCCCGGGGCCGTCAGACCGGTGGCCTCCGCCGGCCGAAGCCGGTCGCCTGCTCGAAGGCGTGCCCGACCTCGAGCAGCCGGCGGTCGGCCCGTGGGGCGGCGATGATCTGCAGCCCGACCGGGAGCCCGTCCGGCGTGAAGCCACCCGGCACCGACAGCGCGGGGCAACCGGTGGCGGAGATCAGCGTGCAGGACCGCATCCACTCCAGGTAGTTGTCCTGGGGGACCCCGC
>JAODNJ010000187.1 GCA_025465155.1 Frankiales bacterium
GGCGGGTCGAAGGTCACGTCGACGTGCTCGAAGCCCTTTGCCTTCTGGCTCCGGGCGGCGTCGGCGTAGACCTTCTCGTCGCCCGGGGTCAGGTCGACGTCGTCGGTGAAGGGGGTGAGGAGCGCCCGCGGGTACAGCCGGTCGACGCGGACGGCGTTGATCTCGATGCAGAGCACGAAGGCCACCGCGGCCAGATAGAAGAAGGCGAGCAGGCCGAGCACGAGAGCGAAGACCGCGTTCGTCGCGCTCGCGGACTTCACCACGTGCCCGATGTACCGGCCGCCGAAGGACTGCAGCACCTGCCACGTGACCGCCGCCACCAGTGCGCCCGGCGCCACCTGCCGGACCGTCAGCCGACGCGGCGTGGCCAGCTTGAACGCGAGCACGAAGACGACGGCGTTGAGGACCACCGAGACCCCGATCAAGAGCACGTGCAGGCCGAGGTCGAGGTTCGCTCCGAAGGCGCTCCCGCTGCTCCCCAGCGCCGAGAGCACGCTGGTGCAGAGGATCGCGAGGCCGCCCGTGGACAGGAGCAGCAGGCTGCGCCCGCGGGCGGCGAACGGGTTGGGACGGCGGTGGCGCGGCACCGCCCAGGCCGTGTTCATGGCGTACTGCACCGCCTGGGCGATGCCGAGCCCGCCGTAGAGCGACACGAGGACCCCGATGACCAGCCCGGTCACGCCGCCGCCGAGCTGCTCCGGGGTCGAGAGCTGCGGACCGATCACCGGGAACTGCTGCAGCGCCGAGTGGACCAGTTGCTGCTGGAGATGGGCGTTGCCTCGCAGGAGGAAGCCGAGGATCGTCGAGAAGAGCAGGAGGAGCGGGAAGAACGAGATGAACCCGTAGTAGGTGAGCAGCGCGGCCAGGTAGGTGCCGGAGTCGTCGCCGAACTTGTAGACCACCGCGATGGTGAACCCGGTTCCCGGATGGGAGCGCTGGAAGTGGTCGAGCCGCTCGCTCACCGACATGGCCGCGCCCCCTCCTGGGCAGGCGCCCGCGGGATACGGTGCCCGGGACGCGCTGGAAGCGTTCCCCGAGATCCGCGGCGCAATCGCGGTCCGCGCTGCGCGACCGCCCGAGGAGCTTCCGCATGACCTCCGCGCCGCACCCGCAGGATCCGCCCGTGTGGCACCGCGCCGGACCGGTAGCAGCCTCGTGAGCGCCCTGGTCGACGGGCTGCTCGGCGTCCCCGGCTGGGTGGTGCTCGTCGTCGTGGGAGTGATCGTCTTCGCCGAGGACGCGCTGTTCGTCGGCTTCGTCCTGCCGGGGGAGACCGTGGCCGTGCTCGGCGGGGTGGCGGCCAAGTTCGGGCACGTTCCGCTGGCCGGCGTCCTGATGGTCACCGTGGCGGCGGCCATCATCGGCGACTCCGTGGGCTACGAGGTCGGGCGGCGCCTCGGCCCGCGCATCCTGCGCACCCGGCTGCTGCGGGAGCGGCAGAAGGGGATCGGACGGGCACAGGACTTCCTCGCCCGCCGGGGCGGGAGCGCGGTGCTGCTCGGCCGATGGCTGGCGCTCTTCCGTGCGCTCATGCCGGCGCTGGCGGGCATCGCCCGGATGCCCTACCGCAAGTTCCTTGCCTACAACGCTGCCGGGGGAGTGGTCTGGGGGATCGTCGTCGTCCTCCTCGGCTACGCGGCCGGCGCGTCCTACAAGACGATCCAGAGCAGGTTCGGCGTGGGCGCCGCGATCGCGCTGGCGGTCATCGTCGTCGTCGCGCTGGTTGTCTGGCAGGTGCGCCGGCACCTCGCCGAGCGCCGGGAGGCGCGCGAGTCCGAGCCGGGATGAGACGCGAGAGACGGAGCCGGGGTCCCTCGTAGCGGGAAGCATCGCGTCGTTACCGAATGTGCGCGTTCCCACCTGGCCGGCAGGGGGCGCGCGAGGATCCGCACCTGCCGGGCCTCGATTCCTGCGATTGTCACGCGCACCAATTGTCGTGGCGGGTGGTCAGGTGGTGATACTTCGCGCCAGCCGCCCCACGGGCGGTCGCCGCCGACTTCGGGAGGCTTCCAATCGGGCTGCGCCCGTGACGAGAGGCGGGTGCGGGGGGGAAGGGTCATGCATTCTGTCGGACGACGCGCGCTGCTCGCCGCGGCCACGGTCAGCGCCACCACGGCGGCGATGCTGTTCGGCGGTACAGCCACCGCCGGAGCGACGACGGATCCCGTGCTCGACACCGGGCTGCTCAGAACGGTCAGCCAAGGTGCGGACCTGGCCTTCCCGAGCGGCCAGAGCCCGGGGACGCCGGCCGGCATCCAGACTCCCGAGTTCCCGGCGAGCGGGCAGGACGGCGCCGGAGCCAACCGCAGCAACAGCCGGCAGATGCAGCCGAACGCGCTCTCGCCCGGCGGCGTCCCCGTGGTCAGCCCGACCGCTGTCGGCGGGTCACCCGGCCTCGGGACCTCCTTCCAGGGACTGAACGGCTTCCAGGAGCGGTACGCCAACAACGGGAACCAGTTCAGCGTCGAGCCGCCCGACCAGGGGCTCTGCGCCAATGGCAGCCTCGTCTTCGAGGTCGTGAACGGTGGGGTCCGCGTCTACACGCCGTCGGGCACCGCGACGAGCGGGGTCACGGCCCTGAACGCGTTCTTCGGCTACGCGCCGGCGATCGACCGGACCACCGCCGTCTACGGCCCGATCATCACGGACCCGACCTGCCTGTTCGACTCCGGCACGAACCGCTGGTTCGTCAACGTGCTGACCCTGGACACGGACCCGGCGACCGGGAACACCACCGGCACCGACCACCTCGACGTCGCGGTGAGCAAGACGGCCAACCCGCTCGACGGCTTCAGCATCTACCGCCTGCCGGTCCAGGACGACGGCACGCAGGGAACCCCGATGCACAAGGACTGCCCGTGCATCGGTGACTACCCGCACATCGCTGCCGACCAGTTCGGGTTCTACGTCACGACGAACGAGTACACCGTGTCCAGCGCCCCCGGCGTCTTCGGTAACACCTTCAACGGCGCGCAGATCTACGCGTTCGACAAGACGGCCCTGGCCGCCGGAGCCCGCAACCTCAACGTGGTGCAGTTCTCCCGCACCTCATTGCAGCAGGGTGCGACGACGGTGCCCGGCTTCACGCTGGCTCCCGCGCAGGTTCCCGGCACCGCTTACCAGACGGCCGACAACGGCACCGAGTACTTCCTCGACTCAGTGGCGGGCGAAGAGGCGCAGCCCGGTGCTTTCACCGGTCAGGCCCAGAGCATCGGCGTCTACCGGTTGACGAACACGAAGTCGATCCAGAGTGCGCAGCCCGCGCTCAGCCTCTCCGGTTCACTGCGGGACTCGGAGCGCTACGTCGTTCCGCCGCGGTCGGCCCAGAAGAACGGTCCGACGCCGCTGGCCAGCTTCTGCAGCGTGACCGACTGCTTCGGGACGGGACCGAGGCCCCAGTCGGAGCAGGGGCTGGATTCGAACGACAGCCGGATGATGCAGGTCTTCTTCGCCAACGGCCGGCTCTACGGTGCCCTCGACACCGGGGTCCAGATCAACGGCCAGCTCCTCGCCGGCATCGCCTGGTTCCTGGTCGACCCGGGGACCGCCCCGTCGACGAGCAGCGTGGTGCAGCAGGGCTACCTCGGCGTCGCCGGTCAGAACGTCATCTACCCGGCGATCGGGGCACTGGCTAACGGTTCGGGGGCGATGGCCTACACGCTGGTCGGGAAGGACCATTACCCGAGTGCCGCGTACAGCCTGGTCACCGCGACCGGCCCCACCGGAGCCGTTCACGTCGCCGCTGCCGGCGCGGGCCCGCAGGACGGGTTCAGTGAGTACTTCCCGTCGACGGCCGATCCCGCGAGTGCACCTCGGCCCCGCTGGGGTGACTACGGCGCCGCAGTCCCGGTCGGCAACACCATCTGGCTGGCGTCGGAGTACATCGGTCAGACCTGCTCCTTCGCCGCCTACCAGAACGACACGACCTGCGGGAGCACCCGCGCACCCCTGATCAACTGGGCGACCCGGATCTCGGCGGTCAGCCCGTGAGGGGACAGGCGGGAGGCCGGGCGTCGATGTGGCGCCCGGCCTCCCGGTCGTCCTGGTTCGGCCGCTAGAGGGACAGGACGACGGCCCGGAGGACCACGACCCCCAGGAACACCACGGTGAAGGCCAGGTCGATCGCCATAGGGCCCACCCGCACCGGGCGCAGGACCCGGCGGACCGGTGCGATGACCGGCTCGGTGACGGCGTGGGTCCAGCCCCGGGCGCGGACCAGCCCCCCGGAGCCGCCCGGAGCCAGCACGCCGACCCAGTCGAGGACGATGCGGGCGACGAGAACGAGTTCGAAGACCAACAGGACGAGCCCCAAGAGGGCCCCGATCGCGCTCATGCGGATTCCTTTCCGCTTCCCACGATGGGGCGCATGTGTGGGACGGGCCCGGGCGCGAGCTGTGCGTCGCCTGAGCTCGGCGCCGTCCTCTTTCGTGGGTTGATCACCCGCCCGGGGGACATGGAGCGGATCTTCACCGAGCGCGGCCGCGCCCGGAGCGGTACGACTAGCCCGGTAGTAAGGATCTCTAGTCGCTGGAGGCGCTGTGATCGTCCTTGGTCTCATCCTGTTGATCGTCGGGCTCGTCGTGAAGACGCTGTCCATTCTCGTGACGATCGGCATCATCCTGCTGGTCGTCGGCGTCGTCCTCGCCGTCCTGGGGGCCAGCGGCCGCGCCATCGGCGGACGACGACACTGGTTCTGACCTGCTCCCGGCTGCATTCCTGAGCCCTGGGCCCGCCGTCAGCACGACGGCGGGCCCAGGGCTTTTCCGCGACCGAGTCATGGCCCGCAGGCCACAGGAACCGCATCCTGATCAGCTCTTGCGTCGTCCGGGTGTTGGTCGAACGCGTCTGTCCCATCCGGCCCTAGCGTGAGCGGCCTTGGCGGCCACAACGGGCGCCGGTTGAGGGGGGCTGGCCACGAGATGACGATCTTTGCCGGAATCTTGTTCGCGTGGATGGTCCTCGGCGTCGTGGCCGCCGTCGTCGTCGTCACCCTCGTCCGCATCGCGCGACGGCGCGAGGAGTCGTCCTCGACCGTTCGCGGACTGGCCATCGACGACCTGCCGTGGCAGGAAGCCGCCTAGTTCGGCCGTGCTCGGGGTCCCCACGGGGTGGGATGTTCGGTCGGCGTCGGAAGCGGGTGACCGGGGGGCTTGTTCAGGGCCGGCCGGGTGTCCGGGCGCACCTTGGCCTGCACTTCAGCCCCGTTCGGACGAGGTGCGTGGCAGGACCGTTGGCTTCGCCGAGCCCTCGACGTCTCCGGTCACCGGGCCCAGCGCTCCTCGGGGGAGCCGGGCACCTCGGTGGGTCTCACCTGATCGGCAACCACGAGCCGGTACGTCAGTTGCGATCGGCGAGCAGGCCGAGGCCGATGCCCAGCATCCAGACGTCCTTGCTGATGCCGGTTCCCGCCGGGGTGGGCCAGATGCTGTCGGGCTTGTGCAACGCGGGCGTGCGCAGGTACATCGCGAGCAGGCTGCCGGCGAACCCGG
>JAODNJ010000230.1 GCA_025465155.1 Frankiales bacterium
CCGCGCCCAGCGCCTCGGCGACGCGCTGGTCCAGCTCGCCGACCTGCAGCTGGCCTCCGGGAAGCTGCCGATGCTGCGCGGCGTCAGGCCGCACATCGGCGTGCTGATCGGCATCGAGGACCTGGTCCACCCCGCTCCCGGCCCCGGCGCCGCCACCACCACCATGGGATCCGCCATCTCGGCCGCCCGGGCCCGCATGCTGGCCTGCGACGGCGACGTCACCCGCATCGTCATCGGCCCCGACTCGGTGCCGCTCGACCTCGGCCGCACCCAGCGGATCGCCCCACCCCACCTGCGCCGGGCCGTCGTCCTCCGCGACACCACCTGCGTGTTCACCGGCTGCCAGGCACCGGCCTGGTGGTGCGAGGTCCATCACGTTCTGCACTGGGGTGACGGCGGAGAGACATCCCTGGAGAACTCCGCGCATCCTTAAGCCAACCGCCGGGTTCTGAAGGCTGCGAACCAGCATCAGGTCGACCGCGACGCCAAGCGTGGCGATAGCGTGGGCCCGTGTCGGGGAACAGCACCTCATTGGCGGTTCCCCTCGTCGCCGGTGGCTTCACGGTTCTCGGCGTTCTTCTGAAGATGGGGTACGACGCGCTAGTTGCCCGAGGGCAACGCAAGCGAGAAGGCGTTGACCGGTTCGCTCCCGAGCGTCGCGAAGCGTTCGAGGCATTCGTTCGGGACCTTCGTCGCGAACGCGAGTACTGGAAGCGTCTCCATGAGCTGGCCGACTGTCACCGACGCGGCGAGGAAGTTCCTCAGGCGGTGATGGACGGTTTTCCCAAGTCACCGATGGGCGACCTCACAGATGCACTAGGTGCCGTTCGCAGGCTGGCTCGCACCTACCAAGTCATTGCTGCCGCCGAAAATATCGTTCGCCTCTTCGCGGACATGGCCGCTGCCGAGCGGGCCGCAATCTCAAGCCCTGGGCTGAACGATGAGATCACTTGGTTTCTTCTGCAACGCTTTCTAGACGACCGAGAGCATGAGTTTGTGCACGCCTACCGCCAAGATCTGGGGCTAGGGGCGCCCGAGGGGGCTCCGAAAGGGTATGGCCAACTAGCCCGTCCTTGGCCGTTAAGCGCGGCAGAGGCGACGCTCCGCGCACACCTGCCGCGAAAGCCGGGGGACGCTCACCCATCCAAGTAGTCGGGATCCTCCGCGTCCGCGCGGTTCGACCGCTTGGCGGTGGGGGTCCGGGGGCGTCCTTCCCCCCGGACCCGCAACTGCCGGGTGCGGTCGTTTGGCCTGACCGGCCGCAGCGTTGAGGCGGTCAAGGGGGCCGGAGGCACCGCGTAGCGGCGCGTAGCGCCCTTGACGGCCGGGCTCCCATGTCGGGAACGGTAGGGCGCCGGAGGCGCCCTCTTGAGAACCCCGCATATAGCTCTTCACCTTGCGCAACCTGGGTTGCGCTAGGGTCGTGTATGCCCAAGTCAGCGCCTCGTCATCGGAAGCAACCAGCGCGACGTTCGGTGTCATCGGCGGCGCGCGCAGCGCGCTCCCCGTTACCTGCCCCTGAGGCGCGCGCAGCCGCCCTGTCGGAGGACGAGTGGGTCGACGAGGACGACGACGTTGACGTCGGCGCCGTCGAGCAGGACGAGGACGAGGCGCCGCAGGCGACGTCGCGGGGCGTGGTGCGGACGGCGACGTGGCGACGCGGCCGCGTGCCGTACCTGCTGCAAGAGGTGATCACGGCCCGCGTCGAGGTGACCAAGGCCGAACGCGATCTGGCGAAGAAGGCTCGGGCGGCCCGCGACCACGGAGCCACCTGGGAGGAGATCGGGCTCGCGACCGGGATGACGAGGCAGGGCGCGGCGAAGCGGTTCGGCTAGGCCGGGTCGGAAACTGTCGGAGGGCTGGTGCAGACTCCCGGCAGCACGGAAACGCTGTCGGGTCACCCACCGGGCCCGGTGGTGGGTAGGACCCCAATCCTCCGTGGCTTGGATCTCTCTGAGTCGGTGGGCGGCAATCCTGCTGATGTCGAAGCAGGTACTGAGCTGAGGGCGTAGGCGCCGGGGTCGATCCCTACTGGATCGACGCCTCGGAGCGCCCCGTGTACCGCGACTGTCCCGCCTCGCTGCCTGGTCGGCCGCCGTGGCGAAGCTGACCCCCGAGCAGGTCACCGAGTGGCTGGCCGCCTCCTGCGCCGCCCAGGGCGTGCCGCTGCGGGTGACCGACCCACAGGTGCTCGGCCAGGTCGCCGCGCTCCTGCCGCCAGTCGGTGGCGAGGCCCGATCCCGCGCGAAGCGCGGGTAGGGCCCGCCCCGGCGGCGTCATGCCCGCCAGACCGCCTGCACCCTGGTGGGGTCCAAGCTCCGGGCGGACTTCGCGGGGGCGATCACGGCGTGGTCGAGCACCGCCGAGACGATCGCGGCCTGCCGGGACAGGCTGAACTCGTCCCACTGCGCCCGTAGCTGCCCGCCGTTGCCGGGCAGCCCGGCCAGTGCGTCGGTCCGGGTCAGCGCGGCCAGCTGGCGCTGCCGGTCGCGCATCCGCCGCTCGATGGGCTCCCGTGCCGCGCGCCATTCCCGCGCGCTGATCTCCTGCTTGCCGAACATCGCCGCTAGGTCGTCGAGCTGCGCCTGGTCGCCGGCCAGACCGTCGCTGAGCACGTCCACGGCGGCATCCCCGCGCCGGCCGGCCCGCAGGTCGGCGAGCTCGGGACCGTCCAGGCGGCGCAGTACCGCCTCGACCAGCAGCTGCTCGAGCGGCTCGGCGACCACGGTCAGCCGCCCGCAGCCGCCGTGATCGGGGCCGGTCAGGCAGACGTAGCGGCGGCTGTTCTCGCGCGGGGAGGCGAACAGCTTGCCGCCGCAGCGGCCGCAGCGCAGCAGGCCGGATAGGACGTAGCGGCGCGGGGTCCGGCGCCCGCTCAGGGCGCGTTCGGCCATCCGGGCCAGGATCCGGTCCCGGTCGGCCGGGGTGATGATCGCGTCCCACTGGGCGGGGCCGACGACCTCGCCGCGGTGCTCGCGGAGCCCGGCGATTCGGCCCGAGCGCAGCAGGCCGCGCAGCGTCGGAGAGCGCCATTCGCGGCCGGTCACGGTGGCCACCCGCTGCTCGCTGAGCCAGGTGCACAGCGAGCGCAGGCTCTCTCCGCCCAGGTAGCGGGCGACCAGCTGCCGGATCACCTCGGCCTCGTCGGGCCGGATCGTCTTCCGGTCGGTCTCGTACCCGAACGGGCGGGTGCTGCCGCCGTGCGGGATGCCCTGGGCGGCGTTCTGCTCCCACTTGCGCCGCATCCGGCGGCTCTTGGCCGCTGACTCGTTCGCTGCCACCGCCGCCATGATCCTTCCGATCAGCAGACCGTCGCCGGTGCCCAGGTCCATGTCCCCGGAGACGAACCGCACCTTGCGGACTCCGGCGGTGTCCACGGTGGCGACGAACTGCTCCAACTCCACCGGACGGCGGGTCAGCCGGTCAACGTGGTAGCAGATCACCGCGTCCCGCAGCCCGTCGGCCAGGTCGGCGAGCATCTGCTGATACGCCGGGCGGCGCTTGCCCGAGTAGGCCGACAGGTCGTTGTCGACGTACTCCTGCGCGACCGTCCACCCGGCCTGGGCGGCCAGCCGTCGACAGTCCTCCAACTGCCGGGTGACGCCCAGGGCCTTGCCCTCGGTGTCGCTGCTGATCCGCGCGTAGATCGCCGCTGCTCTGACCCCTGACATGGGGGTAGATTAGCGAAGCGTCGAAAACTCCGCCCTGTTGTGCGAACGGCACCACACGAAGTCCATCACGGGTTCCGGATCGAGCGAGATACCGCCGGCCGATGGCACACCTACCGCCCCGACGGCACCGAGATCCTCATCCCCCGCCCGTGGGCGGACCGGTCACTCCTGCCCCGCGCCGGCTGACCTGTGGCAGTCAGCGCCGCGCGTC
>JAODNJ010000287.1 GCA_025465155.1 Frankiales bacterium
GGCGGAGGTCCTTGGCGGGACGGCGTCCGGAGAGCTCCCTGGACAGCGCCCGCAGCTGCGCCGGCGCCAGCCCGGTCGCATCGACGTCGATGCCCGACTGCGGGCCCAGGCCGACCACGCCTGCGGCAAGGCAGGCACCCAGCTCGCCGTGCGACCGCGGCCGCACCACCCACACGCCTACGCCCTCCGGGGCCGACGGAGACGGGACGTCGTCCGCCGCCGGCCAGATGTAGGGCAGGTCGTCGGGCTCCGGGCCGAAGGTGGCGGTCAGCCGCGGCCGGTAGAACTCCGGGTCCTTGGCCAGCAGGTTCGACCGGTGCGACCGGTGCAGTGCCTCGTCCCCCAGCCAGGACGGGAGCACCCCTGCGGCGGCCAGGTCCTCCTGCGACCGGCCGACGACCTCCGGCGCGAACTCCGCGATCAGGGCCTCGGTGCTGTCGGCGAAGCCCCGCTCCCGCCAGACGCGGACCATCGCCAGGCCATAGGCCACGAGCGCCGCCGTCCGTCCGCGCCACATGGTCACGGCCGGGTGGTTGGCCCATCCGTACTCAGGGAGCTCGATGGCCCGCAGAATCTGCAGGGCCTCCACCCGCTGTTTGCCGAGCCGGGGTGCGTCCAGCAGCCGCGCGCTCTCCTCGAAGTCGGCCGCCGGCAGGAAGGTCTGCACCGGCGCCATCCTCATCGACGGCACGCATCCCCGCCGGCCGAGCGGCAGCAGTCACGGGGCGAGGCGCGCGGCGAGCTCCGGCAGGACGGCGCCGAGCGGCGCATCGACGCGGACGTCGGCCTTGGCATCGCCGCGGGTCGGCCCCATGTTCACCACCGCTACCGGGATGCCGAGCTTCGCGGCGCGCAGGACGAACCGGTAGCCGCTCATCACGGTCAGGGAGCTGCCGAGGACGAGCAGGGATCCTGCCCCCTCGAGCTGCCGGAAGCAGGTGTCGACGCGGGGCCGGGGCACCGTCTCGCCGAAGAAGACGACGTCGGGCTTGAGCGGCCCGCCGCCGCAGGCCGCGCAGTCGACCATCACGAAGCCGTCGAGGACGTCGTCGGGCAGCTCGGCGTCGCCGTCGGGGTTGACCTCGTCCACCCGCGGACCGAAGTCGGGGTTCGCCGCACGCAGGCGGGCGTCCAGCGTGGCCCGATCAGCGACGTCCCCACACCCCAGGCACACCGCCCGGTCCAGGCCGCCGTGCAGTTCGACGACGTCCCGCGCACCGGCGGCCTGGTGCAGGCCGTCGACGTTCTGCGTGATGACGCCGGAGAGCAGCCCGGCCCGCTGGAGCTCGGCGACGGCGCGGTGGCCGGCGTTCGGCCGAGCGGCCGCGATCTGCCGCCAGCCCACGAAGCTGCGCGCCCAGTACCGGTGCCGGCCACGGGGGTCGCGGACGAAGGTCTGGTAGGTCATCGGCGTATGCCGGCGCAGCGCTCCGCTTGGCCCGCGGTAGTCGGGGATGCCCGACTCCGTGGACAGGCCCGCACCGGAGAGGACGAGCACGTCGCCGCCGGCCACCAGCCCGGCGAGCTCGTCGAGAGCGGGATCGGCGGTTCCGCTCGGGGCGGTGTCGAGGGCGCTCACCGGCCCATGGTCCTCCTCCGGCGGGTCAGACCGCCGCCAGCTCCCGGTCGAGCCGTTCCAGCATCGCCTCGTAGACCCGGCGCATGCCCGTGGGGGCGAATGTCCGCTCGAAGAACCCGCCGATGCCGCCGGCGCCCTTCCACGTCGTCCGCACCCGCACCGTCGTCACCCCGGCGTCTGCGGGACGGATCGTCCAGGTGGTCACCATCGAGGAGTTCAGGTCCCGCTCGACCAGCATGTCCGGCCCTGGCTGGGTGACCTCCACCAGCTGCTCGCGCACCCGCTTCGACGTCGCCGCGAAGCGCCAGTGCACGCGCGTTCCTGCGCCCTGGCCGCCGCTCTCGACGCGGTAGTCGCTGAACTGCTCCGGCAGCATCCGCGGCCGCGTTCCCTCGTAGTCGGCAAGGGCGGCGGCCACGCGGGCGGCCGGGGCCCGGACGACGTGTTCGGCGGTGGTGACGACTTCGCTCATGCCGCCATCGTCCTATCCCGCCGATTCCTCCTCGTTCAGGTAGGTGCAGCGGTAACGGGCACGGGCCATGCCCTCGGTGAACCGCGCCTCCCACGACGGGTCCTGGGCCGGGAAGGTCTCGAGCACCCGTTCCTCCAGGACGACGGGGTGTCCGTCGAGGCCGGTGTAGGTCCTCCGCACGAGGATCCGCGTCTGCCCGTCGCCCTCCTCGTGCGCCGCGCTCCAGCGGGCCCGGGAGATCGAGTCGGCGAGCCAGGCACGGTCCCGGGCAGGCAGCGCCGGGACGCCGGCTCCGCCGACCTCCCGGCGGAGGTAGTTCCAGAGCGTCCACGCACCGAAGCCGAGCAGCCCGAGGAACACCAGGAGGATCAGCAGCTCGCCGAGGCCGATGAGCACGACTCGACGCTAGTGGCCCGGAAGCCCCGGGCGCGGACGCGGGACGCGGGAGGTCACCGCTAACCTTCGTGGGCACACCCCATCGGCGCACCGCCGACGAGCCCCCGTAGCTCAGGGGATAGAGCATCGGTTTCCTAAACCGTGCGTCGCAGGTTCGAATCCTGCCGGGGGCACCGAATAACGGCTGGTCAGAAGGGGTGCGACTGTGCACCGGACGGTCACAGGCACCAGTCGCGAAGTCGGTGAACTCGCGGTCGCGGTCGAGTGTCAGTCGCATGATCTCTGGATCGGACGCCGGAGACCTCCGACCCGCGTGCCACGCCCGATCCTGCGTCACCATCCGTGGCAAAGCTCGACCCGTCCGGCGCCAACAGATGGCGCGTGACGGGTGACGGCAGAATTCGGGCGTTCGCTCCGTGGCTCTATTGCGTCAGCCTTCCTCCACCACTCCGCATGTGGAGCCCCGCTTTCTCCTTGTCGTCACGCCTGCCCGGTCGCTGCGTCGAAGGTCCGCCACTCCCTTGCTTCCGGACGTCCGTGCGGATCGGAACACTCAGGTTTTCTGACCTGATTCCACGGTCGAATGAGGTCAGGGCGAGCGCGACGGCGGCAACGGCGCCGATGCGCTGCGAGCAGACGGTGACGCGGTCGAGCGAGAGCCGGCGGCCGAGCAGGGCGCTGCGGCGCTCGGTGGGCGCCCGCAGGGCGGTGATGAGCGGGTCGTAGCGCGGTCATCGGAGTGCCAAGGCCCGTCGAGGTGGTGGCGGATCGGCACGTGCAGGCCGATGCCGGCGTCGGTGTAGCCCGTGTCGGCGAGCACCGGCAGGCCGCGGGCTCCGTGCGGATACAGCGCGGGCAGCCCGGCTCGCCGGCGGCGGCACCGCGATCTTCGTCCCGGAGCCCGCGTCTTCCTTTTGCTTCCCGGCCTCGACCAGCCTCGACACCGATCAGACCGTCAAGGCTGGTGAGAAAATCACAACGTCTCGTCTCTACGTTATGTGATAAACGCAACGCTCGGCTCGGCATCTAGCCAAACGTGGTTGCACTTCGACTGCAGCTCGGTTGACCGGTGTCGATGACCTCGCCATCCTCATTGGCATGGCAAAGAAAACGACGGTTGTCCTGGTGGATGACCTGAACGGCGAGCCCGCCGACACGACCTTGCGTTTCGGTCTGGATGCCCGCGAGTACGAGTTGGACCTCACAGATGAAAACGCCCGTGAGCTTCGCGAACTGTTAGGTCGCTACATTTCGGCCTCCCGCAGGGTTTCGGATCGGCGACCCGGCACCGCAGCTGCGGCCAAGCCTGCGTTCGCCGGTATTGACCCGGCCGCTGTGCGCGCCTGGGCGAAAGGGAACGGCGTTGACGTGTCGCCGCGCGGTCGCATCAGGGCCGACGTGATCGAGGCGTTCCGGGCCGCGGGTCACTGACGCAACCTCGTAGCCTTCCGCCGGGGGGCGTCGGAGCCCCCTGCAGCTGTCGAGGTTGGAAGTAGTTCTCCCGCTGCCCCACCGTTGGTCGATACGGATGGCGTGCAGCCGCGTGGCGGGGGACCCGGCCGCGTGCGCCAGCGAGGTGACATTCCAAGGAATGGACGCCGGCGGACCCGGTCGGTTGCGGAAACCACGAGACCAGCGTCGCCCCGCGGCCCCTCCGGGAGGGCCGACCCCGCTGCTTCCTGTGGGCGACGAATTCCATGCAGGACCGGAGTGGCGCAGGCCCCGTCGAGTGGGTCGGTCGCCGAGCCCGCACGCGCCACGGCCGAAGGCCCGGGTCGGGTCAGTACCCCGTCCGGAAGACGTTCGTTTCGGACCGGTGAGCGCCGACTGCGACAGGCGTCCGAATCATGTCCGGGATGATTACGTGCCGCCGGGAGCAGTCGGGCACCATCTCGTCGACCAACGGCTGGCCATGTCGATGCCCCGTGCGGAGGTCGGGCGATCGCGGGCACCGAGCGCCAACCGCACTGTCGACGCTCAGTGCCCGAGCCGACCCTCGTGACGGACCCGCGGGTGCAGCATGTGTCCATGGTGTTGCTGGTCGCGGGCGCGGTTGTGGTCCCGCTGCTCGTCGTCTCGTGGCTCATGGATCGACGTGTCCGGCGGCGTGGCGCATCCCTGGTGGACGGCAAGGCCGTCTTCGACGAGGTACGCGAGGGCGTGCGCGATGCCAAGGTCGTCGACAGCGGGTGGATCCCGCCGACCGGCGGGGACGCCTACAGCTGGACGAGCTGGAGGCGGCGCAATCGGGGTGGCCGCCCGCCCGCGCTCTGACCCGAGTGGGGCAGGCTGAAGGCATGCGGAGACGCCGTGGAGTCGGAACAATCCTGGCCCCTGCCGTGGTGGCAGCGAGTCTGCTGGCCGCGTGCTCCTCCGGCGGATCCGGCGGTACGGCCGGCCCCACGACCGCGTCGTCGACGGCGACCGCACCTGTGTCGGGCAGCAACTCCTCGGCGGGGGCGGCCGCGGGACTGCCG
>JAODNJ010000288.1 GCA_025465155.1 Frankiales bacterium
CGGAGGAGCGCCGCCGCGGCGAGGTCGCCCGGTGAGGGGCTGACGAGCGGTCCGCCGAGCGGCTCCCCGGCCATCGCCGCCGCGGCAGCGGCCAGCGCCGGGTCCCCGAGCAGCGAGGCGCCCCAGCTGACCACGACCTCGTCCACCCAGGTCCGCCACGGCGCCCCGTCGACCGGGGCGCCGACGCCCGTCCCGATCAGCCAGTCCAGGCGCCCGCACCCACCTGGCCCGCACAGCTCGAGCAGTGCGTCGTCCTCGTCGGTCGGGTAGCGGAGCCGGGCGGCGAGGAAGGCCGCCTCGCGGGCCTGCCACTGGGCGCTCGTCACGGCGAACGGGTCGCCCGAGGGCGGAAAGGCGGTCAGCAGCCACTGGGCGCTCGCCGCCACGACGCCGTCCCGATGGTCGCCCATGACAGTGACGCATCGTACTCGACAACTGACGGCTGGTCATGGAGCACCTCGTCACAGGGCCTCCGACCACCCCCCTGATGCGCCGATTCCGGAGCCCGCTGCGTCAGCCACGTCGCCGCGTCCGGCCGCGGTCCCCGGGTCGGACCGTGCTCACGCGCGTCGTAGACGTTCCTCGTGCCGCTCCGGGTCCTCCTCCTCTCCCGGCTCCGGGGAAGGCTCGACGGCCACGGCGCCGCCGCTCCTGCGTGGCCCCAGGTCGGCGCCCTGGCGGATCAGCTCCGCCTGCACCGCGGCCACCTCGACCTGCCGGGGCGTGCGGCCGGCGGCGGCCGCCAGGGCAGCGCAGACCCCGGCCGCCTGGCCGGTGGCCATCGCGGTGGGTGTGACTCGGTAGGACGAGTGCGCTTCGTGGGTGCCGGAGATGCAGCGCCCCGCGGTCAGGAGATCGTCGACGTCGCGGGGCACCAGGCAGCGAAGCGGCACGTCGTAGGCGTCCCCCGCGGGGACGGGGCGCAGGACCGTCCCCTTGCCGTTGGGGTTGTGGATGTCCACCGGATAGGTGCCACGCGCTATCACGTCGTCGAACTTGCGGGCGGTCAGGATGTCCTCGCCGGTGAGCACGTGTCCCCCGAGGATCCGCCGCGTCTCGCGGACGCCGACCTGGACGCCGCTCTGCGCCACGTAGGCGTCGGCGAAGCCGGGCACGTAGTCGCGGAGGAAGGCAGCGACCTGGGTCATCTGCCGGTGGCTGACCGCCTCGGCCCGCGTGAGGTCGAAGACGTCGGTGCCGAAGACCTGCGAGACCCGCGTCGAGTTGACCGCGACCTCCCCGGGATGCGCCGAACCGAAGAAGAGGACGTCCTCCCGGGCGAGGTCGAGGTCGCCGGCCGCGGTGGCCTCCTCGACGAGGTCCCACAGCCCGTGGACGCTGCGCCACTGGCCGGGATGATCGGCCACGTACCGCCCGAACGCCGCCTCGTCGAAGCCCACGATCCGGAACATCAGGGTCATGGGCTGCACCAGCCCGTCGCTCTCGCGGCCGATCTCGAACGGCGCCCCCGCGGCCGCCGCGATGTCGCCGTCCCCCGTGCAGTCGATGGTCACCCGCGCCGAGACGACGACCGGCCCGGACTTCGTCTCGAACACCACCTCGCCGGCCCGGCCCGGCGTCCGGACGCCACTGGCGAAGGAGTGCAGCAGGTAGCGCACGCCGGCGGCGTCGAGGAGGTCGAGGGCCACCTCCTTGAAGACCTCCGGGTCGAAGGGCACGGTGTAACCGGTCGCGCGCGACGGGGACAGGGCGCCACCCGCCTGGATCAAGCGGTCGATGACCTCGATGTGCTTGCCGGCCACGACCGGCTCCCCCTCGCCGTGGTCGGTGGGGAAGAGCCCGACGTCGCCGAGCCGTGGTGGCTCCGGACGCCTCGTGTGGAAGGACATCCAGGGCATCACGAGCGCCGCCGTGGCGTTGCCACCGAGGAAGCCGTACCGCTCGGCCAGGACGACGTCGGCCCCCGCATCGGCTGCCGCCAGCGCCGCACCGAGGCCCGCCGGCCCGCCGCCGACGACCAGGACGTCGGACTCAGCCGCCCGCAACGCTGAGCGCGGGGGCAACGTCAAGGGCTCCACCGCGGCCGGACGGGTCAACGCGGGCATGGAGGACTCCCTGCTGCTGGGGTTCTTGACCGCGACGCGCCGGCGGTCGTGAGGACGGGTGGGCGAGCAGGTCGGTGACGTGCTGCAACGTCCCCGCGGCCCGGGGCTTGAGCTTCTCCAGCCGGCCCTGGAGGCGGCTGCCGTATTCCTGGCGCTCGTCCCAGACCTGGTCGATCGCGGCGAGCAGCGGGCCCACCGCGTCGTGTCCCAGGCTCGCGGGCATCGGGGTGCTCAGCATTCTGGCCAGCTCGCTCACCTTGCTGGCGTAGGGCAGCGGCAGGAAGGGCACGCCGGAGATCGCGGCGAAGATCAGGAAGTGCAGCCGCATGCCCACGGCCAGGTCCATGTGGTGCATGAGGCCCAGCACTTCCCGAGGTCCATAGGAGCCGTGCAGCACCCGGGCGCGGTCCGGCGCCACCATGCGGGCCAGGACGGCGTGGCTCTCCCGGACGTCGACGCGCTCCATGGGAACGAACACGACCTGGCCCCCGTAGCGGTGCACGACGAAGTCGGCGACCGCCCCCAGCAGCGAGTGGTACTCGTCCACGGTCAGGTCCGGTGCCGCCCGGCCGGGTTCGCGCACGGACATCGCGATCAGCCGCCCTGACGCGTCCAGCCCTTCCCGCACCAGCGCGTCGGCGCTGAACGGCGCGGGCGCGAGCAGGAGTGCCGGGTCGGCCACGACCTGGATGGGCCGCTCGACGCCCGCGTCCTCGAGCACACGTTTGCTGGCCTCGTCGCGGACGGTGACCCGGGTCATCTCGGCGACGACCTCGCGGACGACCCGGCGGTCCTCCGGCGTGGTGAGGGGCCCGGCGCCGATCGCGTAGGCGACCGTCGGCACCCCGTGCCGGTGCGCCGTCCGCACATGACGGAGGTACTCCGAGGCCTCGCCGTCGTAGAGCAGCCCGCCGCCGCCGAGGAGCAGTACGTCCAGTCGGGCGATCTCCTCGTTCACCGCGTCGCAGGATCCCCGTCGGGCATCGACGACCCGGTCCACCTCGTGCGCGTCCCGGCTGTGCGCCGCGTCGCGGGAGAAGAGCAC
>JAODNJ010000329.1 GCA_025465155.1 Frankiales bacterium
TCCTGGGACGCGGCGCGGACGCCGGCGTCCGGCTGCACGATCCCGACGTGTCCCGCCGGCACGCCGTCGTCGATGTCGCCAGCGGCGAGCTGACTGTCGCCGACCTCGGGTCCACCAACGGCACGCACCTGGATGGCGAAGCTCTCACCGAGGAAGCGCGTCGCTGGTCCGTCGGGACCGCGCTGCGGCTGGGGTCGACGACGGCCACGGTCACCGGGCCGCGATCCCGGCCCGCCACGCTGGAGCCGGGCACGGGAGGACGCACGATCGTCCGGCCGGCGCACCGGCTGAGCGCGCCGCATCCCGAGGTCGAGATCACGTTCCCCCGGCCGCCCGATCCCCCGACCCCGCGACGCCTGCCCTGGGCAGCCGCGGCGCTCCCCGCCGTCGGCGGCGGCGTCATGGCGGTCCTCCTGCACACCCCGACGTTCCTGTTCTTCGCCGTCCTCAGCCCGCTCGTGGCCGTCGGTAGCTGGCTCTCGGATCGCTGGACCGGACGCCGGGCCGCCCGGCATGCGGCGGCGGCACACGCCATCGACGTGCGGGCTGCGCGGGAGCGCCTCGACGACGCCGTCCAGGCCGACCTGCGCGCCCGCGAGGCGGCACACCCGGATCTCGCGGCCCTCACCTCCGGTATCCGCCGTCGGGCGTTCCCGCTGTGGAGCCGACGCGCCAGGGACGCCGACGCACTCACCATCCGGCTGGGGACGGGGCCGGGCGCCACGCGGGTCAGCCGCGTCGGTGGCGACGGGAGCCGCGCTCGCGAACGGCACGGGCACGTGCCCGTGACACTTGACCTGCGGACCTCCGGAGGTCTCGGAGTGGTGGGCCCCCGGCCGTGGGTCCTGGCGGTGCTGGCCGGCATTGCCGCCCAGCTCACCGCCCTCCATGCCCCCGGAGACGTCGACCTGCTGGTGCTGACCGATGCCGAGCGGTTGCCGGAGTGGCACTGGGCCCGCTGGCTCCCCCACCTGGACCTCCGCGTCACCGCGGGGAGGGAGGCCGGCTCGGGCACCCTGCTCGACTCGGTCCTCGGCGCCCGCCGGGGAGCGCCGACGGGGAGTCGGGGATGGCTCGTCGTCGTCGTGGACTGCGACATGGACGTCCGGGAGGCGGCGCGGCTGCGGGAGGCGCGTGACCACGGCGTTCTCGTCGTGGGAGTAGCAACGATCCCTCAGGCGCTCGTCGTCGACGTCGGAGCGGTGGTCTCCACCACGGGCGAGGTAGGCGAGGCGGCGATCCTCCTCCGGGACGGCTCCGCGGCGGGAGCTCCGTTCGTCGTCGACCGTCTGCTGCCGGTCACGGCCGCCGCCCTCGCCCGCGACCTCGCCGCCCTCCAGCCGGCTCTCACGGGCGCCACCCTCCCCCGCCAGGTCCAGCTCCTGGACCTGGCGGGGGAGGGTCTGCGCCCGGACGGGGCAGCGGACCTGACCGGCCTGTGGAGCCGGAGCCGATCGGCGCTGCGGGCGACGCTCGGGCGGACTGAACAGGCACCGTTCACCATCGACCTCTGCCGCGAGGGTCCGCACGCCCTCGTCGCCGGGACGACCGGCTCAGGAAAGTCGGAACTCCTGCAGACGCTCATCGCGACGCTGGCGCTGCACCATCCACCGGACCGCTGCTCGTTCCTTCTCGTGGACTACAAGGGCGGGGCGGCCTTCGCGGAGGCCGCGGCCCTGCCGCACACCGTCGGCGTGCTCACCGACCTCGACGGGCAGACGACGGCGCGAGCGCTGCGGTCTCTCACCGCGGAGCTGACCCGCAGGGAGGCGGTCCTCGCTGAGCACCGGGCGGCCGACGTCGCCGATCTCCCGGACGACGTCGACCTGGCTCGCCTGGTCATCGTGGTCGACGAGTTCGCCACCCTCGCCGACGAGTTGCCCGCCTTCGTACCGGGGCTCGTGGCGATAGCCCAGCGCGGCAGGTCACTCGGCGTGCACCTCGTTCTGGCCACCCAGCGGCCCGCTGGCGTGGTCTCACCCGAGATCCGGGCGAACTGCACGTTGCGCATCTGCCTGCGGACCACTGACGAGGCCGACAGTCGCGACGTGCTGGGTGGTCCCGATGCCGCGCACCTGCCCATCGACCTGCCCGGGCGCGCCTTCGTGCGCACGGGCAGCGGGGTCCCGGTCCCGGTCCAGGTGGCACGGGTGGCGGTCGCGGCTCCGGCGGACGACGGCCCGACCGTCCGGCGGTGGGCGTGGCCTCTGCCTCCCGCCCCGGCCCTGCCCGACGACGCACGGGCACCCACGACCGACCTCGCTCGCCTGGTCGCCGCACTCGGCAGGCACGCGCACCGGCTGGGACATGCCATGCCACACCGCCCGTGGTTGCCCCCGCTCCCCGACCACCTGCCGTCCCGGGACCTGCCCCGGACGGCAGGTCGGCACATCCCGCTCGGCCTGGTCGACCGCCCCGACACCCAGTCACAGGACCTGTTGGAGCTCGACCTCGACCGCGGCGGAGGCTGGCTCGCCGTCGGCGGCCCGCGCAGTGGCCGGACGACCTTGCTGCGCACCGTTCTGGCCGGTGCCGCGGCAGCGCGCGCACCCGGCGATCTGCACGTGCACGTGCTCGACCACGGCGGGGGCACCCTTGCCAACGAGGCGATGCCTCTGCCTCATGCCGGCACCTGCGTCGGCGCGGAAGACCCGTTACGCACCATCCGTCTGCTCGACCGGCTGGCGGATGAGGTCGCGCTGCGCCGCTCCGGTGCCGCAACGGGACGGGCACCGCGCCTGCTGCTGCTCGTCGACGGCGTCGAGTCGTTGATGACCCAGCTGGACGAGTGCGACCCCACCCGCGGTTCTGCCGCGCTGCTCCGGCTCGTCCGGGAGGGGGGCGCCGTCGGTCTGATCTGCGTGCTCACCGCCGATCGGGCGGTCCCGGGAAGTCGATTGGCCGCGGTCGCCGCGCAACGGCTGGTGCTGCCCCTCGGTGACCGCGCCGACTACGCGGTCGCGGGAGTCCCTGCCGCGGCGGTGCCGTCGCATCGGCCACCCGGGCGGGCGCTGCTCGGTGACGCCGCCCGGGAATGTCAGCTCGCCATCAGCGAGGAGGCCGTCGTGGCTCTCCCCGCCTGGCCGCGCCACGAGGGGGCCGGGCCGCTACGCATCGCCGAGCTGCCGCCCGATCCCGTGCTGGTGGCCCTGGACCCCCGGTCACCGGACAGCGCTGACGGTGCCGAACCCGGCGCACTCCGCGTGGCCGTGGGCCCGGGCGGGGACGAAGGCCGGCCTCTCCACGTCGATCTCGCCCGGACCGGCGGGCTGCTCGTGGTGGGGCCGCCGGGGAGCGGCCGCAGCGCGACCCTCGATGCGCTGGCCGCTGACCTCGTGGGCCGTGGCGTCCCGGTTCTCCGGGTGGAAAACCGGCGTCCTCCCGAAGACAACCCGGCACACGTGCGGTGGGTGGATCCGACAGACGTGGAGGGGGCAGCGGCCTGGGTCGCTGACCTGCCCGGGACCGGCGGGGTCGTGGTGGCCGACGACGTGGGGGCGGCACCGGGCTGGCCGGCTCTGGCACACCTCGCGTCCGCGGTGCATGCGCGGCCTCCGGCACTCCTCGTCGCCGGTAGCGCCTCCGACCTGACCGGCCACTACCAGGGGCCGGTGGCTGCCCTCCGGCGCGGTCGGAACGGCCTGCTCCTGTGTGCCGGGCCCGGCGAGGCCGACGTCCTCGGGGTGCGCCTGCCTCGCACCCCCGTGGCGGTCCGGCCGGGGTCGGGCTGGCTGGTCAGCGCCGGCGGCCTCCAGCGCGTTCAGGTGGCCCGTCGGCGCGGAGTCGCACCGGCTGAGGGGTGGTGATCCTCAGAGCAACTCCAGGGCGGGGCCGATCTCCTGCGTCGCGTACCAGGC
Organism: Frankiales bacterium; assembly: GCA_025465155.1. Classification (GTDB taxonomy): domain Bacteria; phylum Actinomycetota; class Actinomycetes; order Mycobacteriales; family Geodermatophilaceae; genus Geodermatophilus. Next base: position 3,858 of record JAODNJ010000329.1, read on the forward strand.
CAACTCGTGCCCCTCCGCCTGGTCCACCACGAACTGAGCGTCCTCACTACCGAGGTCCGCTTCCAGGACGACGTTCACCGCGGCCCCCACGTCGCCCTCCGCCTCCGCGTCATCCATGTGGACGCTGACGACGTCTGCGAGGGGAACGTCGGCCGCGACCCGCACCGCACCCGCGTCCGTGTCCGGATCGTCGACCGGCGCGACCGCGGCGTCCGGGACGTCGGCGGAAACCACCACGCGGCGCCGGGCAGCGAACGGGTCGATGTCGAGCAACCGCAGGCCGGCCCGGGCCGCCGCGAGCAGCGCCGCGTACTCCAACTCCTCGCTGTCGGCCTCGGCGTCGCTGCGAGCGTAGAAGCCGCGGAGGTCCGGGGTCACGGCAAACCCCGTCAGCGGGCCGGTCAGCCGGCCGTCCTCCACGAGGCTGCGCAGAATCGTGGTCGTGGCGGGCAGGTAGACGCGCACCCGGCGGGCTCCCTTCGTCGTGGCGGAGCGACCGTACCCGCGCTGACCCGCGGACCCTGGCCGGCGGCCCGGACTCAGCCCCTCGACTCACCCCCCGATGCTCAGGCCCCCAGCGCAGGCCCGGGACTCAGGCGGCATCCTGCAGAAGCAGAACCACCTCTTGCTCGATGAGGTCGGCGAGCAGCCCGACGTCACCGACGCTGTCCCGGTCCCCGTTGAGCCCGAAGAAGACCCGGCCGTCATAACTCGTCATGCCGATCGACAAGCCCTGGCCACGGACCAGCGGAACGACCGGGAAGACCTCGAGCATGCGGCTGCCGGCGGCGTAGAGGGGCACCTGCGGCCCCGGAACGTTGGTGACCACGAGATTGAACAACCGCCGGGAGAGGCTGCGGGCCGCGCGGACGCCGAGCGCGTGCAAGGTCGGCGGCGCGAAGCCGGTGAGCGCCACGAGCGCATCGGCACGCACCGACTGGCCGTCCTCCACGACTCCACGCATGGCATAGCTGAGCCGGGACAGGCGCACCCGGGGATTCGGCTCCCCGACCGGGAGATCCACGAGGTGGGAGGAGACCCGCCCGCCGGGGAGCGCGTCCTGTCCCTGCACCAACACGGGCAGGAGGGCGCGAACGGACGTCGCCGCGACCACCGGCTCCCCTCGTGAGAGCAGCCATTCGCGGAGGGCCCCGGTCACGACGTTGAGCAGGACGTCGTTCACCGTCCCTCCGTGGAGGGCGCGCACCCGCTTGACCTGGTCGAGGTCGGCGCGGGCCACCGCAACCCGGCGCTGGGGGCCGCTCGTGCTGTTCAGCGGACTCGGCGGCGCGGGGAACGCTGCAGAGCGGGTCGCCCGGAGTACGTCCGCCGCGGCCCCCGTCACCCGTGCGGCGGTCGAGCGGAAGTCGGTCACGGCGGCGCGCGCCGTCTCCGCGGCGGTCGAGGGGCGGCGGACGTACTCCCCCAGCGCCTGCCCCACCAGTGCGGGCCAGCGCGGCGCCCGACGTGGCTGCCATTCGTCCGGCTCGGCGGCCGGCGCCTGCGGTGTCACATCCAGCAGGACCTGGCCGATATCGATGGCACTGAGGCCGTCGATCAGCGCTGGATGGGTCTTCGTCACCACGGCCACCCGATCACCGGTGAGCCCCTCGACCAGATACATCTCCCACAGCGGCCGGTGGCGGTCCAGCGGCCGGGACG
>JAODNJ010000336.1 GCA_025465155.1 Frankiales bacterium
TAGCTGCGGCTGCGAGCGAGCGGATGCTGGCCTCAGCCTGCCGGATCGCCGACGCCGACAGGCGAGCCGGCATCGTGTCGTACATGTCGAAGTGCCCGATCGGGCCACCCGCGGCCCGGCCGCCACCGCCGGCCAGGACAGCCCTCCGGAGCGCGGCCACCCCGGCGTGACCCCCCGCGGCTGCGGTCTCCGCGGCCGTCCACATGTGCTCGCCGTTCGACGCGGCAATGAGCACAGAGTCCGACGTTCCAGTACCGGGGCCGATGATCGGCCCACCCGTGGCCTTCGTCTGGGTGCCGCCGGGTTGACCGTTGAGGCCCGCCACGTGGTAGTTCCCGGCGAGGGTGAGGGTCGTGCCCTTGTAGATGGCGATCAGCCGGTCGAGTTCTGCGCGGGCCGGGCCCGTGTCGGTGGAGACGACGATCTTGCCCTTCGGCAAATGGGTGACCTTGATGCCGAGGTTCTGCAGGTCCTTGATCTGCTGGTCGGTCGCGCCGCTGATGACCCGGGTGTTCTTGTCCCATGTCGCCTCGACGTTGAGGCCCATCTTGCTGACGGCGTCCTGCACGTTGCCGGTCGCGATGGTGGTGTGCTGGAGGTCGTTGATGGCCTTGACGAGTGCGTCGTGACCCGGGCCGGTGATGTGCGTCGCGTACTGCCGAAGAGAGGCGAGCATCACCGAGTTCGCGAGGGTGCCGTCATCGGTCCGGCCGTTCGCGGCGGCCTGGTCCACGGCCTGCTTCGCCACTGCCTGCGCCGTGCTGATCGCCTGCGCCGCGAGACTGTTCGACTCGGCCGCAAGCTGATGGGTGGAGTGCTGCCCGTCGCCGGAGTCCTTGTTGTACTGGGCAAGCGCATCGTCGAGGCTGGACTGCGCCTGCGCGGCCCCCAGCTGTGAGGACACCGCCGACAGCTGGACGGTCGCCAACTGGTTGATCTTGTCGATCTGCGTCTGCTCGGCGGCGGTGAGCTGGCCGGTCAGCTGCTTCTGGTGCTCCAGGGCCGCGTTGTAGTCCGCGGTCGCGTTCTTCACCTCGGTGCTGGCGGCACCGTGCTGCTGGAGAGCCAGCGCCAGGTTGGCCTCATCCGCCGCAACGGTCTGCGCGGCCTGCTGCTGTGGCGTCAGGGAGTTCCAGTAGTCGTCCCACGCCTTCTTGCCCTTGACGACCTCCCCGGACAGCTCGCCGATCTTCTGCTTCTGCGCACCGATCGCGACACCCAGCGCGGCGTGACTACGGCTGAGGCGGAGCAGCGGGTCATTCGACTGGGTCTCCAGGTCGTTCAGGTGCGCCTGAGCGGCAGCGAGTTCCAGTTGCTTGCTGCGCAGTTGCCCCATCGCGTCCACGGCGCCCCGCCCGCCGCCGGCCATCGCCTTGTACCAGGACGTCACCTGGTCGGTGTCGGCCTGGACCTCCTTGTTGTGGTTCTGGATCGCCGAGGTGAAGGCGCCGATGCCTACGGTGGCGCCGATGATCGCGACACCCCACGGGCCGCCCAGCATCGACAGCAGACCTGAGCCGGCCGTCTTCGCGGCCGAGAAGCCACGCGCAGCCAGGGTTGCTCCGCCAGCGCCGATCCGGCCCAGACCGGTGTTCGCGGCGTCCTGCGCGACGACGGTCTCCGCCAGGGCGACGTCGTAGCCGCGGAGCATCATCTGCACGCGGGTCAGGCCAGCGTCGGCGGCGTCCGCAGCGACGGCGGTCGCTCCCAGCGCCCGGTTCAGGCTGCCGACCCCAGAGGCCGCGAGCTCCGCGTCCCGGGCCTCCGCGGCGAATAGCGCCTGCTGCACGCTCATCTCGCTGGACAGGGAGCCGACCGAGACCGCGGCGGTCTTCACTGCCGCGGACAGCCGGCCGACCGACGTCGCGGTGCCGTCCGCCTTCGTCCGGTCGAACAGGCCCACCGAGGAGACGACCTTCAAGGCCGCCAGGGCGACGACGACGTCCTTCATCGGCCCAGGAAGCTCCTGGAACACGTGTAGGACACCGCCACCGGCGGCGATCAGCGGCCCAGCAGCCACCTCCGCGGCGTGGAAGGCAGCCCCCAGGTCATGCATCGCCGCCGGGCCGTGGTCCTGCACGTAGCCGAGCACGTTGGTGAGGATCGGCAGCAGATGCTGCCCGGCCTCGATCGCGAACGACTTCGCGCCCTGCTCCGCTTCTGCGAGCCGCTGGTTGAAGTTGCCCTGGACCTCATCCCAGCCCCGGATTGAACCGTCGGCCTGGCCTGACGCCTTCGCGACGGCGTCGATCGCCTTATTCGCCCCGGCCGCGTTCTCCCCGGTCAGCTGCAACGCCACCGACAGGCCCTCAGAGGTGCCCACAGCCTTCCCGAGGGCGCCGATGTAGGTCTGCACGGCGGGGCCGCCGGTCTTCAAGATGTTCGAGAACCCGGCCGACGACTTGTACAGGCCCAGGAACTGCAGAGCCATCGCGGCCTGCTCGCCACCCAAACCCTTCGCGGCCTTCGTGTAGGCGGAGACCGACACCGACCCGTCGAGGAGCCCGGCAGACGAGGCCGCCAGCGCGGGCGGCATCGCCTTCATCATGATGA
>JAODNJ010000391.1 GCA_025465155.1 Frankiales bacterium
AGCGGAAGACGCACGACCGTGGTGCACCACTCCATGAGCTCGGTCAGCACGAGGTCGTCGCTGGCAGCGTTCTCCGCGTCGATCGGCTCCGCCAGCCTGAGCACCGGAGTGCGCTTCGCCGTCGGGACCACCTCGAGGATGCGGCGCCGCGCCTGGGCCCGATCCCAGCGAAGAGAGCCTGAGGTGCTGATGATTTCCGGGGCGTCGCTGAGTACGAGCACGGACTTGAACCCGAGGCCGAAGCGACCGATCTGGTCGCTGCGCTTGGTGGACAGGTGAGAGGCCATGAGAGCTGAGACGCCCGAGGGGCGGAGCGGCTGGCCCTCGTTGGCGCAGTAGAGAGTTGACCCGGTCAGGACGACCGAGATGCGCCCCGGGCTCGAGATCATGGCGTCGGCACCGTTCTGGAGCAGCTCGTGGAGCTGCTTACGGCCGTATCCGCCCTCGACGTTCGAGATCTCGATTCCGGCATCCTGCTCGACCAGGTTCGGCTTTGCCCGATAGGCGTCGAGGCACTGGCGGGCTTCTGTGACGACCGCCCCGCCGACCTCGCCGTCGGACCCGGCCCATCGCTGGTTGTTCACGCTTGCCTCACTCGTCCCCGATGACAGTGGCCGGGCCATGGGTCATGACCGGTCCGACGACGTCTGCCGAGTTGGCCACCGAACGCAGTCTCCCCGACGCTAAGCGGTGGGAGTCGCGCACCCGAGGATTGCGAGACACGGTTTGTCCGAATTGGTGAGGCTGCGGCATCTGGGGCTCCTGCGGTCAATGTTTCACCGTAGGCGTCGGTCGATGAGATCAAGTGGCCCGGATATATCTGAAGCCAGCCACCAGGTGCCCTACCCGGGTTCGGCCCTCGAGCCCGTCGGCTTGGGGAGCCAACCGCGAAGGCCAGTGACGGCGCTGCAGAACTTCGAGGAATAGGGCCTGTTGTGTCACAGGACCCCAATGGCATCTCTGGGACGGCGAGCCGAGTTCGTGACAGCGGTGTCGACCGGGTCAAGTCCGCTGAACCAGCGTCCTGTGGGACGCGCGTCCTCGCCCTACTAGCGATCGAGAGCGGTCACGGCTGCGCCGTCGGTAGGACGGCCCTCGTCGACCCACCGACGGACGCCCGACTCCGGGCGCACCCAGCCGAGCACGCTGTACGTGACGTCAACTGCGGCGCCCAGTAGGCGATCTCTTGGCCGAACCGTTGCTCGTCGCTCTAGTTGTACTGACCAAGACCGTTGTTGACGTAGGAACGACCTCCGGGTCTGGTGTGGAGCTGTCTGAGGGCATCCATACCGACCACGGAGGTCGTTCGTGTCCCACGCTAATGCCCGCCTGACTCCAGCCGGGCGGTTGATCATGGTTGGGCGCATCGCTACCGGTCGCCCACCCGCGCATGTGGCGGCCGAGATGGGAGTCTCCCGCGCCTGCGCCTACAAGTGGTGGCGCCGCTGGCAGGACGAGGGCCGGCCCGGACTCATCGACCGGCCCAGCCGCGCCCGTAGTCACCCCAGGCGAACCCCGGCGTGCGCCGAGACCCGGATCAGGATCGCCCGGCACCTGTCCCGTCGTGGGCCGGTCGCGATCGGAGCGCAGCTGAAGGTGCCGGCCTCGACGGTCGGGCGAGTGCTGCGCCGCCATCGGACCCCGCCGCTGGCCGCCTGTGATCCGGTGACCGGACAAGTCATCCGGGCGTCGCGGCGCAGCGCCAACCGCTATGAGCATGACCGGCCCGGAGCGCTGGTGCACGTCGACGTGAAGAAACTCGGGCGCATCCCCGACGGCGGCGGGTGGCGTGCACACGGCCGGGGAGCCCGTCCCGCCGCCCGCCGTGGCCTGGGCTACGACTACGTCCACGCCGCCGTCGATGACCACTCACGGCTGGCCTACGCCGAGATCCTCGGCGACGAGAAGGGCGCCACCTGCGCCGGCTTCCTCACCCGCGCCGCGGCCTTCTACGCCGCCCACGGTATCGATCGGATCGAGCGGGTCATCACCGACAACGCGAAGAACTACCGGATCTCCCGGGACTTCGCCGCGGCCGCCGAAGGGATCGGCGCGAACCGCAAGTTCATCCGGCCCCATTGCCCGTGGACCAACGGGAAGGTCGAGCGATTCAACCGCACCCTGGGAGCCGAGTGGGCCTACTCCCGCATCTTCGCCAGCAACGACGACCGTGCCGCCCTCTTGCCGACCTGGCTCAACCACTACAACCTGAACCGGCCATACCTGGGCATCGGCGGCCGCTCACCCATCAGCTGCGTCAACAACGCTGCGGGTCAGTACATCTAGTGGCGGGCCCACGGCCTCGTGGGCGGCTCCCACGGCCCACTCGGGCCGCTTGGGCGAACGACGAGACTCATGTCCAAGCGACTGCCTGGATGTCCGCGGGCTGGCGCGTCGACGCCGTGGATCAGACTGCTCAGCGCGTGCGGTTTCGACGTGATGGCTAGTAGCTAGTCCCCCAACTCGTCGAAGGCGTCGGGCGGGAAGCCGAGCGCCTGGCGCACGCGTCGCCGGACGTTCAGCAGCAGTTCGACCTCCACGTCCTCGATCAAGTGTTCCTCGGTGGCCAGGTCGAGACGGTTGACCCCCATGGCGGCCCAGCGGTGCGCCCACTGCAGGTCGCCGACGAGCTCGAACACCTCCGCCATGCCGGCGATGTTGATGATGCGCGGGCCCGAGCGGCGGGGATCGTCCGCCACCTGCCGCGCCCCGTCTGCCCGGCCTGCGTCCAGCAGTGCCGCGGCCAGGGTGCGTCGGGCGTCCGGCGTCGTCGTCCCCTCGGCCGTGACCCCCCGCCGATGCAGCGTGAGCGCGGAGTCCTTGTCACCGGCCTGGTCGAGGTGCCACGCGGCGTCGGATATCAAATCGGCAGGCGTGAGCTCGTCCTGCCGGTGTCGTTCCTCCGCCCAGGACAGGAGCCTCGCCGCTGCCTGACGGTGGGCATCCGGCGTCCGAGCGGATACCGCCAACTGCTCGACGTCGTCGACGTTCAACCCGGCGCGGATCCCAGCACGGTAGGAACTCACGCCCAGAGCAGGCCAAGCGCCGCCTGCGCGTTGCGGCGGACCTGTTCGGCAGCAGCGCTTGCTCGGTATGCAGCGATTCACCGTCCGCAGCCGCCCTGGCGACTCGTTGAACCGACGCGCCCAACAGCCGTTGTCGCACACCGGGACAGCCGATCGTCGGGCCCGGGCAATGGGACGCTCGGTTCCGGAAGGGATGCTTCCCCGCCCTCTCCGCCAGGCCGAGGTGATCGCCCGATGTCCCTGTCCCGGCTCCGGTCGAGAGCGGGGCGATGCGTTGCGGCCGTCGGCCTGGTCGCGTGCGTCCTGCTCGGCGCGTGCGCCCCCAAGCACAGCAGTGGGGCT
>JAODNJ010000407.1 GCA_025465155.1 Frankiales bacterium
AGCGGGTGGTCGCGATACCGCCGTCCACGGGGAGGACGGCGCCGGTGACGTAGGAGCCGGCCCGGCTGGACAGGAAGACGACGACGCCGGCCATGTCGTCGGGCCGGCCGATGCGCCCCAGCGGCGAGCGGGCGGCGATCTCCTTGCCGAAGGCGTCCAGGGTGGCCGCCATCATCTTGGACTCGAACGGGCCGGGGGCGACGGCGTTGACGGTGATCCGCCGGGGGCCGAGCTCCTTGGCGAGCACGCGGGTGAGGTGGTGCAGCGCCGCCTTGCTCGACGAGTACGAGTACGTGTGCATCGGGGGCACGTGCAGCCCGTCGATGCTGCCGACGTTCACCACCCGGGCCGGGTCGTCGTCCGTCCCGGCCTCCTCGAGCAGCGGCAGGAACGCCCGCGTGAGGAAGAACGGGGCCTTGAGGTTGAGGTCGAGGACCTTGTCCCACCCCGACTCGGGGAACTCCTGCAGCGGCGCCCCCCAGGTGGCCCCGGCGTTGTTGACCAGGATGTGCACCTGGTCCTCCATCCGGCCCACCTCGGTGGCCAGGCGGACGCACTCCTCCTCCCGCGCGAGGTCCGCGGGGACGGAGTGGACGGTGCCGAAGCGGGACAGCTCGGCGCGCGCCTGCTCGCCGGCCTCGGGCTTGCGGGAGCTGAGGTAGACGCGTGCCCCAGCCTGCAGGAGGCCGCGGGCCATCATCAGGCCGATGCCGCGGGTGCCGCCGGAGACGACGGCGACCTTGCCGGTCAGGTCGAAGAGGTCCACGGGGCGCACACTATCCAGCGCGTTCGGGCCGCGGAGGGGCGATCGGCCAGGGCTCTGTGCCAGCCTTCCGGCATGACGGACGCCGCCCCGACCGCCCCCGCAGCGCCCCCGGCGGTCCCACCTCCCGGCGCGACGAGCGAGGTCGGCCGGTTGCGGACCGTGCTGCTGCACCGCCCCGGCCCCGAGCTGTCGCGGCTGACCCCGCGCAACAACGACCAACTGCTGTTCGACGGCGTGCCGTGGGTCGCACGGGCCCAGGAGGAGCACGACGCCTTCGCCGACGCGCTCCGCGACCGCGGCGTCGAGGTGCTGTACCTGGACCGCCTGCTCACCGAGGTGCTCGCGTTCCCCTCCGCGCGGGCCGAGCTGATCACCGCCGCGGTCGACGACCCGCGGCTCGGCGCGACCCTGCAGCGCACGGCCGTCACCCACCTCGAGGGCCTCGCGCCCGACGACCTGGCCGCCGCCCTGATCGCCGGCCTCGCGCACGACGAGATCCGCGGCGGGCACGGCCTGGCCTACCAGCTGATGGACCGCGCCGACTTCATCGTCCCGCCGCTGCCCAACCTGCTGTTCACCCGTGACTCGTCGGTGTGGGTGGGCGACGAGGTGGCGGTGACCTCCCTGGCCATGCCCGCCCGGCACCGGGAGAGCACGATCACCGCCGCCGTCTACACCCACCACCCGCGCTTCGCCGGGGCCGAGCAGCTCTACTCCTCGCGCCTCGAGCACCTCGAAGGCGGGGACGTGCTGCTCCTGGCCGAGGGCGTGGTGGCGGTCGGCGTCGGGGAGCGGACGACGCCCGGCGGCGCCGAACGGCTGGCGCGGCGGGTCATCGCCCGCGGGCTGGCGCGGACCGTGCTCGCCGTCCCGATCGCCCAGCAGCGGGCCACCATGCACCTGGACACCATCTGCACGATGGTCGACGTCGACGCGTTCGTCATGTATCCGGCCGTCGCGGATGCGCTGGTGGCCTGGACGGTCACCGCGACGGACGACCGGCCGGACGACGCCGACCTCGCCGAGCTCGAGGTCCACGGCCCCGAGCCCTTCCTCGACGCCGCCGCGACCGCCATGGGCGTCGGCCCGCTCAGGGTGATCGACACCGGCCTCGACCCCGTCACCGCCGAGCGCGAGCAGTGGGACGACGGGAACAACACCCTTGCCCTGGCCCCGCGGCTGACCGTGGCCTACGAGCGCAACACGGTGACCAACGCGGCGCTGGAGGCGGCCGGCATCGAGGTGGTGCCGATCGCGGGCTCGGAGCTGGGCAGCGGCCGCGGCGGCCCGCGGTGCATGTCCTGCCCCGTCTCCCGCGACCCCCTCTAGGTCAGCGGAGGGTCACCTGGCGGGAGAGGAGGCCGGCGCGGGCGCGGCGCTCGTCGGCCGTCAGCGGGGTCTTCTCCGCCAGCGCCTGCTGCAGCCGGGCCTCGAACTCGGTCGCCGGGCCGGTCCAGTCGGTGGCCGGGGTGTCGGCGGGCAGGTCCCACACCGGGACGACGAGGCCGTGGGCGCGGAAGGCCCCGGCGTACCGCGTCCCCTCACCGAGGGTCAGCTGCTCCGACGCACGCAGCCGGGCCAGCGCGTCGAGAAGCGGCTCCTCGTCGTCGGGCCGGACCCAGCGCAGATGAGCCCGCTCGTTGCCGGGCCGCACCCAGTAGGCCGCACCGAGTCCGGCCAGCCGTTCGGTCGGGAGCACCGCCTCGTTGGCCTGCTCCAGCCCGGCGAGCGCGGTCTCCGCCGCCTCGACCCCCTCCAACCAGAAACCGAAGTCCTGGTGGACGGTCACGTCCAGCGGCACGCTCGGGTCCAGCAGCTCCTGCAGCCGCGGCCCCGCCGAACCGGCGGCGCCGATCGGCCCGGGGTCGACCGGGGCGCCGGCCGGGGCCTCCAGCGCGGCAGCCAGCGCCGTCCCCAGGTCGCGGCTGACGTCGTCGGACGAGGTCTGGAGCTGCACGCCGAGCAGGATCTCGCCGTTCTCCCGCACCAGCGCCGGGACGCCGCCGGGCAGCACGCTGGCCAGGGTCACGTCGCGGCCGTCCGCCGTCGTCAGGTGCGCGGTCGCCGCCGGCACGAGCTCCCGCAGCGCCACCCAGTCCGGCTCGCCCGGGAGACCCGCGAAGGGCCGGGTCACCGGCGGCGTGTAGGCCGACCCGTGGCAGTGCTTGTACCGGCGACCCGAGCCGCACGGGCACGGCGCCTTCGGGTTGACCGCGCTCGCGGCTGCGGCGGGAGCAGAGGGACGGCGGCGGGTCGCGGAACGGGCCATGCCGTCGAGCGTAGGTGGGTGGCCCCACGCGTCCGCCGGGATGGTGGTGCCCGTGACGCCGTGGGTCGCGTGGGACGACGGCGGACACCGGACCCCCCGGACGGTCACGAACGTGCCGGCGGCTGCCGAGTGACGGTGCAGCCGAGGGGAGGAGCGCAGACACGCCGTGGGCCCGGAGCTGCTCCCTGCGACACTCGCCGGGCTCGAGGCACCGCCCGCCCGGCACAGCGTGCTGCGCTGGACCCCGGTCGCGGTCCTTGCCGGCGCCGCCGTCGTCCTCCTCGTCCTCGTGGTCGGCTCGGCGATGCCGTCCCGGCCCGTCATGGGGCCGGCTCCGGGGGCCGCCGCGACCCCGGCAGCGCTGCGGGCCACCGTCGCCTCGACGGCGTCCCCGACACCCACACCGACCCCGGCCAGCACTGCCCCCGCCAACCCGCTGGCCATGACGGCGGCCCAGCGGGACGCCACCCGCCGGAAACTGGCCGACCTCGGCGCCCGCCTGCCGACCGGGGTGTCGCTCACCGCGCCGACGGCCTGGAAGAAGTGGGCCGGAGGGACGCCGTCCTACGCGCGCGAGATCGACGGTTGCCCCCACCTCGCGGCCCGGCTGGCGCAGATCCTCGGCGGGGGGCGGTGGACCTACGTCTTCGGCACGCTGCCGCAGGGCGGCTGCACCTGGGTGCCGGTGCCGTGGATCCCCAACCAGCCCACGGCGCAGCGCTTCTTCCTGACCGTCGAGTTCGAGCAGGGCACCGTCTCCACCCTGTTGCAGCGGGCCACCTACTGCGCCGGCGGTGACGTCGCCCCCGCCCTGGACGTTCCCGACGCCGCACCGGGCGCCGTGCTCAGCGGCTGCGACGGCGCCAACGGCCCCGGTCTGCAGCTCGCCCTGCCGGACGTCACAGGTACCGGCGTCTGGTTCCTCGGCAGCACGAGCGGTGTCGAGCAGACCCGCTACGCGCCCGAGGACGGGCTGCTGGCCCTCATCGATGCCTCCCGCGGCGCCTACGCCTGACACCGGGACGCCCGCTTGTGCCCGGCTAGATCGTGAGGCCGGTCACTGGCACGATGCGGCCATGCGTGGCTTGATGCAGGACTATCCCCTCACGATCGACGCGATCTTCCGGCACGTCGAACAGCACTACGGCGACGGGACCATCGCCACCGCCGGGCCCGACGGGGTCACCAGGAGCACCTACGCCGAATGGGCGCAGCGGACCCGGAAGCTGGGCGGCGTGCTCGACACGCTGGGGATCAGCGCCGACGGGCGGGTGGGCACCTTCGGCTGGAACAGCCAACGGCACCTGGAGCTCTACTTCGCCGCACCGGCCGGCGGCCGCGTCCTGCACACGCTCAACATCCGGCTCTTCCCGGAGCAGCTGACCTACATCGCCAACCACGCCGAGGACGAGGTCGTCTTCGTCGACCGCACGGTCCTGCCGCTGCTCTGGCCGTTGATCGACACGATGAAGACCGTGCAGCACGTCGTCGTCATGGACGACGGCGGCGCCAACGAGATCCCCGACGACCCCCGGGTGCTCGACTACGAGACGCTGCTGGCCGACGCGGACCCGGTCGACTTCTACGTCGCGGACGAGAACTCGGCGGCGTCGATGTGCTACACGAGCGGCACGACGGGAAACCCGAAGGGCGTCGTCTACTCGCACCGCTCGACGTTCCTGCACACCATGGGCGTGATGGCGCCCAACGCCTTCGGCCTGGGCATCAGGGACGTCGCGATGCCGGTCGTGCCGATGTTCCACGCGAACGCGTGGGGCATCGCGCAGGCCGCGCCCGCCTCGGGCGCCTCCCTGGTCCTGCCCGGCTCGATGATGCAGCCGGAGTCGATCGCGAACCTGATCATCGACGAGGGCGTCACCTTCACCGCGGGTGTGCCGACCATCTGGCAAGGCGTGCTGCCCTACCTCAAGGGCCGCGAGCACAAGCTGCGTGACATCGGCTGCGGCGGCTCGGCGGTGCCCAAGGCATTGAGCGAGGCCTACCGCGAGCAGGTGGGGCTGCCCATCCTGCAGGCGTGGGGCATGACCGAGACGCACCCGGTCGCGTCGTCAGGCGTCCTCCCGCGCCGGTTCCTGGACGCCGACGACGAGACGAAGGCCGCCCAGCGGGCCCGCGCCGGCATCCCGTTCCTCGGTGTGGAGGCGCGGATCGTCGACGCCGAGACCCTCGAGCCGCAGCGGTGGGACGACCGGGCCACCGGCGAGCTCCAGGTGCGCGGGCCCTGGTGCGCGAAGGACTACTACAACCCTGACCCCGGAGTGGTGCTGACCACCGAGGACGGCTGGATGCGGACCGGCGACGTCGCGGCGATGGACGAGTACGGGTCGATCCGGATCGCCGACCGCACCAAGGACCTCATCAAATCCGGCGGTGAGTGGATCAGCTCGGTCGATCTCGAGAACGCGATCATGAGCCACCCCAAGGTGAAGGAGGCGGCGGTCATCGGCATCCCGCACCCGAGGTGGGACGAGCGGCCGCTGGCCTGCGTCGTCCTCAAGGAGGGCGAGACCGCGACCGCCGAGGAGATCATGGAGCACCTCGAGCCGCTGGTGGCCAAGTGGTGGCTGCCGGACGCCGTCGAGTTCATCGACGAGGTGCCCAAGACCAGCGTCGGCAAGTTCTCGAAGAAGGACCTGCGCAGCCGCTTCGCCGAGTACCAGCTCGACTCCTAGCGGGTCAACGCACGAAGGGGGGCTGGCCGGTCTCGCTCACCATGGGCCGCCCGGCCGCCTCCCACTCACCCATGCCGCCGCCGACGTTCACCGCGTCGTAGCCGTTCTGGTTGAGCCACGCGGCCACCCGCGCCGAGCGGCCGCCGCCGCGGCAGGTGACGTAGAGCGGATCGCCCTCGGGGAGGTCCTCCAGGCGGGAGGGGACGTCGCCCATCGGGATGTGGACGGCGCCGACGATGTGTCCCTGCACCCACTCGTCGTCCTCACGCACATCCAGGACGACGGCGTCCTCCGGCAGCTCGCGGGCGGGGACGGTGGGAACCTGCTGCGGCATCACCAGGCCATCGTCCCACGGATGGGACGGCCCCTCAGCCGAGGGAACGAGGGTGGGACGCCGGCGCGGTGAGCTCGTCGACGGGACGACGGGTCCGCCCCGCGCTCGTCTCGATCGCCAGGCCCTCCCGGGCCCAGTACTCGAAGCCGCCGATCATCTCGCGCACGGAGCGGTAGCCGGCCAGGCTCAGCGCGAGCGCGCCCCGGGTGGAGCCGTTGCAGCCCGGGCCCCAGCAGTAGACGACGAGCTGCGGGTCGTCCTCGGGCGGCGGCAGCTCGGCCAGCCGTCCGGTCAGCTCCGCCAGCGGGACGTGGCGGGCGCCGGGCAGGTGGCCCTGGTCCCAGGCCACCTGACTGCGGACGTCGATCACCAGAGGGCCGTCGCCGGCGGCCCGGGCCGCCGCGACATCGGACGGATCGGTCTCGAACCGGAGCCGGGCAGCGAAGTGGGCCACCGCGGCCACATCGGCCGTGCCGGCACCGGCCGGCGGGGAGACCTGCCGCTCACTGTCCAGGGTCATGCCGTCAGCCTGATCGGCCCACGCGTCCCGGGCCAGTGGCAGGACTGTCGCCGTCCGGGCAGAAACTGCCAGACTGCGGCGGTGCCCACCTCCGTCGCCGTCGTCGTCGCGGAGCCGGTGGCCGCCTTCGAGCTGGGCGTGCTGTCCGAGGTCTTCGGGCTGGACCGCAGCCGTGACGGCCTGCCCCGCTACGACTTCGCCGTCTGTGCGCTGCGGCCCGGCCGGCTCGCCACCAGCTCCGGCTACGCCATCCACGCCGAGCACGGGATCGATCGACTCGCCGTCGCGGACCTCGTCGCCGTCCCGTCGTGGAGCCCGGAGGCCGTGCCACCGCCGGAACCCCTCGTCGCCGCGCTGCGCCGGACCGTGGGGCGCGGTGGGCGCGTGCTCGGGGTGTGCTCGGGCGCGTTCCTCCTGGCCGGAGCGGGACTGCTCGATGGTCGGCGCGCGGCCACCCACTGGCGCTACGCGGAGGCGCTCGCCGCGCAGTTCCCCCGCGTCGACGTCGATCCGGGCGTGCTCTACGTGGCGGACGGCCCCGTGGTCACGAGCGCCGGAACGGCGGCGGCCATCGACGCCTGCCTGCACCTGGTCCGCGAGGAACACGGCGTGGGCGTCGCGAACGCGCTGGCCAGGCGCATGGTCGTCGCCCCGCACCGGTCCGGCGGCCAGGCGCAGTTCGTGGAGAGCCCCGTCCCTGGCACCGCCGGCGCCGACCTCGGCGAGCTGCTGGACTGGGCGCAGCGACACCTCGCCGGCCCGCTCCCGGTCGAGACACTGGCCGCGCGGGCCCTCATGTCCCCGCGCACCTTCGCCCGGCGGTTCCGCGCCACGACCGGGACGACGCCGCACCGGTGGCTGCTGGACCAGCGGCTGTCCCTGGCCGAGCGCCTGCTCGAGGACACCGACCTGGGCGTGGAGCAGGTCGCGCACCGCTGCGGTCTGGGCAGCGCGGACACGCTCCGGCACCACTTCTCGGCGCGCCGCCGGGTCAGCCCTCTGGCCTACCGGCGCACCTTCCGCGCGGCCGGCTGACCGACTGCGGCCACGGCTCACCGGCTGTCGGCCCTCGCTGGCATGCTGGCCCCGACCGGCTGGGGAGGAGCCCGCGCGTGCCGATCGACGCCGACGACCTCGATGCCCTGCTGCCCGAGCTCGACGACGCCCCGGGCCCCGAGCTCGCGGGCGGTACGACCTCTGACGGCCTCCGCTTCGCCGGTCTCGACCTCACCGGTGACGCCACCGGCACCCGGTTCCTCGAATGCGAGCTGGTGGACTGCGACCTCGACGACGTGCCCTTCGACCGGGCACGCTTCACCACCTGCCGGCTGGCCGACGTCCGGGCGACCGCGGCGTCGTTCGTCGACGCCACCTGGCTCGACGTCGTCCTCACCGGTGGCCGGCTCGGCGCCCTGACGGCACACGGGGCGGAGCTGACCCGGGTCCTGCTGCACGATGTGAAGGTCGATTTCCTGGACCTGCGCGGAGCGACGCTGGTCGACGTCACCTTCGCCGGCTGCCGGATCGGCGAGCTGGACCTCACCGGCGCCGACTCGCGCGATCTCCGCTTCGCCGGCGCCGAGATCGGGTCGCTCGTGCTGTCCGGCAGCCGGAACAGGGACGTCGACCTGCGCGGCGCCGAGGTCACCCGCCTCGACGGCGTCACGGGGCTGCCCGGGTGCGTCATCAACCGGGAGCAGCTGGCCGGCTGGGCCGAGGGGCTCGCCGCCCAGCTCGGCATCCGCGTCGGCTGACCGGCCCGTCGCCGCGGGCGGGCGGCTGTCGCGGACGGGATGGGGTGTCCGGCGCCCCCCAGCAGTGCTTGGCTGGGCCGGCGCTGACCTGGGAGGCCGGTATGAGCGCTTCGGTGCGCACGGCGTTGATGAGCAACCTGCCGCAGCTGCGGCACGAGCCCACGGCGAAGCGGATCCGCGCCTCGGTGGGGGGCCGCACGGTGGTGGACTCCACCAGCGCGCTGCTGGTGTGGGAGCCCCGCCGCGTGGTGGCCTCCTGGGCGGTACCCGAGAAGGACGTGTCCGCGGAACTGCTCGCCGGGGCGGCCCCGACGGCCACCGGGGACGACGTCGGCAGTCCCATGCCCGACGTGTCGCGCCGGCCCGTGCTCGATCCCTCGGTCCCGTTCCTCGCGCACACCACGGAGGGGACCGTGCTCGATCTCCGGGCCGGTGCCGACCACCGGGCCGGGGCCGCGTTCCGCCCGGACGACCCGGACCTGGCGGGATACGTCCTGCTCGACTTCGCCGCGTTCGACGGCTGGTGGGAGGAGGACGCGCCCGCCATGGGGCACCCGCGCGACCCGTTCCACCGCATCGACATCCTCCCGAGCTCCCGGCCACTGCGGCTGGAGCGCGACGGCGTCCTGCTCGCCGAGTCCGAGGGACCCACGCTGCTGTTCGAGACGTTGCTCCCGACCCGGTTCTACCTGCCCCGCGAGGCCGTGGTCGTGGACCTGACGCCGAGCGCGACGACGTCGATCTGCGCCTACAAGGGCCGCGCGTCCTACTTCTCGGCGACCGTCGGGGGCCGCGAGATCCGCGACATCGCGTGGACCTACGAGGACCCGCTTCCCGAGGCCGCCGCGGTCGGCGGCCTCGTCGCCTTCTTCGACGAGCGCGTCGACGTCGTCCTGGACGGCGATCGGCGGCCGCGTCCCGTCACGCCGTGGTCCCGCGGCCCCGACTGAGGGCATGGCCCGGAGCGCTCAGCCGGCGAGCAGACCCGCCGCCAGCGCCGACGCGGCGCCGGGATGCTCCGCGGCGAGCAGGCCGGCGGCCGCGAGCACGTAGCGGCGGTCGACGACGACGACCGCGCCGGCGAGCACGACCCCCGCGCCCCCGCGGTCGGCGGTCAGCCGGCCGATGACGGCGTCCAGCGCCTCGGCGTCCGCGTGCCGGAAGACCCCACCGGACAGCACGACGAGCCCCGCCCGCCGCGCCCCCGCCCCGCCGGGCCCGTACGCCGACTCCGCCCGCAGGTGCCGGCGCAGCGCCACGATCGCCGCGGCCTCGCCGAGCGCGAGCGGCTCGTCGGCGACCGGGGGCAGCCCCTCGGCGGCCGCCGCGGAACGCAGGTCGGCCGCGCTCGCGGCCACCCCGAGGTCGCCCTCGACCGTGCGCCGCCGCGCGGGCACGCCGACCGCCTCCCGGCCGAGCGTGGCCTGCTCGGCGTCCGCTCCCGGCACGCAGTAGACGTCGGTGGTGGCGCCCCCGACGTCGACCGCGACGACGCCCGGCGCCGGTTCGGCCGATCGCAGCCCCGCCAACACCGCGACGCCCTCGAGGACGGCGTCCGGGGTCACCGCGCGCACCCACTCCCGCAGCCGGGCATCGGTCGAGAGCCGCTCGCCGCCGATCACGTGCTCGAGGAAGACGGCCCGGATCGCGGCACGCGCGGGCTCGGGCGCCAGCCGGCCAATGTTCGGCAGCACGTTGCCGGTCGCTGTCACCGGCAGGCCGCCGGCACGCAGCACCGCCGCCACCTCCTCGCGCACCGAGGCATTGCCCGCGAGCACGACCGGGACGGACCCGTCCGTCCCGGCCAGCACCTCCGCGTTGTGCCGCAGCACGGAGGCCTCACCCCCGTCGGTGCCCCCGACCAGGAGGACGACGTCCGGCGCGGCGGCCGCCAGCGCCGCCGCCGCTTCCCCGTCCAGCCGGCCCACCGCGACGTGCACCACCCGGGCACCGGCCGACATCGCGGCGCGGTGACCGGCCTCGGCGCTGATCAGCTCCTCGTAGCCGACGACGGCCAGCCGCAGCCCCCCGCCCGCGCTGGAGCAGGCGAGCAGCGGGGCGCCGGACCAGCCGGCGGTGGCGGCGAGGACACCGCGGACGACGTCGTCGAGGGTGGTCGGGGCCTGCGCGGCGGCCAGCAGCTCCCCGGAGGGAAGCGCGACCAGCGCTGCCTTCGTGTACGTGGAGCCGATGTCGACGCAGGCGATCGCGCGACTCACGGCGCACCCGTCACGCGCAGTCGGTCATGTGCGGCGCAACCCGGCCTCGGCGGCGCCCGCGGTCAGCGGCTCGAGCCCGAAGGCCGAGACGGGCCCGAGTGCCCCGGCGCCACCCACGCCGCCGTGGGCGGCGGCCGTCGCGCCCCAGGCCAGCAGCGACGCGGTCAGCCCGTAGGCCTCCGGCCCGGCCACCTCGACCCGGCTGACCAGCGCGCCGGCCCTGTCCCGCACCTCGGCGACCGTCGTCGTCCGCGCCCTCGCGAGAGTGTCCGGCGAGGGCGCCTCCCCGACCCACCTCCCCACCGTGGCGGCCAGCCGCTGTACGCCCCGCTCGGCGCCCGGGATCCGGCCGGCCAGCGCGGTCAGGGGCGAGAGCCGCAGCGCGGCCGGCGTCAGCCGTCCGAACCAGTCGAGGTGGACACCGACCTCCTGGAGGGACGGCGCCAGCGCGGGCAGCGTCAGGTGCTCCGACCCTCCGACCGACAGACCCCGGCGTGGCCGCCCCGCCGCCTCGAACCGCCACATCCGGCGGGCAGCGGGTTCGGTCACCAGCCGGCCGCCGCGCCACGCGAAGCCAGGCTCCAGCAGCACGCCCATGAGTGAGACCAGCGTGCCCCGCGAGAACGCCTGCCCCGCCGTCCCGTCCAGCGCGTATCCGATGTCGATGCGGTGCGCGCGGTCGCCGGACTCCGCCAGCGCGAGGCCGCCGGCCAGCGCGCCCGGCACGTAGTCCAGGCCGAACGCCGGCACGAGCGTGGCCCCGGAGGCGGCCGCGCGCGGACCGGCCTCCTCGAACACCCGGCGCACGAACGGCGGCTCGCCTGTCGAGTCCAGGTAGATCGCACCGGCCTCGACCGCTGCCTCGACGGCGGGCCACCCGAGCTGCTGGAACGGGCCGACCGTCGTGACCAGCACGTCTCCGGTCCCCAGCAGCGCCCGGACCGACGCCGGATCGGTGACGTCGGCCTGCGCGGTCTCGAGCCCCCCGAGGCGGTCGGCCAGCGCGCGCACCCGGGCCGGGTTCCGCCCGGCCAGCACGGGGCGCGCCCCGCGGGCCACCAGTGCCTCCGCCGTCCGCGCACCGGTGTAGCCCGTCGCCCCGAACAGCACGATGCGCGCACCCACGCCGCCGGACACTAGCCGGGCCGCTGCGCGCAGGCTCGCCGCGCAGGTGTCCCCGCGCCGTCAGCCTCCACTGCTCCCCCGCTACCCGTTGCGAATCCGCCCCGTCGCCGTAACCCGTTCACAACCTCGGCGCGGTGCAATGGTTCATGCTCGCGAGCACGGATCGGTCGACGGGTTGGTTCGCGGTGGCCAGGGCCGCCGAGGTGGGGACGACGCCGGTGCCGGTCGGCGCCGGCGGCCGGCCCTACGTCGTCGTCCGCTTGCGGCCGGGCGGAGAAGTGAGCGCCTTTCCTGCCCGCTGTCCCCACCGCCTGGTGCCGCTGGCGGCCGGCACGGTGGTCGACGGAACCCTGCGGTGCCCGTACCACGGCTGGCGGTTCTACGCCGAGGGCCGCTGCGCGGAGATCCCGTCGCTCGGTGCTCACGGCGCGCCGCCACCGCGGGCCGACCTGGACCGACCGTGGGCCGTCGACGAACGGCACGGCTGGGTGTGGCTGGCGCCCGAGCCGACCGCTGAGCCCTCGCCTCCGCGACCCGCCGTGGAGCCGGTTCCCGAGCCCGCGCCCGTTCCACCCGCCCCGTCCGGGCCGGTCTTCGGCAACCTCGAGCCGGCCCTGGAGCACGCGTGGCACCCGGTGGCCCGGGGCGTCGAGCTGCGCCGGGGCGGCTGGCTGCAGGTCCGGCTGCTCGGTCGCACCTGGCGGCTGCACCGCGGATCCTCGGGCCTCTCCGTCGATCCCCCGGCCTACGGCGTCGCGGAGCGGCTCGGCCTCATCTGGCTGGCGCCTGCCGAGCCGGTCGACGTCCCGATCGAGTTCCCGGAGGACGGCGACCGCTCCTTCGTGGCCGGCTGGCTGCCACCCGAGCGGGCCAACGGACCGGCCGGCCCGCTCGCCGACAACTTCCTGGACGTGGCGCACTTCCCGTTCGTGCACGCGGACACCTTCGGCGCGGCGGACGAGACCGAGGTCCCGGCTTACGAGGTGACGCCGGAAGCGGGCGGTTTCACCGGCGTCCAGGAGCAGTGGTGCGACAACCCGCAGGACCCGGCGGTGGCCTCCGGGGAGCGGCCGCTGCGCCAGCGACGCCGCGCCACCTACGTCTACCGGGCGCCGTTCCAGCTGCGGCTGCGGCTGGAGTTCCTGGAGTCCGGCGCCGTCACCACGATCCTCTTCCTCCTGCAGCCCGAGGACGCCGACTCGACCCGCATCTACAGCTGCCTG
>JAODNJ010000448.1 GCA_025465155.1 Frankiales bacterium
CGTCCGCGTCATCCTCGGCCCACGCCAGCGCCAGGGCGTGCTCGGCGAACTCTTGCTCGGCCACGACATCACCCATCGCGTCGAGGAATCTGTAGCGGGTCACGCGCCGAGGCTAAGGCGAATGAAGTCAGATCTGGGTGGCCCCGTGTGTCCCTGAAGTCCCCTTGGCCCCTGTTGGGGAGCGCCGTTCCGGGCTGAAAGAGATCGCCGCGGGCGGCGGAGGAGGACGGTCGCCGGCGGTCGAGACCGCGTCGTCTCGTGGTTGCAACGGTACTGGTCAGCGCCTCGCCGAGGAGACTTTCGGATCAGGGCCGCTCAGGGACAGTTGGCGCCTCCTCGCCGGGGCAAACGTTGGCAGCCGCGGTACTAGGAGGCGCCGGGGTCCGGCCGGGGGTTGCTGCGCAGCTGCGCGGCCGGCCGGGGCCGGGACGGCGCGCTCGCGGCGGAGAACCCGGAGCGCTTGTGCGTGCCGTCGCAGAACGGCTTGATGCCCGACCTGCCACAGCGGCACAGCGCGATGGTGTCGCGGCCGGGGTCGATCTCGACGCCGTCCTGGTCGGTGAGCCGAAAGGTCCCGCGCACGATCAGCGGGCCGTCGCGGTAGGGGGTGATGGTCGCGCCCGGGCCCTGGTCGGGCGCCGGGTCGGCCTCCTCGGGGACCTCCGGGACGGCGGGCAGGGATCGGCTCACGCTCCTGCCCTGCCCCGGGCGGACGGCGCGCACACCCGGGTCACCCGAACCGGGGTTCCGCCGTTCCTTGCAGGACGGCGGGAACGGGGGATCAGCCGGTCGGCGTGAGGCCGTAGAACAGCTGCTCGACCACGCCGCGAGCCCGCCGGGTCGTCCGGCGGTAGTCGTCGACGAACTGCCCCGCGTCGCCGTCCGGCCCGTAGCCGGAGGCCCGCGCCACCCCGGCCAGCTCGAGCCCGGGGCGTGGGAGCTGGTCGCTCGGCCGGCCGCGGACCAGGAAGATCGCGTTGCGCGCGCGGCTGGCCAGCTCCCACGCGGCCCGCAGCGCGTCCGCCTGCTCGGGCTCGAGCAGGCCGGCGTCCCTGAGAGCGGCGAGCGCGTCCATCGTCGACGGCGTGCGCAGTGCCGGCAGCTCTGCCGCGTGCTCCAGCTGGAGGAGCTGGACAGTCCACTCGACGTCGGCCAGGCCGCCCCGGCCCAGCTTGGTGTGGGTGGCGGGGTCGGCGCCGCGCGGCAGCCGCTCGCGCTCCACCCGGGCCTTGATCCGGCGGATCTCGGCGACCTGCTCGGCCGACAGTCCCTCGGCCGGGTAGCGCAGCGGGTCGACGAGCTCGACGAACGCGGCGCCGAGCTCCGCGTCGCCGGCCGCCGGGACCGCCCGAAGGAGGGCCTGCACCTCCCAGACCGACACCCACCGCTCGTAGTACTCGCCGAACGCCGAGAGGCTGCGGACGAGCGCGCCCTGCCGCCCCTCCGGCCGCAGGTCGGCGTCGACGTCGAACGCCGGGTCGGGCGCGGGCTCGCCGAGCAGCCGGCGCAGCGTGTGCGCGACGGCGTTGGCGGCGGCCGCCGCCTTCCCCTCGTCCGCGCCGGCCCGGGCGCGGTGGACGAAGAGCACGTCGGCGTCCGAGCCGTAGCCCATCTCGCCGCCGCCCAGCCGCCCCATCCCGATGACCGTGAGGTCCATCGGGACGTCGTCCGGGGCGATCCCCGTCTCGTGCGCGTACGCCCGCACCGCGACGTCGAGCCCGGCCTGCAGCGTCGCGACGGCGATGTCGGTCAGGGCGTGCCCGACACGGACGACGTCCAGGCGCCCGAGCAGGTCGGCGCAGGCCACCCGGAGCAGCTCCTGACGGCGCAGGCCGCGAAGCACGCGGATGCCGGCCTGCGGATCCGGGGCCCGCCCGGCCGCGGCCCGCCACGCGCCGGCCAGCGAGGTGGCGCTGCGGGGTTCCAGCTCGTCGTCGTCGGCCAGGATCCGCAGCGCCTCGGGCGTGTGCGTGAGCAGCGAGGCCACGTACCGGCTGGAGCCGAGCAGCTGGGCCAGCCGCTCGGCCACCTGTCCCTCGTCGCGGAGCAGCCGCAGGAACCACTGGTTCCCCCCGAGCGCCTCGCTGACCTGCCGGTACGCCAGCAGCCCGGCGTCGGGATCGGCACACGAGGCGAAGGTCTGCAGCAGCACCGGCAGCAGGTAGCGCTGCATGGACGCCGACCGGGACACCCCGCCGGTGAGGGCGGCGAGGTGCCGCAGCGCGCCGTCCGGGTCGGCGAAGCCCAGGGCGCGCAGCCAGTCGCCGGCGGCCTTGGAACCGAGCTGGAGCTGCTCGCCCGGAACGCGGGCGACCGCCGAGAGCAGCGGGCGGTAGAAGAGTTTCTCGTGCAGCCGGCGCACCTCGCGGGTGTGCAGCGCGAGCTCGGACCTGAGCACGGCCACGGCGTCACCGCGCTGGTCCGGCTTGTATCCGAGGGAGCGGGCCAGCCAGCGCAGCTGCTGCTCGTCGGAGGGCAGCAGGTGGGTACGGCGCAGCCGGAGAAGCTGCAGCCGGTGCTCGACGGTCCGGAGGAACCGGTAGGAGGCGACCAGCGTCGCGGCGTCCGCCCGCCCGACGTAGCCACCCGCGGACAGCGCCATGAGGGCCGGGATGGTGCCGCCGACCCGCAACGACGGGTCGGCGCGGCCGTGCACGAGCTGCAGCAGCTGGACGGCGAACTCGACGTCGCGCAGGCCACCGCGGCCCAGCTTGAGCTCGCGCTCGGCCTGGGCCGGCGGGATGTTCTCCTCCACCCGGCGGCGCATGGCCTGGATCTCGGCGACGAAGCCGGGCCGCTCGCCCGACGTCCACACCATCGGCCAGAGGCCGTCGACGTACGCGCGGCCGAGGTCGGGATCCCCGGCAACCGGCCGCATCTTCAGCAGCGCCTGGAACTCCCAGGTGCTCGCCCAATGCTCGTAGTACGCCCGGTGACCGGCGACTGTCCGCACCAGCGCCCCGGCCTTGCCCTCGGGCCGCAACGCGGCGTCGACCTCCCACGCCGTCTCGCGGCAGATCCGCATGAGCGCGGCGGCCACCCTGGTGGCGCTGGCCAGCGCCGGGCTCTCGGCGTCGGTCGGGTCGACCGGCTCGGCGACGAAGACCACGTCGACGTCGCTCACGTAATTCAGCTCGCGGCCGCCGCACTTGCCGAGGCCGATGACGGCGAGCCGGCAGGCCGCGGCGTCGGCCGGCTGCTCGGCGACCGCCAGGGCCAAGGCGGCGGTGAGGACCGCGGCGGCGATGTCGGAGAGCTCCCCGGCGACGTCCTCGGCCGACAGCCCGTCGCCCAGGTCGCGGCCGGCCAACGAGAGGACCGCCCGCCGGTAGGCCAGCCGCAGCGCGCTGATCCGCTCCCGCGAGGCGTCGGGGGCCGCCTTGCCGAGGCGCACCCCCCAGGGCGGGTCGTCGGGATCGGCTCCCACGGCGGCCAGGAACTGCCGCTCGAGCGCATGCGCGGCGGGCCGGACGGCGCCCACCCCGACGGCATGGCCGTCGGCGTCCAGCACCGTCCAGTCGCCGGGGCTGGCCGCCACATGGTCGGCAAGGCCGGAGCTGGCGCCCAGCACGGCGAGCAGCCGGCCGCGCAACGGGCCGGAACCGCGCAGCCGGGCGAGCAGCGCGGCCGCGGCCCCTCCGCCGGGATCGGCCTTGTCGAGGGCCTCGACCAGGCGGTGCAGGGAGAGCACGGCGAGGTCGGGATCGCCGGCGCGGGCGAGGGCCGACACGACCGGCCCCGCCTCCGGGTCGGCCGGCTCGTTGCGGTCGAGGTCCCACAGCCCGAGCGCCGGGTCGCTCAGCAGGCGGGCCGCCCGCTCGCCGTCGTCGAACCCGAACCGGACGAGCCGGACG
>JAODNJ010000464.1 GCA_025465155.1 Frankiales bacterium
GCTCGCAGGACGTGCTGGCGCAGCGAGTCCGCCGGGTTGGGGTCATACAGCAGCGCCTCCTCACCGCTGAGCTGGAGAACCTCCGGCGCCAGCGGAACGCATTGCGCATACCCTTGGCACCGATTCAAATCAACAACAATTCGCATGGATATTCCCTCCGCCTAAAAGGTTGATGCCGAGGCCGCGCACCAGGCCGGCGACGTCCGTCTTCTCGTGGGCGTGGTGGGCCAACCCGGGAGCCGTTGGCGAGCACGGCGTCGAGGTCGAGGATCGGGCGGTCGCCGCGCAGACCGAACTGGTCCCAGGAGGACCAGTCGCGGACCAGCCGGACGGCGCGGGCCAGGGTGCCCACCGGTGCCGGCCTTCGGTTGGGGCTGGTGCCACCCACCTGCTCGGCCTCGAGCAGGGTGACGGCGGCGCCGAGCCCCCGGGCCTGCAGCGCCGCGGAGCTGCCCGCTGGTCCCCCGCCGATGACCAGCAGCTTCATGGCGCAGTCACCGGCCCCCGGTAGGGGGTGCAGGGCGGCCCGGTGACGCCCAGGCCGTCTATGCACAGCACGTGTCCGGCCTGCGGCTGGCGGGCGAGGGCCGCCGGGTCGAGACTGTCGCGGGAGGTGGTGACGAACAGCGTCGCCCCATCGAGCCCGCCGAAGGCGCAGGAGGTGGGCCGGTCGACCGGGACCTCCACGGTCTCCCGCAGCGACC
Source organism: Frankiales bacterium (assembly GCA_025465155.1). Classification (GTDB taxonomy): domain Bacteria; phylum Actinomycetota; class Actinomycetes; order Mycobacteriales; family Geodermatophilaceae; genus Geodermatophilus. Next base: position 705 of record JAODNJ010000464.1, read on the forward strand.
CGTCGGGGGCGTAACGGGCCAGCGCGCCGCCGTTCCACAGCGCGACCCACACGTCGCCGTTGTCGTCGACCGCCCGTCCGGTGCGGCGCCGGGCGTGGTGACGTGCACGAGCGTTCGGCGGTGGTCCAGGGTGCCGCCGTCCGGGTCGAAGTCGAACGCGAAGATGTCGCCGGTGCCGCTGTCGGACAGGTACATGGTGGCGCCGTCCGGGCTCCAGCCCATACCGTTGGAGATGGTCAACCCTTCGAGCACCAGGGTGCAGGTGCCGTCGAGCTCCAGCCGGTAGAGCCGACCGGCGCCGGGGGTCTCGGCGTAGGCCATCGTGCCGGCCCAGAATCGGCCCTTCGGATCGCAGATGCCGTCGTTCATCCGCACGTCGGTGCGCCCGGCCTCCGGTTGGGCCAGCTCGCGCAGCCCGCCGTCGCCGTCGGCGTGCCAGAACCCGCCGGCCGCGGCCAGCACGTAGCCACCGCCCCCGGCCGGGGCGGCCGCACCGACGTGCCGTCCCGCCTGCAGGGTTCGCACCGGCCCGAGGCGTCCGTCCTCGCCGACGGGAGCGGTGTGCACCTCTCCGGCCAGGATGTCGACCCACACCAGCTCGGCCCGATCGGCGTCCCACCGCGGTCCCTCGCTGAGCAGACCGCGGCCGGCCGAGCAGACCCGCACGGCGGGTGGTGCCTGCGGGGCTCCGCCGGAGCCGAACCCGGAGCCGCAGCCGGTGGTCATGGCTGTTCGAACTCCATGATCACCTTGATGTCCTCGGGTGCCCGTTGCAGCCCCGCCTGTACATCGTCCAGGCCGATCCGGCGGGTGATCAGCTGCTCCAGCCAGCCACGATCGGCTGCCGCGAGGGCTCTGGCCGCCCGGTAGTAGTGCCGCCGGTTGGCGTTCACCGAGCCGAACACCACCAGGTTGCCCAGCACCGCCTTGGTCACCAGCGCCGCCGCGGGCTCGCCGCCCGCATCGGGAGAGCCGATTCCGATCAGGCAGACGATGCCGCCGGGCGACACGCAGGCGACTGCCTGCTGGACCAGGCCGATCACACCGGTGCACTCCAGGACGATGTCCGGTCGGAAGCCCAGGTCGCCGATCGCACCGGTGTGGTACCTGGCGCCCAGCTGCTTGACCAGGGCCGGCTTCGGCCCGCTGTCGACCCGGTCGAGCACGTGCACCTCGGCCCCCGCCTGCACGCCACCCAGCGCGCCGAGCAGGCCGATCGGCCCCGCGCCGACGACCAGCACGGTCTGCGGATCCCAGAAGGTGCGCCGCCCGATCGCGGTGATGTGCTCCCACGCCTTCGCGACCACCGTGGTCGGCTCCAGCAGCACCCCGAGCACGCCCAGCTGCGGATCCACCCGGACCGCGTACTCCGGTTCGATCCGCCACCGCTCGGCCATGAACCCGTCGATCTGCTTGATGCCCCGCTCGGTGTAGCCGCCGTTGGAACACATGTCCCACTCGCCCACCGCGCAGTTCGGGCACGGCATCGGGTCCGGCCGGCGCACGATGCCCACCACGTGCTCGCCTACCTGGAAGCCGCTGGGCCCCGGGTCGACTACGCGCCCGAGCGACTCGTGGCCCAGGATCAGCCGGTCACGCCCGGGCGGCGGCCATCCGTAGCCGCCTTCGGCGATCTCGGCGTCCGTGCCGCAGAGGCCCACCGCGATCGCCTCGACCAGCACCGACCCCAGGCTCGCGTCGGGCTCGGGCACCTCATCGACCCGCAACGACCGGGGGATCCCCGGCAACACCGTCACCGCACGCATACCGCCTCCACGACACCGCCCAGCACCCATCCCCCAACGGTCCGACTCATAGGCTCCGAGCCGGGCCGGTCGGGCACCTCACCCCCCACGGATGAATCTGTTGTCCGCGCCGCGCGGAAACCCCGTCGCAGCCGACGGCCTGCGGGCGCTCCGTGGTGCGCGCCGCTGCCGGCGGCTAGTGCAGCGCCGCCTTGAGCACGATCAGGAAGGCAGCGACCAGTCCGACCGGACCGGCCTGTGCCAGGCCCCGGAGAACCGACGCGCCGGAAAAGCGGCCGCTCAGTAGCCGTGGAAGCCGATCAAGACGAAGTCGCTCACTTCGCCAGCGTGAAGGCGGCCTCCGTCCTGATCACGCCGACCCCCGCTGGCGGGAAGAACACCGCGGGGACGGCGAAACCGAAGCGACCGTGGCGGCGTCGTCGAACATGTGCCGCAGCTGGTGACGGGTTACCCGGGGCCGTTCACTGGTCCCGGTGCCGACCATCTCGCTGGAGAACTCGGCCAGCGCGACCGCGACGGCCGTGCCCAGCAGCAGCCGATCATCGCCCCGGCGCTGCGCGGGTAGCCCTGCAATGCGACGACCAGGGCCAGACCGGTGATCGCGCCGTAGATGACGCGAGCGACTTGACGAGAGCCCAGGTGGGCCGCGAGCCTCGTGCGCACGCGAAGCAACACTGCCGTGGGCGACGGTCGGCCGCATCACCCGCTGGGAATGAACTCGCGTCGCAGCCGACGTCCGGCTGCCCGGTCCAGGGGGCGGCAGCGCCCTGGACGGACTACGCCGCCAGCCGAATGAGCCCAGCGGGAGGACACAAGTCATCCGACTGGGGTGAGGCGCGCCGGAGGCGCGCGCGGCGACAGTGACAACTCGACCGACGGGATCTGGGCACGGTCCACGGTCCACGGTCCGCCCACCGCGGCGCACGCTGGAGGAAACGTCATGACCGAAACCGCGATCGCCGACCACGGGCTCATCGGAGATCTGCAGACAGCCGCACTGATCACGACCGACGGGTCGATCGACTGGTTCTGCGCCCCCCGGTTCGATTCACCCAGTGTGTTCGGCGCCCTGCTCGACGACGAGCGCGGCGGACGCTTCCGGATTCGCCCCGCCGACACGGAGTACACGACGAAGCAGGCGTACTTCCCCGACACCGCCGTTCTGGTCACCCGCTTCTACACCGAGGCCGGGCTGGGCCAGGTCGTCGACTTCATGCCCCCCGCCGGGAGCGCCGCCACCGTCAACCACCGACTGGTGCGCATCCTGCAGTGCGTGCGCGGCCGGATGAGCTTCGAAGTCGAGGTCGCCCCCCGGTTCGACTACGGCCGCCAGCCACACCGGACCGAGGTGACGGAAAACGGGGCGGTCTTCACGGCGGACGGCCAGCGGCTGGTCCTGCACGCGATTCGCGAGCCCGACGACGAGCGGCTCGCGCAGGCGCACGTCGAGAACGAGGACCTGCACGGGTCGATCGACCTGGTCGCCGGCCAGCTCCGAGGAGTCGTCCTGGAGACGGCGGTCGAAGGTCCTCCCCACCCGATGCGTGCCGTGGGGGCCAGCGAGCTCTTCGACGCGACGGTCGCGTTCTGGCGGTCGTGGCTGGGCCGCTCCACCTACACCGGCCGGTGGCGGGAGATGGTCGACCGCTCGGCGATCACGCTGAAGCTGATGACCTACGCGCCGACCGGCGGCCTGGTCGCCGCGCCGACCGCGGCGCTGCCCGAGCAAATCGGCGGGGAGCGCAACTGGGACTACCGCTACACCTGGGTGCGCGACGCCTCCTTCTCCGTGCACGCGCTGCTCCGGCTCGGCATGACCGAGGAAGCCGGGCAGCTGGGGCGGTGGCTGGCCGATCGGGTCCGCGAGCGAATCGGCAGCGACAGCGGCCCGCTGAACATCATGTACCGCATCGACGGCTCCTCCGACCTGAAGGAGGACGTCCTCGGCCACTGGTCGGGCTACCGCGGATCGACGCCGGTACGGATCGGCAACGGCGCCGCCGAGCAGCTCCAGCTCGACATCTACGGCGAGGCTCTGGACGCCCTCTTCGACGCCAAACGGGCCGGGCTCCCGCTGCCCTACCGCGGCTGGCAGGATGTCAGCGCCGTCCTGGATTGGCTGGTCGACAACTGGGACCAACCCGACGAGGGGATCTGGGAGACCCGCGGCGGCCGGCAGCCGTTCACCTACGGCCGGGTGATGTGCTGGGTCGCCTTCGACCGCGGCATCCGGGCGGCCACCGAGCGCGGCCTGCCGGCCCCACTGGAGCGCTGGACAGCGGCCCGCGACGCGATCCACCAGCAGGTCATGGAGCAGGGATTCCACGAGTCACGCCAGGCATTCGTCCAGCACTACAACACCGACGTCCTGGACGCCGCGCTGCTGCGGATGCCCGCCGTCGGGTTCATCGACGGCCGCGACCCGATGTGGGAGACGACGCTGCAGGCGATGGACACCGAGCTGGTCACCGACAGCCTGGTCTACCGCTACGATCCCGAGGCATCCCCGGACGGCCTGCGCGGGAACGAAGGCACCTTCTCGCTGTGCAGCTTCGCCTACGTCGACGCGCTCGCCCGGGCCGGCCGGCTCGAGGCCGCCCGCACCGCGTTCGAGAAGATGCTCACCTACGCCAACCACGTCGGGCTGTACTCCGAGGAGGTGGCGCTGACCGGCGAGCAGATCGGCAACTTCCCGCAGGCGTTCACCCACCTGGCCCTCATCGACGCCGCCGTCACCCTCAACACCGCCATGGACGAACGGAAGCCGACATCGACCTGACCACTCCGGTCACGCACGAGTGCCGTCGAGCCGGCTGGCTCAGCGGGCTACCCGCGGCGCTCGGTTGCTCGACAACGCAAAACGACGCTGACCAGCGAGGCGTTCTCGACAGCCGCCCGCGGTGCCTCCCCACCCCGGACGGCCCCGACTAGCCCTGGGCTAGTGGTGGGCTAGTGGTCGAGATCGAGGGCTATGTCGTCTCCGGCAATGCTGTGGTCGAGCTCTGTCCCGGAGTCTGCTCCGGTGGCACCCTCGATGCTGCCGGGACGGTCGTGCCCGGACTCGTCGAGTCCGAAGGCGGTGCGGTAGCGGTCCCGCCAGCGCCCGACCAGCGCTGCGGCGTCGCGCTCTCGCGCGGCGTCTCGGGCGTCGGATCGCGCCGCGGCGAGGACATCACGGGTCTGCTGCTGGATGCGTGCGATGTCCTCGGTCGTGCTCCCCGTGCGGGTCACAGCGCTGCTCAGGGAACGCCACCGCCTTGTCACCGGCTGCGCGGTGAGCACGGGCTCGGCTGCTTGTCGATCACGGTCCCGCGCCGCAGGGTCAAGCGGCGGGGCGGGCGGGGTCGTCGTCGGCGCGGCCAGTTGTCCTCGGCGGTCGAGTTCCTCGGCGGCCAGGCGAGCCCGTTGATAGATGTCCGCGGTCGCCGCCGTCCAGGTGGCGCGGTCGGTGTAGGCGCGTTCGAGGTCGTGGGCCAGCGCGGCAGCGTGATCCGCCGCGCGTGCTGTCGCCGCGACGACAGCCTGACCGGGTTGGAGATCGGGTGCCTGGGTGGCCGGTGCCGCGGCGGCACGCTCTGCGGCGGTGAGGATGGCGTCGCGGCGGTACTCGTCGGCGGCAAGGTGCACGGCGCGCAGCTCCTCGGCGACGTATAGGGGTGCCCAGGCCAGGACGCGTTCCCACGCAGCAACGCGGTCGCGCAGGACGGTGTCCGGCGCGGCCGTCAGGTCGCGGTCGTCGGCCGATGTTCCGAGGGCGGTCGCGGCGTGCTGCCACAGGGCGCGGTGCAGGACCTGTTCCCGTGACGGCGCCGGTCCCAACGACACACTCGTGTCGTCGAGGGCGACCAGTTCGCGGTAGGCGCCGACCACACCGGCCGCCCGCTCCCACTGCGCTCGCGCGGCGGGCTCGTCGGGGACGGCCCCGAGGTGGTGGGTGGCCCAGGCGGGCTGGCTGTCCGCGGCCGCCCGCCCGATCTCGGCTTGGCGGTCGGTGGCGAGCACGGCGAGGTCGTGCAGGAACTGCCCGACCGGTCCCCCTGTCGGGGGCGCCCAGGTCGTCCAGTCGGCGGGATCGATCTGCTGCTCGGGGACGCGGTCGCGGGCGTGGAACCGGACCCGCCAGCGCAGCACATCCGCCACCGACCCCGACTCCCCCACCTGGAGCCCGACACCCGTTGTCGCGGCTTCGGCGAGGAGGGCGTCGGGGTGGTGGCCGGCCAGCTCGGCTTCCCGGACCGCGCGCAGCAGCCGCGGATAACCCGGCTCGCCCACCACCCGCTCCGCCACATCATGTGGGAGGAGGCGGGTGAGGATGTCGGTGTAGCGGGCCTGGGCGGCCTCGATGCTGGTCTGGTCCCAGATCCCGGCCACCCAGGCCAGCGAACGCCCCTCCGCGTGGCCGGCGCGGCGTTCCCACTCCGCGGACCGGTCGTCGCCGGCGCGGTCGAGGATCGCCGCCATCCGCCCCACCACCGTCTCGGCCAACCGCTCCACATCGTGGCTGTCGGGGGCGCGGCTGGTGGTGAGGTAGGCGATGTTGGACTCGCGGCCGCGGGTCAAAGCGACATACGCCGCCGCCCGCGACGCCCACTCCCCCAACACCGCATGCGCGGTGTCCACAGTGCGGCCCTGTGCGGCATGCACCGTCGAGGCGTACGCCAACGTCACATGCGCCGCCACATAGGCGGCGGGAAGCTGCGCGACCGCGCCGTCGGCGCGGGCCACCAGCACGCCGCCGTCTGCAGCGCGGTCCAACACCGTGTAGGTCTCGCGGTTGGTCACATGCGACCCGCCCGCCCGCCGGCCAGATTCCGGTAGGCGCAGGGGGATGGTGGGGTCGTTGCGGCGGGCCTGCACCAGATCCCCCGCCGACACCCCGGACCCGTCC
>JAODNJ010000478.1 GCA_025465155.1 Frankiales bacterium
GGAGGTGGTGAAGCGCTTCGGCTCGACGACCGCGCCGTCCTTCGCGATCCGCAGGAAGGGCGTGCGCAACCCGCGCCGCGACAGCAGCTCGTCGACGGCGGGCAGGTCGAGCAGGTCGGTGAAGGTGCTGCCGGTGTCCGCCGCCCGGGTGAGCAGCGGTCGCCGGGACCAGTACCGCTCGGCGAAGTCGCGCGGGTCGAGGTGGGTGCACCGACGCAGGGCCGGGCGGTCACCGTCCAGGGAGGCCGCCCGGCCCTGCGTGGTGGGGTGGTCGCTCAGGCCGAACCGTCCGCGCCGCCGTCGGCACCCGCGTCCCCGGCGCGGCCGCCCGCACCCTGGTCCGCGCCGCCGTCCGCACCCTTGTCGGCGCCACCGTCGGCACCGGCGTCCCCTGCGCCGCCGTCCGCACCCTTGTCGGCGCCACCGTCGGCACCGGCGTCCCCTGCCCCGGCACCTGCGTCCCGTGCCCCGGCACCGCCGCCTGCCCCGGTGTCGCGGGCACCGCCGTCGGCTCCGCTGTCCGCACCGCCGTCGGCGCCGCTGTCACCCGGGCCCGTCGTGGTCGTCATGTCGTCGTCGCTCGCCATGGGCTCCTCCACTCCGAAGTGTGTCCATCCAGAAAGTGAGCAGGGCCGCCGGACGGCGATCCCCGGTCGCTGCTTACCTCCCTCATCCTGGTCCCACACCCGACGCCTCACCAGGGGGGATGCCGGTCGCGACACGACGCATCCGGCGCACCGCCGCCGGCGCCCCGGACAGCTAGTCTCCCGCAAGGGAATCGAACGCATGTTCGACCAATGGGAGGGTGGCGGATGGCAACGCGGGGTGGGCGGGCCGAGGGGTGCACGGTGCTGCACGTCGACATGGACGCCTTCTTCGCCAGCGTGGAGGTGCGGCGGCATCCCGAGCTCGCCGGGACGCCGGTCATCGTCGGGGGCGCCGGCAACCGCGGCGTGGTCACCTCCGCCACCTACGAGGCCCGCCGGTACGGCGTGCACGCGGCGATGCCGACGGCCCGCGCACTGCGGCTGTGCCCGACGGCGACCGTGCTGCCGGGTGACATGGCGCTGTACTCGGAGGTCTCCCGGTCGGTGATGGCGCTGTTCCGCTCGATCACTCCGCTGGTCGAGCCGCTGTCGATGGACGAGGCGTTCCTCGATGTCTCCGGGGCCGGCCGGCGGCTGGGCGACGCGATCGAGATCGGGGAGTACCTGCGGGCGCGGGTCTTCGACGAGCAGGGGATCACCTGCTCGGTCGGCGTGGCCGGCAGCAAGTTCGTCGCCAAGCTGGCGTCCACCCGCGCCAAGCCCGACGGCCTGCTCGTCGTCCGCCCGGCCAAGGCGATCGACTTCCTGCACCCGCTGCCGGTCGGGGCGCTGTGGGGGGTGGGGCCGAAGACCGAGGAGGCGTTGCTCCGCCTGGGGCTGCGGACGGTCGGCGATATCGCGCACGTGCCCGTGCGCACCCTCGAGCGGGCGGTGGGGGCGGCCGCCGGCTCCCATCTGCACGAGCTCTCGTGGGGCCGCGATCCCCGCCGGGTGGTGCCCGACGAGCCCGAGAAGTCCACCGGCGCGGAGGAGACCTTCGATACCGACGTCGACGACCCCGCCGTCATCCGCCGCGAGCTGCTGCGCCTGTCGGAACGGACGGCGGCGCGGCTGCGCTCGGCCGGCCATCTGGCCCGCACGGTCAGCATCAAGGTGCGCTTCGCCGATTTCGCCACGATCACCCGCAGCCGGACCCTCGGGGTCCCCACCGATGTCGGGCAGGAGCTCTACGACACCGCGTGCGGTCTCTTCGACGCCCTGGGCCTGGACCGGGCGCGGATCCGGCTGGTCGGGGTCCGCGCCGAGCGGCTCGTGGACGCCGGCTCGGCCGCCCAGCAGCTCGAGCTCGGTGCCCGCGAGCACGGCCGCCGCGACGCCGAGCTGGCCGCCGACCGGGCCGCCCGCCGCTTCGGCCCCGGGGCCGTGCGGCCGGCCACGCTGCTGCGGCAGGGGGATGCCCGGTGGTGACCGCGCACGACCGGCCACGAACCCCCCGCGGGACGGCGGATCCGGTACCCGGACGGGTGATCACCGGGCCACTCCGGCGGGTCGCCGTCGACTCGCCTTTCGCACGTTGCCCCGGGCTCGTATTCTCGGTGTCACCGTCGGCGGTAGGCCTCCGACGGCCCCAGGCTTCGGCCTTGTGCTTTGACCCATTGTGGAGGTCGACGTGCCGCTCTCCGAGCACGAGCAGCGACTGCTGGAGCAGATCGAGCGCGCCCTCGTCGATGACGATCCCAAGTTCGCGTCATCCGTCCGCACCGGCGATCGCAGGTTGCGCGCCAGGCACAAGGTCCAGCTCGGCGTCCTCCTGATCGTCGGGGGCCTCGCCGTCCTCGTCCTCGGCGCGGTCCTGCACTCCGTCATCCTCGGAGTCCTCGGCTTCCTGGTCATGTTCTCCGGAGCCGCACTCGGCGTCCTCAACTACAAGACGGCCACCGGCGCCGTCGAGAGTGGCGGAGCGGCCACCCCCGGCACGGGCCGTGGCCGCGGGCGCGGAGCCCGCCGTCCGCCCCTGAAGAACCGGCTCGAGGAGCGCTTCCGCCGCCGCTACGACCAGTAGCCGCCCCCGCGACCGAACGGGCCGCCGCTCCCCCCCCGGGGACGGTGGCCCGTTCGCGTCAGACGGGGCGGGTGGTGCGCCGCCCCACCGCTGCCCGCGAGGCCGGTCTGGACAACCGCACGGACATCCGCGGCCCGAGGTCGGACATGAGCGAGGCCGGCCACAGCCGGGCGCGCGCCCGCGCCACGCGGGGGGTAGCGCGGACCAGCCCCCGCCGGGCCGTCTTCAGCGCCGACCGGAGCCCGGCAGCGCCCTCCCCGGCTCCGGTGCCGCCCGGCCGGGCATAGCTGGCGGCCTCCTCGGCCAGGGCCAGCCGCCGGACGGCCTCCACGGCCGCGGAAGCGTGATCGGGACGGCGCATCCGGGGCCCGTCCTCGGACATCTCCGGGGCGGCCGCGCGGATGATCCCGCCCAGCCGGCGCGCCGTCTGGCGCGGCGTGTCCGCGGGCTGCCACCGCAGACCCAGGTCGCGGGCCGTGGCGCCCAGCTCGTCCCAGAGGTCCGCCGCGGCGCCGGCGGCGATCCTGCGGCGCCGCTGTCGGCCGCGGATCCACGGCGGCAGGGCGAGCAGCAGCGCGGCCACCGCCAGCACCGATCCGCCGATGATCACCGGGCGGATCCAGGTGGCCTGCTGCGTCGGGGTCCTCAGCGCCACGTACGGGGTGCCCTTGTCGATGACCGCGGTCCGCAGCGACTGGGCCGGCGCGGCGGACGCCGAGGCCGCGGCCGGGTTCTGCGCGGCATCCGGGGTGGTCGCGTGCGGTGCCCACGCCAGCTGCACCGCGCGTCCCTGCTCGATGGGCGTCGGGTCGAACGGCACCCAGCCCAGGTCGGAGAAGTAGACCTCCACCCAGGCGTGCGCGTCATGGCTGGTGACGATCCGGCTGCCGTCGGTCTGCCTCGAACCGGGCGTGTACCCGAGCGCCACGCGGGCCGGGATCCCCGCGGCCCGGACGAGTACCGCCATGGCCCCCGCGAACTGCTCGCAGTAGCCGCGCTTGTTGGTGAGGAAGTTGACCAGGTTGTCGCTGCTGGTCCCGGGCGCGGTCGAGAGGCTGTAGGAGAAGCCGTTGGCGCTGTCGGTGAAGTAGGACTCGATCGCCACCACCTTGTCGTAGGGCGTCGCCGCGGCGTCGGTCAGGGAGCCGACCAGCTGCCCGATGCTCGGGTCCAGCTCCGGCAGCTGTGTGTAGCGCCGGAGCACGGGGCTGGCCGCGGTCAGCGCGGGCGAGGACTCCAGCAGCGGGATCGAGGGCTGGGGCTCCTCGGCGACGACGGTGTAGGACCGGCCCTGGGTCGTGACGTTCCGGCCGAACACGGTGGCCGATGCGCGGTCGAACCGCCAGTCCTCCGCGCCGGCGTCCCGGACGGTCACTGTCGCCGGGGAGGAGAGGACCGGCAGGTACCGGTCGTTGTGCTGCAGGGAGGTGATGGACGCCCGCACCGTCCGGCTGGTCTCGCGCGACGGGAGCGGCGCGAGGTCGGTGTCGCCCGCGACGGTCTGCTCGTCGCTGAGGTTGCCCATCGTCCAGCCGCGGCCCGGGGTGTAGGTGTCCAGCGCCAGCGCCCGCAGGTAGCCGGGGTCGGACACCGACGCCTTCACCCGGAGCAGGTCGACCGGGGCGGGGAGGGTCAGCTGGCCCTTGAGCGAGGCCACCGGGTCCAGCGAGGTGCCGACCGAGCTGCGGCCCGTTCCCGAACCGCCACCGGAGGCCACCCCCGAGGCGAACGACCCCTCGGCGAAGGTCGGGACGGCGCCGCCCACCACCAGGGCCGCCACCAGCGCGAGCAGGCCGATCCGCGCAGCGGCCAGGCCACCGGTGCCGGGCCCGGACCTCCGCTCGGCGAGCCCGTCACCCGCGCCGAGCCGGCGGCGCTGGTCGGTCCACAGCAGGAGTGCCAGGCCGGCGGCCGGCGCGGCGACGGGCAGGATCCCGATCCCGCCGGTGATGGTGCTGACCGGGACGCAGTAGAGGACGAGCAGCCCGATCCCGGCGAGCATCGCCTGGCGGGCCGCCACGGCGACGAGGTCGACCGCGACCGCCACCAGCCCGACGAGCAGCACGGTCAGGGCGACCAGGCCGTGCAGGGGCAGCGCCGGGGTGGCCTGCTCGCGCAGTTCCGCGGAGCCGTCCGCGAGGACCGACGCCACCGCTCGCGCGCCGCGCCAGGTGGGGAAGAGCCCACCGAAGAGCCGGGCGGGGGTGTAGAGCGCCGTGAGCAGCCAGCCGACGAGCAGCAGCTGCGCCAGCGGGACCAGCGCCAGGCCGGCCCCGGCGAGCGGTCCGGGAACCGGGCGCCCGGCGGTGGCCGACGCCCACGCGCGCGGTGCCGCCCAGCGCAGCAGGAGCCCGCCCGCGAGGACGACGGCGACCGTCGCGGCAACCGGCGGGAACCACGCGCCCGTGGCGAAGACGGGCAGAAGAGCGCAGGAACCGAGCAGCGTCGCCGCGGCGGCGGCGAGCGCGGCGCGGACGTCGGACGCGTTCACGCCGGCATCCGCAGCGTGGTGCCGCCGAGCCCGCCCGGGCGGCTCAGTGCCCGCCACACGTCGTCGACGGTGGAGTCGGCCCGGGCCACGGCGACCTGCCAGCCGGCCGCCCGGAGGAGCTCGGCCGCCTGGTCCAGCTGTCGGGACAACTCGGCGCGGGAGACGGCCGAGACAGCCCGGCGGCCACGGGTACTGTCGCCGTCCGCCCAGCTGCCCAGGTCCACCAGCACGGCGACGTCGGTGGCCGGCCCCGAGCGGGCCCGCACCAGCTCCACGGCCTCGTCGGGCCCGATGGCGCCGAGCAGGCACACCAGCGGACCGTCGCCCGCGACGCGGCAGGCCCGTCCGATGGCGGGCGACAGGCTCGAAGCCGACGAGGTGGCCACTCCGGCGAGCTGGTCGAGCAGCTCCTCCGGCGACATGCCGAGGCGCCCGATCCCGGGGGTGAGGTCGCCGGCATCGGTCGTGACCCGCAGCACCGCACCGCGCCGGGCCAGGACGCTCCCGATGCTGGCCGCGGCCTCGACCAGCCACTCCAGGCTGTCGGACGGCGGGGCGTCGTCCCCGGGGGGTCCGGCGGGGAGGGCGGCGCCGGGGCGGCGCGGCGCGACGAGATGGGCCCGCGCCCGGGTGTCGAGCAGCACCGTGGCCTGCGACCGCCAGGGCCGCTCCTCGAGCCGGACCATCAGCTCGCCGGTGCGGGCGGTGGCCCGCCAGTGCACCTTCCGGAGGTCGTCGCCGTGGCGGTACTCCCGTGTGCTGACGTCGTCCTCACCGTGCACGGCGATCGCCCGCCGGGCGCCCTCGCCGGTGCCGCCGGAGCCTCCGCCGGGACCGCCGGGGCCCAGCGGGCGGACCCGGGGGACGACGACGAGCGGCAGGGTGTCCGAGCCGGCGGTGCTGCGCAGCACCAGCCCGAACGGGTCGACCAGGCGGAGCCGGAGCGGACCGAGCGTGTGCCGGCCGCGGCGCGCACCGTGCACCCGGTAGCGCAGCCCGGCCGTGGCGCCGCCCGCCAGACGCTCCACCACGAACCGCGGGCCGGTCCCGAGCTCGGGCGGCAGCCCCTCGGACAGCACCCAGAGCCCGCCGGTGCGCAGGTCGGTGTTGGTCAGCTCGAGGAGCACGTCGGCGTCCTCCCCGCGGGGGACCCGGGCCGGGGTGACCGTCCGCCGGGACGTGACCGAGAAGCGCTGCCGCAGGATGACGACCGCCGAGATGACCGGCAGCGCCAGCACGAAGAGGGCGATCTGCACCAGGGCCCGTTCGCCCAGCAGGATGCCCGCGAGGAGCAGGGCGCCGCCGGCGGCGACCAGACACCGGCCGCGGACCGTCAGGGACGACAGGATCGCCGAGACCCGCCCGCCCACGGCTCAGCGACCGCGGGGAACCGGAACGGTGGCCAGCAGGTCCGTGACGACCTGCTCGGCGCTGCGCCGGGCCAGCGCGGCGTCCGGCGTCAGCAGCAGGCGGTGCGCCAGGACCGGGGCCGCCAGCGACTGCACGTCGTCGGGAAGGACGTGGTCGCGGCCGGCCAGCGCCGCGGCCGCGCGCGCCGCGCGCAGCAGCTGGAGGCCGGCTCGGGGCGAGGCACCCAGCCGCAGGTCGGGGGAGCGGCGACTGGCATCGACCAGAGCGACGACGTAGCGCCGGACCGCCTCGGACACGTGCAGCAGGCCGACGGCGGTCACCAGCAACCGGACCGTCGCGGCGTCGGCCACCGGGCTCAGCGACGCCAGGGGATCGGACGTTGCCCGCTCGTCCAGCATGGCCAGCTCGGCGTCGCGGTCGGGGTAGCCCATCGAGACCCGGGCGGTGAAGCGGTCGCGCTGCGCCTCCGGGAGGGGATAGGTCCCCTCCATCTCGATGGGGTTCTGCGTCGCCATGACGAGGAACGGCCGGGCGAGCTCGTAACTGACGCCGTCGACGGTGACCTGCCGCTCCTCCATGCACTCGAGCAGCGCGGCCTGGGTCTTGGGCGACGCGCGGTTGATCTCGTCGGCGAGGACGAGGTTGGCGAAGATCGCGCCCG
>JAODNJ010000490.1 GCA_025465155.1 Frankiales bacterium
GGGAGATCGTGCCCGCGGCCCGGGCCAATGGGCTCGGGCTGCTGCCGTGGTCGCCGCTCGGCGGCGGCTGGCTGACCGGCAAGTACCGCCGGGAGGAGCGGCCGACCGGGACGAGCCGGCTCGGGGATGACCCGGACCGGGGCATGGAGGCCTACGACCGGCGCAGCGGACGACAGCGGACCTGGGACGTCGTCGAGGCGGTGCGCGAGGTGGCCGACGAGCGGGGCGTGTCCATGGCGCAGGTCGCCCTCGCCTGGGTGGCCGACCGGCCGGCGGTCAGCTCGGTGATCCTCGGCGCCCGCACGGTGGCCCAGCTGGAGGACAACCTCGGCGCAGCGGGCCTGCACCTCACCGCGGAGCAGACGGCGCGGCTCGATGCGGCCAGCGACCCGGGCGCCCCCGACTACCCGTACGGCGAGCTGGGGACCGAGCAGCGCAGCCGCCGGATCGAGGGCGGCGCCTGAGCGTTTCCGAACGTCCCTGGGGGCTCAGCGGTCTGCGTCGGTGTAGACGATCAGCCCGCGGATGTTCCTGCCGTCCTTCATGTCCCGGTAGCCCTGGTTGACCTCGTCGAGCGCGTACCGGGTGGTGACCAGCTCGTCGAGCTTGAGCTGCCCCTCCCGGTAGAGCGAGAGCAGGGTGGGGATGGCGAAACGGGGGCTCAGGCCGCCGAAGATGGCGCCCTGGAGGTCCTTCTGCAGCAACGTGAGATCGAACAGGCTCAGCTTGACGTCCACGTTGAACACGTTGCCCAGGCCGGTGACGACGGCCCGGCCGCCCTTCCCCGTCAGGCTCATCGCCGCGGCGATGTCCTCGCCCTGGATGTCGCCGACGGTGATGATCGTCTTCTCCGCCATCCGTCCCCAGGTGAGCTCGTTGATCGGGCCGGCGGCCTCCTCGACGCTGGCGTAGGCGTGGGTGGCGCCGAGCGTCATCGCCCACTCGCGCTTGCGTGCCTCCGGGTCGATGACGAACACCCGCTTCGCGCCGGCCGAGGCAGCGCCCTGGACCGCGTTCATGCCGACGCCGCCCGCGCCCATGACCACGACGTTCTCGCCTGGGCGGACGTCGGCGACCGTCGTGGCCGAGCCCCACCCCGTGGTCACCCCGCAGCCGACCAGCGCCGCGACCTCCAGGGGGATGTCCGGCTCGATCCGCACCACCGAGGCCTCGTGCACGGTGATGTACGGCGAAAAGGTGCCGAGCAGGCACATCTGGACGACGCCCTGGCCCCCGCTGGTGCGGACCCTGGCCGTCCCGTCCGAGATGGACCGGCCGGTGAGCAGGTCGGCGCCGAGGTCGCAGAGGTTCTGGTTCCCGCGGGAGCACGGCAGGCACTTCCCGCAGGCCGGGATGAAGGCGGTGACGACGTGGTCGCCCTCCCGGAGCCCGGTGACGCCGGGGCCTACCGCGGTGACGACGCCCGAGCCCTCGTGGCCGCCGATGACCGGGTAGAACGCGGCGGGGGTGGCCCCGGTGACGAGGTGCTCGTCGGAGTGGCACAGGCCCGACGCCGCGAGCTGGACGGTGACCTCGCCCTCCCGCGGGTCACCGACGTCGATCTCCTCGACCGACCAGTCCTTGCCGGGACCCCACAGCAGCGCACCCTTGGTCTTCATGCGACATCCCTTCGCTGGGCCCGCCGAGGTGGGCGCGGCCACACGCGGCAGGTTATGGCAGGTTGTGTGGCCTCGGCCACAGCCGCCGGAGAAGGGTCCGGGTGGTCGAGCTCCGGGCGGTCCGGGGCGACGCTGACGCAGCCGCGGGGCCTGTTCGGCCTGTTCGGCCTGGAAGGGTGAGCGGCATGCCGGCCGTCCCGGTCCTGGTCGTCGGCGCCGGGCCGGTCGGGCTGACGGCGGCGCTGCTCCTCGCCCGCCGTGGCGTGGAGGTCCTGGTCGTCGAGCGGCACGCGGACCCCTATCCGCTGCCGCGCGCCGTCCACCTCGACGACGAGGCCTTCCGCGTGCTGCAGGCGGCCGGCGTGGCCGACGACGTCGCGGCGATCACCGGGCCCATGGCCGGACTGCGGCTGCTCGACCGCCGGTTGCGCCCGCTGGTCGAGTTCCTGCGGGCGCCGGACGACCAGCCCAACGGGTGGCCGCGCGGGTCGCTGTTCCACCAGCCGGAGCTCGAGGCGGTGCTACGCCGGGCGGCGTCGGCGCAGCCGGGTCTGCGGCTGGTGACGGGCGAGGAGCTGACGGCTCTGACCCAGGACGACGGCGGGGTGGACGTCGTGCTCCGCCGCCGGGCCGACGGGGCGGAACGGTCCGTCCGGGCCGGGTACGTCCTCGGTTGCGACGGCGCCAACAGCACGACGCGCCGGCTGATCGGTTCCTCGATGCGGGATCTGGCGCCGCCGGACCGTTGGCTGGTCGTCGACGCCAGGGCGGGGTTCTCCGCGCCGGTGTGGCCCGGCGTCCACCAGGTGAGCGATCCGCACCGCGCCGTCACCTTCATGCCGGTGACCGACGGCCGGTACCGCTGGGAGTTCCGGCTGCGGCCGGGGGAGTCCGCCGGAGACCTCGCCGCCCCCGGGCGGCTGCGCGAGCTCGTGGCACCCTTCGGGGTCACGCGGATCGAGGTCCTGCGGGCGGTCGAGTACGTCTTCCGCGCCCAGCTGGCCGACAGGTGGCGCCGGCGGCGGGTCCTGCTCGCCGGGGACGCGGCCCACCTCACTCCCCCATTCGTCGGGCAGGCGCTCGGACTGGGGCTGCGCGACGTCCACCAGCTCGCCTGGAAGCTGACGGCCGTGCTCGCCGGCCGGGCCGGGGAGGAGATCCTCGACACCTACCAGGCAGAACGGGCGCCGCACGCCCGCGCGCTGATCCGCGTCGCGCTCCTGCTCGGCCGACTCATGACCGGCGGCGGGCGGTTGGCGGCCGTCGTCCGCCCTGGTGTCGTCCAGGTGGTGCGACGCGTCCCGGCGGTGCGGGCCCTGGGGGCCTCCAGCAGGACCCCGCCGTTGCGCCGGAGCCCCCTGGTGGAGCGCCGGGGGCGCCCCGGACGGCGGCTGGCCGGCAGCCTGATCCCGCAGCCGTGGGTGCTGCTCGCCGGGCGGCGCTGCCGGCTGGACCACGTGCTCGGCGACGGACCGGCGCGGGTGGAGCTGCTGCCCGACGGGCGGCTGCTCGTGGTCGCGGCCGGACGCCCGGTCGAGGTGACCGATCCCGACGGGGTGGTGGCCGGCTGGCTCCGGGCGGCGGGCGCCCGGGCGGTCGAGGTGCGGCCGGACCGGATCGTGGGCGCTGCCTTCCGGTGACGCGGTACCGAGCCGCGCCGTCCTCTCACCGGTGCCTGCGGGCTCCTGCAGACGGTCGTCCGACCGGTGGGACGGCGGGCGAGCCACCGCCCAGCCCCGGGAACCCCGCCGCGAGCTGGCTGAACCCTTCCATCAGTCGCTCGGTGAGGGTGGTGCGCCCATCGGCCAGCCACACCTCGAACGCCGTCGTCGCCGCCGCACGGGTGGTCGTGGCCACCAGTCGTGGCAGGAGGGCGTCCGGCGCCGTGGCCGTGAGTCGGGCGACGTGCTCCGCGACGACCCGGTCGACCTCGGCGTAGCGCAGCTCCGAGTGGGCCAGCAGGGCCGGCTCGGTGAGGATGAGCCGCATCCGCTCGCGCAGGAGCGGCAGGTCCTCGTCGGCGTAGTCGTTCACCTCGACGTAGGCCGCGCAGATGCCGGCCAGTACGGGCTGCGCGCCGTCGGTGGCCTCGAGCAACCGGCCCAGTCGGGCGACGTGGGCGGCGAAGTCGCCCCAGACGGCGTCGGCCTTGGTCGCGAAGTAGCGGAAGAAGGTCCGCCGGCTGATGCCCGCGGCCAGCGCGACGTCGTCGATGGTGACCTGCTCGAAGCCCTGCAGCGTGAACAGGTCGAGGGCTGCCTGCTCGATGCGGGCGCGGGTCTGTCCACGGGCGTCACCAGCGGCTTCGGTCACGCGCCCCATCCTGCGCCCTTCCCGGCCGGTGTGGTGCAACCCGCCGGGACGGCCGCCCGACCCCCGCCGCTTGCCGGTGGCACCCGGTGTCACTAGCGTCCGGAACGAACCCGCCGCTCCAGCTCCCGGAGGTCCGCATGCCCGAGACGACGACCATCAGCGACGCGCACTCCCAGACCGTGGCGGCCGTGGCCGAGGCGCCCGCCGCCGAGGAGGCCCTGGTCGAGGAGTCGCTGGTCGAGGAGGTCTCGATCGACGGCATGTGCGGCGTCTACTGATCGACGCGGCCGCTCACCGACGACGCGTGCCGAATGACGGCCGTGCCGACTGACGGCAGGGTGCCCTCGGAGGCTCCGCCCGTGGGGGCGTTCGACCCCGGGCTGCCCTGGCGGCGCGCTCGCTCGGTCGCCCTGCGGCCGGAGCCCTTCGGCGCGCTCGTCTACCACTTCGGCAACCGGAAGCTGTCCTTCCTGAAGTCGAAGCTGCTCCTCTCGGTGGTCGAGGCGCTGGCCGCCCACCCGAGCGCCACGGCCACCCTCGTCGCGTGCGGCGTGGCGGAGGCGCAGCGTCCCGCCTACGTGAAGGCGCTGGCCGACCTCGCCCGCTCCCAGATGATCGAACCCAGGAAAGGCGCTGCATGACCGCCGTCCTCCGCCCCGAGCGCCCGACCGGCGGGAGGCTGGTCGACCAGTTCGAGTACGGCCTGGACGCCCCCATCTGCCTGACCTGGGAGCTCACGTACGCGTGCAACCTCGCGTGCGTGCACTGCCTGTCCTCCTCGGGCCGGCGTGACCCCCGTGAGCTCTCCACCGCCGAGGCGGAGGCGGTCATCGACGAGCTGCAGCGGATGCAGGTCTTCTACGTCAACGTCGGCGGCGGCGAGCCGACCGTCCGGCCGGACTTCTGGCACCTGCTGGACTACGCGATCGGCCACGACGTCGGGGTCAAGTTCTCCACCAACGGCATCAAGCTGGACAAGGCTCGCGCCCAGCAGCTGGCCCGCACCGACTACGTCGACGTGCAGATCTCCCTGGACGGCGCGACCGCCGAGGTCAACGACGCCGTCCGCGGCACCGGGTCCTTCGCCACCGCGACCCGGGCGCTGGAGAACCTGGCCGAGGCCGGGATGAAGGACGTCAAGGTCTCCGTCGTCGTCACCCGGGAGAACGCGGGCCAGCTCGACGACTTCACGGCGCTCACCGACCGCTACGGCGCGCAGCTGCGGATCACCCGGCTGCGCCCGTCCGGCCGTGGCGCCGACGTCTGGGACCGGCTGCACCCCACCCAGGCCCAGCAGCGCGAGCTGTACCGGTGGCTGCTCGCCAACGGCGACGACGTGCTCACCGGCGACTCGTTCTTCCACCTCTCCGCGTTCGGTGAGGCGCTGCCGGGCCTGAACCTGTGCGGCGCGGGCCGGGTGGTCTGCCTGATCGACCCGGTCGGCGACGTCTACGCCTGCCCGTTCGCGATCCACGAGAGCTTCCTCGCCGGCAACGTGCGCGACGAGGGCGGCTTCCAGCGGGTCTGGCAGACCAGCGACCTGTTCCAGGAGCTGCGCAGCCCGCAGACCGGCGGCGCATGCACGAAGTGCGCGCACTTCGACGCCTGCCGCGGCGGCTGCATGGCGGCCAAGTTCTTCACCGGTCTCCCGCTGGACGGTCCGGACCCCGAGTGCGTGCAGGGCTACGGCGAGACGGCGCTGGCCGCCCGCGACCGCGAGATCGTCCCGCCGAAGAGCTCCATCGACCATTCGCACACCGGGCCGGTACGCGGCCAGCCCACCCTGCTGGGCATGCCGGGCGTCCCGCCGGCAAAGTTGTGCGACGAGTCGCCGCTGACCGGGCTCGACCTGCGCTGATCGCCCGCGGCCGGGGCCCGGGTCAGATGACGACGAGGCCCGCGCGGCGCTCGGCGGCGGACGGCAGCAGGTCCGCGCCCGCCAGCAGGGCGAGGAAGAGGCAGAGCAGCACGAAGACGGCGACGGTCATGGCGCACCTCCCGG
>JAODNJ010000493.1 GCA_025465155.1 Frankiales bacterium
AGGTGGCCGGCGCCGGGACGCCGCGGCCGGTCGCGGACCCGCCCGCGCCGCAGCCGGTCGCGCCCGCGTCCGACGGCCGGGGACGGGTTTTCGCCTCCCCGCTGGCCCGGCGCATCCTCGCGCAGGCGGGCCTGACCACCGACGGGATCACCGGCACCGGGCCGGGTAGCCGGATCGTGAGGCGTGACGCCGAGCAGGCGGTGGAGCAGGCGCGCCGCGCGCCGCAGGCCCCTCCTGCCGTCGCGGTGGCGCCTCCGAAGGCTACCGACGGCCGGGGCGTCACCGAGGTGCCGCACTCCCGGATGCGCCGAGCGATCGCCGCACGACTGACCCAGAGCAAGCAGTCGATCCCGCACTTCTACGTCAAGCGGACCGTCCGGGTCGACGCGCTGCTCGACCTGCGCAGGCAGCTCAACGAGGTCTCGCCGCAGAAGATCTCGGTCAACGACCTGGTCCTGCGCGCCGTCGCGCTCGCCTCTGTGGCCGTGCCGGACGCCAACGCGATCTGGACCGACGACGCCGTCCGCGTGTTCGAGTCGGTCGACGTCGCCGTCGCGATCGCGTCGAAGCGCGGGCTGGTCACGCCGGTGCTGCGCGACGTGCAGCGGAGCACGCCCGGCGAGATATCCCGGCGAACCCGGGTGTTCGTCCGGCTGGCTGACGAGGGCCGGCTCGCGCAGAGCGACCTCGAGGGCGGGGCGATCTCGGTGACCAACCTCGGCATGTTCGGCGTCGAGGAGTTCGCCGCGATCATCAACCCTCCCCAGTCGATGATCCTCGCCGTCGGAACCGCCGTCCCCGCTCCTGTCGTCGTGGACGGCACGGTCGGGGTGGGGACGGCCATGACCGTCGTCCTCTCCGTCGACCACCGCGTGATCGACGGGGCGCTCGCGGCCCGGTGGATCGACTCCTTCGTGACCACCCTCGAGCAGCCGTTGCGGCTGCTCGTCTGACCGCCCCACCAGCGGGAGCCACTGCATGTCCGACGTCGCCTTCCTCGGACTGGGCCGGATGGGCCTGCCCATGGCCACCAACCTGGCCGCGGCCGGCCATCGGCTCACGGTCTGGAACCGCAGCCCGGAGAAGGCGGATCGCTGCGCTGCGGAGCACGGCGTCCGCTCCGCGGCCTCCCCGGCGGAGGCGGTCGCGGGCGCAGACGTCGTGATGACGACGCTGGCCGATGACCGCGCGCTGCTCGACGCGTACACGGGGGAGGGCGGTGCGCTGCCCGCGATCCGGCCGGGCGCGCTCGCCGTCGACATAGCCACCGTCTCGCCGGACACGGTGGCCCGCCTGCACGGGCTGCTGGCCGAGCGCGGCGTCCCCCTCGTCGACGCTCCGGTGTCCCGCAGCGTGGCCGCCGCCACCGCGGGGACGCTGACGATCATGGCTGCCGGCGAGCCCGAGGCCGTCGAGCAGGCCCGCGGCGTCCTCGGCAGCCTCGGCAGCCGGGTGATCGAGCTCGGGGCCAGTGGTGCCGGCTCGGCGATGAAGCCGGCGGTCAACGCGATCGTGCACACCATCAACCAGGCTGTGTCGGAGGCGCTGGTGCTCGCTGAGCGGGCGGGCATCGAACGCGCATGGGCCTACGAGGTGTTCGCCAACAGTGCCGTCGCGGCCCCCTTCGTTGTCTACCGGCGGGAGGCCTACCAGCGGCCTGGGGAGGTGCCGGTGACCTTCCGACTGGGAGCTCGCGGCCAAGGACCTGAGGCTCGCGCTCGCGCTGGCCGAGGTGGTGGGCGCCGAGCTGCCGCAGACCCGCACCAACCTCGCCGTCCTGGACGACGTCGCCGCCGGGTTCGGTCCCGACGACGAGTCGGCCGTCGCGCAGCATCTGCGGCGTGGTGGGTCCGGGAATCGTCGGTCGGTCGGGCGGACAGGGTGAACTCGCGCCCCCCGTTGGCCCGGCAACACCCCTCCGACGAGTGTGGTGCTATCGCGCGGCCTTCTGGAAGGCTGGGAGACTACGCCTCGCGGTGGGTGAACGGGCCGGTGCCGTGGCGAGCGCCTGGCGAGCAGTTGCGGGGGCCGGATCGTCTAGGGTCCGCGGGGCTCGGAGAGGCAGACCGTGAGTGAGAGCGTGACCGCAGAGGGCAACACGGACAGGTCGCAGCCGGTGCTGCAGGAGGGCCTCGGGGTGGTGGGATCGGCCGCCGGGGACACCGTGGGCGGTCTAGGGGAGCGGCTGAAGGCCTTGCGGCTGCAGGCCGGGCTCTCCCTGCGAGAGCTCGCACGTCAGGCCGACGTGTCCCCCTCTCTCGTCTCGCAGATCGAGAACGGGAAGTCACGCCCGTCCGTCTCGACCCTGTACACGTTCGCTCGACTGCTCAACGTCGCCGTCGACGAGCTCTTCGAGGCTGAGGGCGATGTCGCGCTGCGGACCGCGCGGCACTCCGAAGGACTGCCCCGGGACCCGGCGAGCGTCTGGCATCCGTCGGAGTACGCCAACCGCATCTCCGTCGTCCACCCGTCGCACCGCGCGCACCTCCACATGGGCGAGGGCATCGACTGGGAGCGCCTGGCGGCGACGCCCGAGCAGGACGTGAACTTCATGAAGATCACGTACGCGCCGGGCGTCTCGTCCTCGGACTGCGACGAGCTCCAGACGCACGAGGGCTACGAGTACGGCTACGTGCTCGCGGGCACTCTCGAGGTGACGGTCGGCAACGAGGTATTCGTGCTCCGCGAGGGCGAGTCCCTCGGCTTCGACTCGAGGATCCCGCACCAACTGCGCAACGCGGGTGACACGGAGTTCCAGGGGATCTGGTTCGTCCACGGCAGAGGGCACTGAGCAGGCGCTCGCTCACGCCGAGAGGCGCTGTCGGGCGTTGCTATACAGCTGTGATCCTTGTACAGTGACGCTCAACACTGGTGGTGGATGACGCTCTCGGCCGGCTGCCGGCGACATCGGCAGGCTCCGAATGAGGGGGGCCGTGGGGAACCCGCCCGGTACAGGCCCCGGGTGACCCCGGACCTGGCTCCGGAGGTCGGTTCCGCAGGGCGGGAGGTCGTGTCCTCGGCATCGACCGGCGCACCCCTGACCACCGGTGGACGGCTTCCGCTCCAGAGAAAGGCGCCAGCACATGGTGAATACCGCGACGTTCGGAACGAACGCAGTCGACTGGGAGGAGCGCGTCCGGTTCGACCGTCTGCGGGACGAGCGGCTCGCCCGGCTCAAGGCCGAGCTCGAGCGCTCGGACCTCGGCGCCCTGCTGGCCTTCGACTTCTCGAACATCCGGTACATGTCCGCGACCCACATCGGTACCTGGGCGATGGACAAGCTCATCCGGTTCGCGCTGATCACCCGGAACACCGACCCGATCGTGTGGGACTTCGGCTCGGCGGCCAAGCACCACCAGCTGTACAACCCGTGGCTGTCCACCACCAGCGCCAACGCCGACGCCGATCCGCACGCGCCGCACCACGACAGCGTGCGACCGCGGCTGCAGACCGGCGCCCGGGCCGGCATCTCCACGCTGCGCGGCGCCTTCACCCCGGACGCCGGGATCGCCGAGGAGGTGGCCCGCAAGGTCAGCCGGGAGCTTGAGGAGTTCGGCGTCGCCGACGAGCCGCTCGGCGTCGACGTCATCGAGCTGCCGATCCTGTTCGCGCTGCAGCAGGCCGGCATCCAGGTGGTCGACGGGCAGCAGGTCTTCCTCAACGCCCGCCGGATCAAGACGCAGGACGAGATCTCGCTGCTCACCCAGGCGGCCTCGATGGTCGACGCCGCGTACGACGAGCTGTACCAGTTCCTGCGCCCGGGGGTCCGCGAGAACGAGGCGGTCGGGCTGGTCGCCAAGTCCCTCTACGACATGGGGTCGGAGTACGTCGAGGGCGTCAACGCCATCTCGGGGGAGCGCTGCTCGCCGCACCCGCACGTCTACTCCGACCGGATCATCCGGCCCGGTGACCCGGCGTTCTTCGACATTCTTCACAGCTACAACGGCTACCGGACCTGCTACTACCGGACCTTCGCGGTGGGGTCGGCCAGCCGGGCGCAGCGCGACGCCTACAAGCGGGCCCGCGAGTACATGGACCTGGCGATCGCGCGGGTGCGCCCCGGCGCGACGACGGCGGACATCGTCGAGGTCTGGCCGACCGCGCAGGAGTTCGGCTTCCCGGACGAGGAGGCGGCGTTCGCGCTGCAGTACGGCCACGGCGTCGGGCTGTCCATCTGGGAGAAGCCGATCTTCTCCAGGCTGGTGTCGCTCGACCACCCCGAGGTCCTCGAGGAGGGCATGTTCTTCGCGCTGGAGACCTACTGGCCCTCGGCCGACGGCATCGGCGCGGCCCGCATCGAGGAGGAGCTGGTGGTCACGGCCACCGGGGGCGAGGTGGTCACCAAGTTCCCGGCCGAGGACCTGCTGGTCGCCGGCCACCGGTACTTCAGCCTCGACGGGCACCTGCCGCTGCTCCGCGACTCGCAGTCGCACCTGAACACCCCGGAGGGCCGGGGTGAGCGCTGACCGCTCCCGGACCCCCACCGCCGTGGTGGCGACGTGAGGGCGGCGGTCTACCACGGGCCGCACGACGTCCGGGTCGAGGAGGTGCCGACCCCGCGGCCGGGGGAGGGAGAGGTGCTGCTCCGGGTCGTCCGCTCGGGCATGTGCGGCACCGACGCGACCGACTGGAAGGCGGGGCCGAAGACCTTCCCGGTCAACCGGCGGCACCCGGTAACGGGACACCAGGGGCCGATGATCATCGGGCACGAGTTCATCGGCGAGGTGATCGAGCAGGGCGAGGGCGCGACGACGCCGGTCGGGACGGTGGTCGCCAGCGGCGCGGGGGTCTCCTGCGGCCGGTGCGACCGCTGCCTGCAGGGGCGCACGAACCTCTGCCGGCGGTACTACACGCTGGGGCTGAACACCGCGGGCGGGATGGCGGAGTTCGTCGCCGTCCCCGAGTCGACGGTCGCCGTCGTCCCTGACGGGTTGCCCCCCGACGCGGCCGGGCTGGCCCAGCCGCTCGCCGTCGGCCTGCACGCGGCCCGCCGGGCCGGCGCGCGCGACGGCGACCGGGTGGTGCTCATCGGCGCCGGTGCCATCGGCACGTTCGTGCTCGCCGGGCTGCGCTCGCTGGCCGACGTCGACCTGACCGTGGTGGACTTCGCCGGCCCGCGGCTGGAGCGTGCCGAGCGGCTGGGCGCGACCCGGTGCGTCGACGCAGGTCCGGAGGCGGCCGCCAAGGTGATGGCCGCCGTCGGCGCTCCCGGCGCAGACGTCGTCATCGAGGCCAGTGGCGCCCCCGGGCAGCTCACCGTCGCCATCGGCCTGACCCGGCCCGGCGGCACGATCCTGCAGGTCGGCCTCCCGGCCCAGCCGCAGGAGATCGACGTCTGGTCCATGGTGATGCAGGAGAAGACCCTCCAGACCACCCTCGCACACGTCTGCGGGGAGGACCTCGCCCCCGCCCTCGATCTACTCGCGACGACCTCGCTGGTCGAGGAGCTGCTCGACGGCGTTCACCCGCTCGAGGCGATAGGCGAGCAGCTCGACCGGCTGGCCTCGGGCCAGGTGGAGGGCAAGATCCTGATCGATCCCACCGTGACGTGAGGCGCCGTCGGCGCTGCGCCCACCTGATTCGCACTCATGACGCGGGCGGCGTCGCCCGGCCTCTTCGGCCAGGGCGCCGCCGCCAGCGTCAGTGCTGAGGGGGAACGGTCACTCCCCGTCGGGTGCCGCGTACACCGGCGGCTGCCACGCGCCCGGATCGGTCACCCCGGATCGATCGAGCAGCCGGTCACGCGCAGCGTCGGCGAGAGCACGCACCTCCTGGAAGTCGTGACCGACGAGGACGCCGTCTCGCTTCACGCGCCGGCCGTCCACCCACACGCTGTCCACCAGCTGGGCGTTGCCCGACTCGACGACCGCGCCTGCGGTGTAGTTCATCGGCGTCATGCCGTAGACGTCGGTGCGCAGCAGGACAAGGTCGGCCTTCTTGCCCACGGAGATCGAGCCGACAGAGTCCCCCAGCCAGGCGGCGGTCGCCCCACCCTGGGTCGCGAAGCCGAGCACCTCGACGGCAGTGAGGGGAAGCGGGTCCACCGCCTCGTTCTTCTCGAGCGCGGCTAGGTTCACCAGGTACCGGCTGCCGGCGAGCATCGCGCGCATGGCGCTGAAGATGTCGCCCCCGACCGAGGTGCACACGTCGATCGACAGCGACACCGGGATCCCGCGGTCGCGGGCCCGTAGCGTCGACAGGGTGCCGTGGCCCATGTGCATCTCGAGTTCGGGCGCCACGGAGATCGAGCCACCCGTCCGCGCGATGATGTCGAACTCCTCGTCGGTCAGCATGTTGCCGTGCACGTACGTGGTACGGGCATCGGCGAGGCCGTTGGCGTCCATCCAGATCAGCGGCTGGCTCTTGCCCCACGCCCC
This sequence comes from Frankiales bacterium, assembly GCA_025465155.1. Taxonomy (GTDB): domain Bacteria; phylum Actinomycetota; class Actinomycetes; order Mycobacteriales; family Geodermatophilaceae; genus Geodermatophilus. The sequence goes on from JAODNJ010000493.1 coordinate 6,378, forward strand.
GTCCCCGGCGTGCACCGTGACGGGGATGCCGAGCTCCCGCGCGAGCCCGAAGTCCTGGAGCGTGGCCGCCTTCGTGGCGAACTGCGGGCCACGCGGGGCCAGCGCCAGGCTGACCAGCTGATCCGCGGAACTGAACCACTTCTCGGCGATCCGGACGACGTCGCGTGACTGCGGGACATCGCTGACCGGCAGCCACTCATCGTTCGAGTTGCCGTAGCCCCAGACGCACCGAATGCCGGCGTCGAACACGGCCTGGATGGCGGCGTCCGCGTGCTCCGGGGTGTTGTTGTTGTGCGACCAGTCGACGATGGTCGTGATGCCGGAGTCGAGCGCGTCCAGCATCCCGACCAGGTTGGCCGCGTACATGTCGTCCGGCTCGTAGACCTTGCCGAGGACGCCCCGGACCCCGGAGAAGTACTGCGGCAGGGTCCAGTCGGTCGACATGTGCCGGACGAGCGACTGCCAGGTGTGCCGGTGCGTGTCCACGAACCCGGGGAGCAGGATGCGGTCCCGGGCGGGGATCTCCTCGGCATCCAGCGGGCCCAGATCAGCGGCGACGGCCGCGATCCGGTCCTCCTCGATGAGCACGTCCGCCTTCGGCAGCTCACCGATCTCGGGATCCTGTGACCACAGGCGCGCGCCGCGGATTACCTGGCGATGCGGACGTGATGGGACGGGACTGGGCACGCTGCTCTCCCTGTGTTTCTCGAGCGGGATGGCGCCGCACCACGAGGGTGGGGGCGGCGGCGCACGGCACGAGGACCGTGCGGATGTTCTCTGTGGCCTGGGCCACCCGCGAATGTATGAACGACACCCCAGCGCCGTCAAGTGTCAGCGCACATAGGCGGCCGTATCCGTCTGGACGGCTTGCGCACGGGGGACGAGGCGGGCGCTCGCATGAGGAGGCGTGCGACGTGGGCGCGCTCTGTGAAGTCATGATTGACACCGTGACCAGTGCTGCTTAACGTGCGTGATGCGCGTCGCACCGCTCCAGGTCGCGGCGCCTCGGTCCCTCGAGTCGGCTCAGCCGGCCTGTTCCCCAGAGAGAGATCATGGGCACCCTCAGCAGTAGTTCCTGGGCCACCGAGCGCTCCTTCATCGTCACCGGGGCGAGTTCGGGGATGGGCGCGTCGACCGCGCGTCTGCTCGGCGAGGCAGGCGCTGACGTCGTCCTGCAGGGCAGGGACGGCGGGCGCCTCGACGCCGTCGCTTCGCAGGTCGCGGCGGCCGGCGGCACCCCGCTCGTCGTCGCCCACGACCTGGCCGACGCCGCCGGGGCCGCACAGGTCGTCTCCGCGGCGGTCGAGCGGTTCGGTCGTCTGGACGGCCTGGTCCTCAACGCCAGCCTGTTCGAGCCGGTGCCGTTCGGTGAGACGACGCTGCAGAGCCTCGACCGGCAGTGGGCCGTGAATGTGTCCTCCCACTTCGTCATCGCCCAGGCGGCCGTTCCGCACCTCGAGCCCGGCTCGGGCATTGTCTTCGTGTCGTCGACCACCGCGCACGCGGGCTTCGCCGGCTGCGCCGCCTACGCGGCCACCAAGGGCGCGGTTGAGGCGCTGGCCCGCACGCTCGCCGTCGAGCTCGCGGATCGAAAGATCCGGGTCAACACGGTGGCGCCAGGCTTCGTCCGGACTCCGATGCTCGAACCGCACCTGGCAGCGATCGAGGGTTACGAGGATTCCCTCGTCGAGCAGACGCCGTCCGCGCGCCTCGGACACCCGGACGAGATCGCCGAGATCGTGTCGTTCCTCCTGTCCGGGCGGGCGACGTACGTCAACGGCGCTGTCGTCGTCGCCGACGGCGGGTGGACCGCCCGATGACGTCCCGCCAGGCCCCGGCGGTGGTCGAGGAGGCAGCTGCCTCTGCCGACCGGGTCGCGGCGCCGGGACGTGCCCGCGCGATCCTCGGTCGGCTGCGCAACCCCTACGCGGCCATCTGGCCGGCCACCGTCCTGCTGTTCGCGGTCAGCCCGCTGATCGCTCCGGGAAGCCTGCGGGCGACGTCGTTGCAGAGCACGATCCCATTCGCCGCCCTGCTGGGGATCGTCGCGATCGGCCAGACGCTGGTCATCCAGCAGCGCGGGCTGGATCTCTCCGCCCCGGGCGCGGTCAGCCTAGCGGCGATCCTCGTGACCCGGATCCCCGGCGCCCACTCCGGGTCCCTGGCGCTCGGGGTGCTGGTCGCCATCGCCGCGTGCGTCGCGGCAGGGCTGCTGAGCGGGCTGGCCGTGACGATTCTGGGGATCACCCCGCTGGTCGCGACGCTCGCCGTCAACGCGTTGCTGCTCGGCACCATCCTGCAGATCACCAGCGGCAGCTCCACCACGACGGCGCAGCCCGGGCTCACCGACTTCGCCTCCCACCGGGTGGTCGGCTTCGCCGCCATCGTGTGGATCGCCCTGTTTCTCGCGATCGTCGTCGGGGCGGTCAACCGGTCAACGGTCGTCGGCCGGCGGTTCACGATGATCGGCACCAGCCCCAGCGCAGCCCGCGCGGCGGGCTACGCCGTGAAACGGTACGAGTTGCTGACGTACTGCGCCGCGGGCCTCTTCTACGCCCTGGCCGGTGTGCTGCTCGCCGGCTACCTGCACACGCCGGGGCTGAGCGCGGGCAACAACTACCTGCTGTCCTCCATCGCGGCCGTCGTCCTGGGCGGGACTTCTCTCGCCGGTGGCGCGGGCAGCGCGATCGGAACGCTGGGTGGGGCGCTGTTCCTCACCCAGCTGCAACAGGACGTCTTCGGCGCCGGAGCGCCCACGTCGGTCCAGCTGATCATCCAGGCCACGGCCATCGGGGTCGGGATGGCCATCCGCACGGTGCCGTGGCGCCGGCTCTTCTCCAGGAACACCGAACGCGTCATCTCTTCGACAGGAGGCAAGTGAATGCGAAATCGCAGGGTAACGGCCGGTGGAGCGGCCAGCGTCGGCGTGACGGCGCTCGCTGTCATCGCTCTCGCGGCGTGCAGCTCGCCGGGCGGCAGCACGGCAAGCGCGGCCGGCAACAGCGTCCCGTCCTCGTCGGGCGGTCCCGGCGTGACCATGACGGCCCAGCAGGAGCTGCAGAACGTCGGGATCACCGACAGCACCGCCTTTTGCGGGAAGAAGAACATCACGCTGGGGATCCAGGACGGATACGGGGTCAATGCGTGGTCGCAGGCATCCCTGGCCGCGGTGCGCTCCGAGGCCGCGAAGTGCCCCAACGTCAAGACCGTCGTGCAGATCGGCGAGGGCGACCTGCAGAAGTCCATCTCGCAGATCAACTCGATGGTCGCCCAGGGTGTCGACGCCCTCACCGTGATCCCCGACTTCGGCAAGGCCGAACTACCGGCCATCAAGGCGGCGACCCACGCTGGCGTCAAGGTGGTCCCGTGGGGCGCAGACCCGAGCGGTATGGCGGGCACCGACTACGTCTCGTACGTCGACTGGAGCTCGGCCACGGCGGGCACCGAATGGGCGCAGTGGATGGTGAAGACGCTCAAGGGCAAGGGGAACGTCGTCTTCATCGGCGGTCCGGCCGGGAACCCGGTGACCGCAGGGCAGCTCACGTCGATCGTGAAGGTGTTCCAGGCCAACCCCGGGATGAAGCTCCTCACCGGTGACTCCTCGTGGCCGGCCACCAACTGGGACCCCGCCACGGCGCAGCAGGTGATGAGCTCCCTCCTCGCCAAGTACCCGCAGATCGACGGCGTCATCTCCGACTACGGGACCGACGCTCTCGCCGCCACCCGCGCGTTCCAATCGGCCGGCCGGCCGTTGGTCCCGGTCGCGACGCTCGACGCCAACGGCCTCGGCTGCCTGTACCAGCAGAGCAAGGGCAGCCAGCCGGGATTCCAGCTCGCCACCATCTCGTCCCGGAACTGGCTCGGACGGGTGGCCGCGCGCAAGGCGATCGCGGCAGCCGAGGGCGTGAGCGACAACGAGCCGAGCGCGTATGCCCTGCCCATCACCGAGGACTCCACGGGCGCTGCCGCGCCGCAGTGCGATGCATCGGCGCCGCAGGACGCCTACGACTCGAACAAGATCTCGTCGTCGGACCTGGCCAAGTTCGGCAAGCCCTAGTAGAGGAACTGCATCGATGTCGCAAGAACCCCTGCTTCGCCTGACCGGGATCGTCAAACGGTATCCCGGTGTGACGGCGCTGAAGAGCGTCACGTTCGACGTCCTCCCCGGCGAGGTGCATGCCATCGTCGGGGAGAACGGAGCGGGCAAGTCGACGCTCATGGGCGTGGCCTGCGGTGCCGTCACGCCCGACCACGGCCAGGTGGAGATCGGGGGTGAGCTGCTGCGCCGGCCCTCTCCGGCGCTGGCGCAGCAGCTCGGCATCGCCGTGGTCTACCAGCACGCGTCAGTGCTGGACGACCTGACCGTGGCCGAGAACATCCTGTACGCGGTGCCGAAGGACCGGCGCCCGTCGCGCGCGTCCGCGACCGAGTGGGTCCAGCAGCACCTGGATGCGGTGGGGGCCACGGTCGGCGCCGGCCTCCGCGTCGGTGAGCTGACCGTTGCGCAACGCCAGCTGGTCGAGCTGGCCCGAGCCCTCGCCGTCGACGCCAAGGTGCTGATCCTCGACGAGCCGACCGAGTCACTCACCGCGGCCGAGACCGAGCGCCTGTTCACCCAGATCGAGCGCATGCGCGCGGCGGGGAGCGGCGTGGTCTACATCTCGCATCGCTTCGGTGAGGTGCGCAAGGTCGCCGACCGGATCACGGTCCTTCGGGACGGCGAGTCGCGTGGCACCATGCGGGCTGCGGACGTCACCGAGGAGGACGTCGTCGCCCTCATCGTCGGGCGGCGGGTCGACCACGTCTTCCCCGAGAGGCGCGAGAAGTCCGGGCCGGGGGCGGCGCTGCTCACGGCCTCGAACCTGTCCGGGCCGGGCTTCGCGGACGTCACGGCCACCATCCATGCGGGAGAGATCGTCGGGCTGGCCGGCATCGAGGGCAACGGCCAGCGCGAGTTCCTGCGCGCTCTCGGCGGTCTGGCCTCCCACAGCGGCCAGTTGGCGCTCGAGGACGGCAGAGGCTCGTACTCCAGCCCGGGGTCCGCCATCTCCTCTGGCGTCGTCTACCTCCCGGCGGATCGGCACCGGGAAGGCGCCTTCCTCCCCATGTCGGTGGCGACCAACGCGTCGGCTCTGCGTCACGGCGCACTCTCCGGCCTGGGCTTCCTGCGGGGGCGCCGTGAGAACGCGCTCGCCCGCGAGGCGGTGTCCTCGCTCCGGATCCGCACGCCCCGTATCGGCACGCCGGTCAGCAGCCTGTCCGGGGGCAATCAGCAGAAGGTCGTGATCGCGCGATCGTTGGCCGCTGAGCCCCGGGTGCTGCTCGCCGACGAGCCGACGCGCGGCGTGGACGTCGGATCCCGGTCCGAGATCTACCGCACGCTCCGGAACTTCGCCGACGCCGGGAACGGCGTCGCGGTGGTGTCCTCGGACGCCATCGAGCTGGCCGGCCTCTGCGACCGGGTTCTCGTGTTCTCCCGAGGGCACGTCATCAGGGAGCTCAGGGGCGACGAACTGAGCGAGCGGGGGATCACCGGCGCGTCGATCGGGTCGACGATGCTGCGCGCTGAGACCCCGCGGACCGGCGGGCGTGCGAGCACCCTGCGGGGCATCCCGACGCTGCTCCGGGGTGAGCACCTGCCCAGCGCCATCGTCGCCGCGCTCATCGTGGTCCTGGGCGTCTACACGACGGCTCGAAGCTCGCTGTTCCTCGGCGAGCGCAGCATGTCCAACCTCATGCTCCTCGGAGCGATCACGGCGTTCGCCGCCCTCGGCGAGCTGACCGCCTTGCTGCTCGGCAGCATCGACCTGTCCGTGGGGCCGCTCATCGGATTGACAGTGGTCATCCTTTCCTTCTTCGCGGGAGAAGGCTCCGGGATGGGCGGCCTCGTCGTCGGCATCGTCGTCGCCGCCCTTGTCGGCGTCGCCGTCGGATCCCTGAACATGATCATGATCCGGTTGGTGCGGCTACCGGCCGTCGTGGCGACCCTGGTCACCTACATCCTGCTGCAAGGCATCTCGCTGTTCCTCCGTCCCCAACCTGCGGGATACCTGGACAGCTCGGTGACCTCGGCGATCCAGAGCGGATTCGGCAGCGTTCCCGGCGTGCTGGTGCTGGCGGTGCTAGTCGCGGTCCTGGCGCAGTTCGCGCTGCATCGGACTCGCGCCGGCGTGGAACTGCGGGCCGTCGGCTCGGACGAGGTGCGCGCGCGACAGCTCGGCGTGCCGGTCGGGCGCACGTTCCTCCGTGGGCACGTGCTGTGTTCGCTCGGCGCCGTCGTCGCGGGTGTGGTGCTCGCCAGCGTCGCCGGGGTCGGGGACGCGAGCCTCGGGACCAACTACACCCTGACCGCGGTTGCCGCCGTCGTCCTGGGCGGCGCCAGCATCTTCGGCGGTCGTGGGTCGTACGCGGGGGCGCTGCTGGCCGCTCTCCTCCTGCAGGAGATCACGAGTGCGACGACCTTCCTGCACCTGCCGGAGGCATGGCAGGAATGGCTGCCCGGTCTCCTGATCCTCCTCGGCGCGGCGGCGTTCTCCCGGCGTGGTGCGAGGACGGCGACTGTCGCCGGCTAGGCGGTTCCGCTCCGCTCGGTGGCAGCCGCTCGGAGAACCCGCGACGTCGACGACCCTGCAACGAGGAGTGCCCGTGTCGCAGCTGACCACCCCCTTCTGGATCGCCGGTTCCCCGGCCACCGGCGTCGACGAGCTCGACGTCATCTCCCCCCACGACGGCCGATCGGCCGGCCGGACGACGCTGGCAACAGCCGAGCAGGTCGAGGCGGCCGTCGCCGCGGCCGCCGCGGTGCGCGAGGAGTTCGCCGCCACTCCGGCGCACGTCCGTGCCGGTGCGCTGGACCATGTCTCGCGGCGGCTGGCCGAGCGGGCGGAGGAGGTCGCCCGGCTGATCACCGCAGAGTCGGGCAAGCCGCTGAAGTGGGCCCGGGCCGAGGTGGCCCGTGCGGTGTCGACGTTCCGCTGGGGGGCCGAGGAGGCCCGGCGGTGGTCGGGAACGCTGCAGCGGCTGGACACCGATCCCGCCGCGTCCGGCCGCATGGCACTGGTACGGCGCAGCCCGCGCGGACCGGTGCTGGGCATCGCGCCGTTCAACTTCCCGCTCAACCTGGTCGCGCACAAGGTCGCGCCCGCCGTCGCCGTCGGCGCGCCGATCGTGCTCAAGCCGGCCCCGGCCACCCCGCTCTCCGCGCTGCTGCTCGGAGAGATCCTGGCCGAGACCGACCTGCCGGCCGGCTCCTGGTCGGTGCTGCCGGTGACCAACGAGGTCGCCGCCGAACTCGTCCGCGATCCGCGGCTGCCGGTCGTCTCCTTCACCGGGTCGGTACCGGTCGGCTGGTCGATCCGCGACTCGGCACCGCGCAAGCACGTGACGCTGGAGCTGGGCGGCAACGCCGCCGTCGTCGTGGCTCCGGATTACGCCGATGACGACGCGCTGACCTGGGCTGCGTCCCGGATCGCCACCTTCGCGATGTACCAGGCCGGTCAGTCCTGCATCTCGGTGCAGCGAGTCTTCGTGCACCGCGAGGTGGCGCAGCCGCTCACCGAGCGCATCGTCGAGGCGGTGGGCAAGCTCGTCACCGGCGAGCCGGAGGACGACGCGACGGACGTGGGCCCGCTGATCGACGAGCACGCCGCTCGGCGGGTGGAGAGCTGGGTCGACGAGGCCGTGGCCGGGGGCGCGCGGGTGCTCACCGGCGGGCGCCGGAACGGGAGCACCTACGAGCCGACCGTGCTCACCGGTGTCCCCGCCGACGCGAAGGTGTCCTGCGAGGAGGTCTTCGGCCCCGTCGCCGTCATCGATGTCGTCGACTCGGTGGACGAGGCGTTCGCCCGCGTCAACGACAGCCGCTTCGGGTTGCAGGCCGGCGTCTTCACCCGGGACCTGCAGCTGGCCTTCCGGGCCGCGCGGGAGCTCGAGGTCGGGGGCGTGGTGATCGGCGACGTCCCGAGCTACCGCGCCGACCAGATGCCGTACGGCGGCCTCAAGGACTCGGGCGTCGGCCGGGAGGGCGTCCGGTCAGCGATGGAGGACCTCACCGAGGAGCGCGTGCTGGTCCTCACCGGAATCGCAGTATGAGGGACGCCGTGGCCCCGGATGGACGCTGCGAACTGATCAGGGGCCCTGCGAGGCGCTCTGTCCAGCCGTTCCGAGGGCGCCTCGCGGCGCCGTCGGAACCGCAGGTCAGGGCTGCAACGCAGCGAAACTAGACTGGTGACTGTCTGGATACAGGATGCTTCGCTATCCCTAATTGCCGCGAGCAGTGTGCAGCTCAGGCGTCTTCGCTGGTCCGGGCCCTGGCGCGGCTGGGCTGGACGCGCATCGGCTCGCCCGGCATCTTCGGGTAGTCGGGGGGATACGGGAGGTCACCCAGTCCCTGGTCGGCCGCCTGCCGCTCGGCCAGCTCGAGCAGCGGCTCGATGCCGAACGCGTGGTCAGCCAGCCCGGCGTGCTTGTCACCGACCGCCTTGAACCGGGCCGGCATGGTGAGGACGTCGAAGTCGAAGGGCGAGACGTCGGGCAGTTCGTCCCAGTCGACGGGCGCCGACACCGGGGCGTGCGCCTTGGGCCGGATGGAGTACGCCGAGGCGATCGTGCGGTCACGGGCCATCTGGTTGTAGTCGATGAAGATCTTCTCGCCGCGCTCCTCCTTCCACCAGTTCATCGTCACGCGGTCGGGGATACGGCGTTCCAGTTCGCGGCCGAAGGCGATCACTGCCCTTCGCACCTCCGGAAAGGTCCACCGCGGCTGGATCGGGACGTAGATGTGCACTCCGCGGCCCCCCGAGGTCTTCGGCCAGCCCTCCATGCCCAGCTCATGCAGCAACTCCCGGACGTGGGGCGCGACCCACACCGCGTCGGAGAAGTCGGTGCCCGGCTGGGGATCCAGGTCGATGCGGATCTGGTCGGGCTGCTCCACGTCCGTCTTCGACACCGGCCATGGGTGGAAGGTCAGCGTGCCGAGGTTGGCGCACCACGCGACGACCGCGACCGAGTCCGGCGCGATCTCGTCCGCCGTCCGCCCGCTGGGGAAGGTGATGTGAGCCGTCTGCACCCAGGCGGGTGCGTTCTTCGGCACCCGCTTCTGGTAGAACGCGTCGCCGGTGTTGTCCACGCGGGTCGAGATCCGCGCCCCCTCGAACACTCCGCCGGGCCAGCGCTCGAGGGTCGTCGGCCGGTCCCGCAGCGCGAACAGGATGCCCTCGCCGACGGAGACGAAGTACTCGACGACGTCGATCTTGCGGATGCCGCGCTCCGGGAAGTACGGCTTCTCCGGGTTCGACACCCGGACCTCCTGATCGTCGATCTGCAGGACGACGGCGTCCTTGCTGCTGGCCATCAACGCTCCCTCGGTCTCGGGGTGCCGGTGTCCGCGCGGCCGCGTGCCGGGGCTGCCGCGTGTCCGGGCTGCTCAGTCTGAGGTGTTCAGCCGCTCGCGGGACAGCTCTGCCCACTCTGCGGTGGGGTGAGGTCGATCAAGTAGGCGTTCACCGCGGAGCTGACGCAGGCCGTCTTCGGGTAGGAGGTGTGCCCCTGACCCTGCCAGGTGAGCAGGACGTCGTCCCCGAGGTCGCGGGCCATGTTCTGCGCGCCCTGGTACGGGGTCACGGGGTCGCCTGTGTTGCCGACGACGAGGATCGGCGCCGGCGCGTCGACGGCGGACCGCTTCGGCAGCGGGGTGCGGGGCGCCTTCCACGGTGTGCAGCCGTAGAGCCCCACCGCTGCGCCCGCGCCGAACAGCGGGTACTTCTTGTTCCAGTCCGCCGCCAGGCCGCGGACCTCGGACTCGCCGGTCGTCTGCTTCGTGTCCGCGCAATTGATCGCGATGTTGGCGTCCATCAGGTTCGAGTAGGTGCCGTTCTGCAGGCGGCCGGAGTAGTCGTCGGCGAGGGAGAACAGGCCCTGCGAGTCACCCTTCTGCGCGGTGGCCAGCGCCTGGGCCAGCCGCGGCCAGGAGCTCGTGTCGTAGAGCGCGGCCAGCACCCCCGTCAGCACGATGCCCGCGGTGGCCTTGCGGGTCTCGCCCTGCTTGCTGCTGGGGATCGGGCTCTTGTCCGCCGTCGTCACCAGGTCGTCGACGGCCTTCCGCGGATCGCTGCCGACCGGGCACCCGGCCGCCAGCCCGGTGCAGTTGGCGGCGAACGCGTCGAAGCCCTTCTCCAGGCTCGCCGCAGTGGACTCGGCGTCGGCCTTGGGGGTGGAGTCCGGGTCGACCACGCCGTCGAGCACGAGCGCGCGGATGTGCCCCGGGAACAGCTCTGCGTAGGTGGAGCCGAGCGTGGTCCCGTAGGAGTAGCCGAGGTAGGTGAGCTTCTGGTCGCCCACGGCCTGCCGGAGGCGGTCCATGTCCCGCGCCGTGGCGACGGTGCTGAAGGCGCCGAGCGCGTCGCCGTACTTCTTCGCGCAGCCGTCGGCGACCTTGCGGGTCAGGGCGAACGCGGCATCCAGCTGCGCGCCGGTCACCGGCCGGGGCTCGGCGGCCTCCAGCTCGGCCTTGGTCTGGTCCGGGATGCACTCCACCGGAGTCGACAGCCCGACCCCGCGTGGATCGAACCCGACCAGGTCGAACCGGCGCAGCACGTCCTCGGGCATGGTCAGGCCCAGGCCGATCGCGGCGTCCGCCCCGGAGGCCCCCGGGCCGCCCGGGTTGATCACCAGTGACCCGATCCGGTTCGTCTGCCCGGCCAGCACCACCTTGACCAGGAACAGCGGGAGGCTCGCACCGCCGGGGTCGCTGTAGCTGATCGGGACCTCGAGCCGTCCGCACTGGTAGGAGACGTTCCGGTCGCTGCCCGGCTGCCCGGCGACCAGCGGCTTGATCTGCTGGGTGCAGTCGTTCCACTGCACCGGCTTCACCGGGGCAGCCGACGACGCGGCCCCGCTGGGCGTCGCGGACGACGGGGCCCGCGAGCCGAGCGTGTCGGAGAAGGAGGTGCAGCCGGAGACCGCGAGCAGCAGGCCGAGGAGGGCGGCGAGCAGGCCGCGGTGCGCACGCATGATCACGAGCCTATGAGCCGCCGCTCGAGCCTGCAGGCGGCTCACCCGGTCGGGCAGCAGGGAGGGCCGGGCGGGCGCGCCGGACAAGGGCCTCAGCCGTCACCGGGCGTCTCGAGGACTTCGGCGAGGTCGTAGTGGACCGGGACGTCGAGCTGGTCGTACGTGCAGCTGCGCGGTTCGCGGTCCGGACGCCACCGGAGGAACTGGCCGGTGTGACGAAGACGACGCCCCTCCAGCTGGTCGTACTTGATCTCCACGACGAGTTCGGGCCGCAGCGGCACCCACGAGAGGTCCTTGCCGGCGTTCCACCGGCTGACCGCGCCCGGCATCCGGTGCTCGCCGTTGCCCTCGGTCTGCGCGTTCGCCCAGCCCTGCCACGGGTGGTCCTCGAGCGCCGCCTCCCGGTAGGGGGCCAGCTCCTCGACGAGCTCGGCCCGCCGGGCCATCGGGAAGGAGGCCGCGACGCCGATGTGCTGCAGGTCGCCGTCGTCGTTGAACAGGCCCAGCAGCAGCGAGCCGACGATCGGGCCGCTCTTGTGCCAGCGGAACCCGGCTACCACGCAGTCGGCGGTGCGCACGTGCTTCACCTTGGTCATCAGCCGCTGGTCCGGGCCGTACGGCAGCTCCTCGCTCTTGGCGACGACGCCGTCGAGCCCCGCGCCCTCGAAGGTGGTGAACCAGCGCTGCGCCTTCCCGGCGTCCCGGGTGATCGCGGTGACGTACACCGGCGGCCGGATCCCGGCCAGCGCCGCCTCCAACCGCGCCCGCCGCTGCCCGAACGGCACCTCGAGCAGCGCCTCGTCGCCGAGGGCCAGCAGGTCGAAGGCGACGAAGGACGCAGGCGTCTGCCCGGCCAGCAGGTTGACCCGTGACTCGGCCGGGTGGATCCGCTGCAGCAGCGCCTCGAAGTCCAGCCGGTCGCCGCGCGGGATGACGATCTCGCCGTCGACGATGCACCGCTCGGGGAGGAGCTCCTTCACCGCGGCCACGACCTCGGGGAAGTAGCGGGTCAGCGGCCGCTCGTTGCGGCTGCCCAACTCCACCTCGTCGCCGTCCCGGAAGACGATGCAGCGGAAACCGTCCCATTTCGGCTCGTAGAACAGGCCGTCCCCGGTGGGCAGTTTCGTGGCCGGTTTGGCCAGCATCGGCTTCACCGGCGGCTCCAGCGGCAGGTCCATGGCTGCAGTCAAGCAGGCGGTGCCGACAGGGTGTACCGGGTGAAGAGCACGCCGTCCTCCTCGAGGACCTGCGTCAGCCGCGGACACACCACCTCCGGCAGTGCCGCGTCGCCCACCAGCCGGGTGCCGGCGCCGACCAGGGCGGGCGCGATCGTCAGGTCGAGCTCGTCGACGACGCCGGCGGCGAGGGCGGCCCGCAGGAGCTGCGGGCCGCCCTCGCAGGTGATCCGCTCGAGGCCGTGCTCCGCGAGCAGGTCGAGCGCCCGCGGCAGGTCGACGTCGTCCTCGCCGCAGACCAGCACGGTGACGCCGGCGTCCTCCAGCGGACGCAGCCGCGACTCGTCGGCGGCCTCGGAGGTGATCAGGATCGTCGGCGCGCCCCCCAGCAGGTCGCCGGGCGCCAGCGACGCCCGGCGAGAGACGACGGCGACGGGCAGTTCGGCCGGCCGGCCGAGCTCGGCTCGCAGCCGCCCGACGGGTGAATCCGGCGCCACGGGCCGGTAGCCCTCCGAGGACGCCGTCCCCCACCCGACGAGGACGACGTCGGCCAGTGCCCGAAGCAGCCGGAACACCCGGAGGTCACCGGGCCCTCCGAGCGGCCCGCTGCGGCCCTCGACCGCCACGACCCCGTCCAGGGACCCCACGAAGTTGACCCGGAGCCAGCGCCCGTCCGGGGCCCGGTAGGCCTCGACGAGACCCGGCCCGTCGAGCTCCATGACGTCCCCGCCCGACCCGGGCAGCAGCCTCCGCATGAGCCGAATCCCACCACGGGGACCGGAGCGGGGGTCAGTGGTGCCCGATCGACGCGATGGCCGTGAACTTGTCCCGGATGAAGGCGTTCGCGTGCGCGCCCAGTTCGTCGCTGTCGCTCCAGAGGTTGCGCCAGATCCCGAGCATCCGGCTGAGGTCGGGCGACACGACGGCGGAGGAGAAGGACTCGAAGACGACCGGACCGTCGTAGCCGATGCGGTCCAGGGCCCGGAAGAACGAGTCGAAGTCGACGCTCCCGGTCCCGAGGTAACCGCGGTGGCTCTCGCCGATGTGCACGTAGGAGAGCAGCTCGGCGGTGTCGAGGACCGGGGAGAACATGTCGGTCTCCTCGATGTTCATGTGGTAGGTGTCCAGGTGCACCCCCACGTCGCCGTCCCCGACCTTGCCGACGAACTCCCGCGCCTGCCGGGCGGTGTTCAGGACGTTGGACTCGTAGCGGTTGGTGACCTCCACGGAGACCTTGATCCCCACCTGCCGGGCCCGCTCCGCGACCCGGCCGATCACCGCCTGGCTGTTGGCGACGCCCTGCGGGGTCGCGGGCTCCATGTACTTGCGCATGGCGCTGTAGATGATCCCGCAGAGGTGCTCGCCGCCCAGCTCGGCGAGGACGTCCACCGCCCGGTCGAGCAGCGCCTCCCCGGCGCGCACGGCGGACCGGTCCTCGCTGCTGATGTCCGTGGACTCGTCGAGGCCGAGCGAGCCGGTCGCGGCCAGTCCGCACTCGTCGAGCGCCGCACGGGCGGTCGCGACGTCGAAGGAGAACGGGTCCATGATCGGGAACTCGATCAGGTCGAAGCCCGCGTCCCGCGTCTTGCGGACCGCGTGCCGGATCCCGTCCGCGTCGTACGTGCCGGTCCAGACCAGCCCGTGGCACCCGATCTTCATCGGGCGGCCGCCCCGGCCCCGGAGAACGTCACGTCGCCGCAGACGTGGACCTGCAGTCCGAGGGCGTCGAACATGGCCGCCTTGGCGGTCACGGCGCGGTCGGCGCCGTCGGCGTCCTCGGCGTAGGCGACCTGGATGTGGTTGGCCTTGTGCCTGGCCATGAACTGGTCCCGGCTGACGCCGTGGAGCACGGCGCTCATGATCGGCCACTCCGGGTTCGTGGCCTCCTTGCGCCGCTGGGTCTCCCCGGCCGGCAGCTCGACCACCGTCCCCCGGCCCAGGTCGACGTGCAGCCCGCCGTCGGCGACGTAGACGCGCGACCAGACGATCTCGCCCGGCTTGGAGACGCCGTTGATGGTGCTGCCGCCGGCGGGGAAGAACACGTTCCCCTGCCGCCAGCCCTCGGCCCCCTTGTAGCCGCCGACCAGGTGGGACGGCGGCACGGAGCCGGAGATCTCGAAGACCCAGACGAACTGGCCGTCGTAGTCCTCACCCCAGCGGACGTCGTGCAGCGTGGTCGCGGGGTCCAGGCCCATCGCCCGCCACACCCGGTTGGTGACCAGCCCGTCGACGGCGACGCCCTCGTCCACCTCGTTGAAGTGGGGGATCGCCTCGCCGTCGAAGAGCACCCGGCCGCCGTCGCGGCTGCGCACCGGCGGCCGCTCCACGTTGTTGAGCAGGCCCTCGACGAGGTCCGAGGCGGGGCTGAGGTCCTTCAGGCCCTGCTGGTACTGGATGCCGATGGAGTCCAGCCCGAAGTCGTCGGTCATCCGGACGGCGGCGACGTACATCTTGTACTGCCACATGAGCTGGCGCTCGGTCAGCTCGGTGTGCTCGTCGGTGCCGAGCCGGAAGGTCATGCCCTGGTTCGCGAGCCACCGCCCGACCTCGGCGGCCTCCTCCTCGCTCACGCGCTGCATCTCGGCCCACAGGGCGCTCTGCGACAAGCGCTCCTTGTAGATGCCGATCGGGTTGAGCAGCTCGTCGTCGATGATCGCGTTGTACATGCCCATGCAGCCCTCGTCGAAGATCCCGATGAGGGCCTTCTCGGCGAGTAGCTCGGCGGCCAGCGCCCGGCCCAGCTCGGCCTCCGGGGTGTGGGGCAGCGCCGGGAGCGCGCGGACGTGCGAGTCGTCGTGCGGAACCGAGCCCGTGGCCGTCCACGCCCGGATGCCGTCACGGAACCACTCGTCGGTCCCGTCGACGGTCCACAGGGTCGAGTAGTCCCTGCCCATCTTGGTCAGCCCGGCGTTGAGGTTGAGCAGCCCCACCAGCCCGGGCCACCGCCCGGAGAAGTTGGCCACCGTGAGGATCGGGCCGCGGTGGGTGCGCAGGCCGGGCAGCACGTGGTGGCTGTACTGCCAGTTCGCGATGGCGACGACGACCGGTGCCTCCGGCGGCACCGACTTGAACAGCTCGATGCCCTGGCGCTGGCTGCTGACGAAGCCGTGCGCTGCGCCGTCGTCCAGCTGCTGGGCCCGCCGCACCTGCCAGCCGTTGCGCTCCAGCTCCGACGTCACGATGCGTTCCAGCTCGACCTGCGTCGGCCAGCTCGCGACGTTCGCGGGCTCCCGGGAGTCGCCGCTGGTCACCAGGTAGGCGGTGTGCGCGGGAGCCACGGCGCTCTCGCGCGGCTGGGGCAGGGTGTAGGTCATCGGGGCTCCTCGTTCGTCGTGCGTGTCATCTGCTGGTCCCGTGCGGCCAGGGCGTGCACGGTGGGGGCCGTGGCGGTGTAGAGCTGCCGGTAGAGGGCGTAGAGGTCGTCGTAGCCCGCCCGGGTGGCGCCGTCCGGGTGGCGGACGCCGACGGCCGGGTTCCATTCCTCGATGGAGACCGGACCGTCGAGCCCGGCGGCCAGATAGGCCGCGCCGAAGCAGGCGCCGATGGTCTTGGAGGGGATCACCTGGGACAGGCCGGTGATGTCGGAGACGATCTGCGTCCAGAGGTCACCGCGGGTGCCGCCGCCCACGGCGACGACCCGCTCGATGCGGGCGCCGGCCTCGTGCATGACCTCGACGTTGTGGCGCACGGCCAGGCCGGTGGCCTCGAGGGCCGCCCGGTACAGGTCGCCGCGGGAGTGGCGCAGGGTGAGCCCGGCGACGACGCCGCGGGCGTCCGGGTCCATGATCGGGGTCCGCTCGCCGGCGAAGTACGGAAGCATCAGCAGGCCGCGCGCCCCCGGGCCCGACGCCTCCGCCTCCGCCAGCAGCCGCGGGAAGTCGGGTGCGCCGAACAGCTCGCGGAGCCACCCGGTGATCGCACCGGAGGTGGCCATCCCGCCGGCCAGATTGCGCGTGCCCGGGAGGACGCCGACTGTCCCCCACATCGACGGCGTCGTCAGCCTCTCGGCGACGGTGTGGACGAGGAACATCGTCGTCCCGTACATCAGCATCAGGTCACCGGTCGTGTCCGCGCCGACGCTGACGGCCTCCGACCATGCGTCGATGGTCCCGGTGATCACGGGCAGCCCGGCAGGGATGCCGGTCTGCGCGGCGGCGGCCGCGCTCACCTCCCCGAGCACGTCACCGGCCCACCGGAGCGGGGGGAGCTCGATGCCGCCGGCCAGGGGATCGGCCCAGGGCCGGTACCACCCGAGCGCCTCGGTGTCGAAGAGCGGCGTGCACTGGCTGGCGGAGTGGAAGTCGAGGCCGTACGCGCCGGTCAGCTGGTAACCCAGCCACGAGGCCGGCATGAACAGCCGCTCCGCCCGGGCGAAGATCTCCGGCTCGTGGTCGGCGATCCAGCGAAGCTTCGGGCCCACCGCCTGGCTCGTCAGGGCCGAACCGCAGCGGTCGAGGATGGCGTCGTCGCCCAGTTCCGCGGACAGCCGCTCGATCTGTGCTCCGGCCCGGGTGTCGACGCCGTAGAGGATCGCGGGCCGCAGCGGCGTGCCGGCGCCGTCGGTGAGCAGGACGCACGGCCCCATTCCCGAGACACCCACTGCGGTGAGCTCGACATCTCCGGCCGCGAGCAGTTCGCGGGCAAGGGACGTGAACTCGTCCCACCACACCCGGCCGTCCATCTCGACCCAGCCGGGATGGGGACGGTCGACCCGGTGCTCCCGCGTTGCCGAACGGATCACCGTTCCCCGGCGGTCGACGAGGACACCCTTGGTGCTCGACGTACCGATGTCGACGCCCAGCGTCGCCTTCATCCTCGCCACCGTTGCCTCATCGCCCCGGAAGCCTCGCAGAAATCGATTACAGGCTCAAGGACGGGCGCCGGGACGGCCTCACGCCGAGGTCGCGGCCCGGGGCGTTTCGCCTGCTCGGAGCTCTCCCGGGATGACGACACGTCGGCCCGGCCCGGCGTGGCCGGCTATGCGCTCGAGCAGCATCGCCCCCGCCGCGGTCCCCATCTCACGGGTCGGCAGGCTGACGAACGGGAGGGCGTCGGGCGACAGGGCCGAGAACGGGAGGTCGCCGATGACCGCGATGCCGACGTCCGCGGGGGACAGGCCGCGCTCGGAGAGCACCTGGAGCGCGCCGACGCCGACCAGGTTGTTGCCCGCGACGACGGCGTCGGGAGGATCGGGCAGGCCGAGCAGGTGGCTCATGCACGCGCGGCCGCCGTCCACCCGGAAGTCGGCGTGCTCCAGGCGTCCGGGCACCCGCGGCCGGTCGGACACCTCGTCGAGGACCTGCTGCCACCCCCGCGCGCGGTCGACGGCCGTGACGATGTCGACCGGACCGGTGATGCAGGCGACGTCCCGGAAACCCGCATCCCAGAGCGCCCGCGTCGCCATCCGCCCCGCGCCGACGTTGTCGATCAGGACGGTGTCGACGTCGGCGTCCGGGATCGGCCGGTCCACCGCCACCACCGCCCGGCCGCGGTCCCGGAACTCCGCCACGTCGCTGCGCGGTCCGGCCGCCGCGAGGACGAGGCCGGCGATGTTCTCGGACAGGGCGACGTCCAGGAACTGCCGCTCCTTGTCGACGTCCCCGTCGGTGTTGCACAGCACCACCGAGTACCCGGCCTGCTGGGCGGTGTCGGCCACCCCGCGGGCCAGGGACGTGAAGAACGGGTTCTCGATGTCGGGGATCACCAGTGCCACGAGCTCGGACAGCTGGCGGCGGAGGGTGCGGGCGACGCGGTTCGGCGTGTAGTTGAGCTCGCGCGCGGCGTCCAGGACCAGTTGCGCCCGGTCGGCGGACACCGACAGGCCGTTGAGCACCCGGGACACCGTAGCCGTGGACACTCCGGCGCGCGCCGCGACGTCGTAGATGGTCACCACGCCAGGAAACCTAACGGCAGGAAACCCCTCATCGGAGCGCCGGCGCCTGTGGAGATCCCGGGAACCCGCTGACGGGTGGACGATCCTGCCCAGTAGGGTGAAATCGATTACGGCGCGAGGCCAGGGAGGACGTTTCATGCGGCTGCTGCGGGTGGGGGAGCTCGGCGCCGAGCGCCCGGCCGTCGAGAGGGAGGACCGCTGGTTCGACGCCCGGCCGGTCACCGACGACTTCGACGGGGCGTTTCTCGCCGGCGGGGGCATCGGCCGGCTGCGGGCCGCCCTGGACGCGGGCCGGCTGCCCGAGATGTCCCACGAAGCGCTGCGGATCGGCGCGCCGGTCGCCCGCCCCGGCAAGGTCGTCTGCATCGGGCTGAACTACCGGGATCACGCCGCCGAGATCGGTGCGGCGGTGCCCGAGGAGCCGGTCGTGTTCATGAAGGACCCGAGTACGGTGATCGGGCCATACGACGACGTGCTGGTGCCCCGGGGCTCCACCAAGACCGACTGGGAGGTGGAGCTCGGCGTCGTGATCGGCTCGACGGCCCGCTACCTGGAGGACACCGACGCCGCCCGGGACGTCGTGGCCGGCTACCTCGTGTCGCACGACGTGTCCGAGCGGGAGTGGCAGCTGGAGCGCGGCGGCACCTGGGACAAGGGGAAGAGCTGCGAGACGTTCAACCCGACCGGGCCCTACCTGGTCCCCGCGGAGGACGTCGGCGACCCGCAGCACCTCGGCCTGCGGCTGTGGGTCAACGGTGTGCAGCGCCAGAACGGGAGCACCGCGGACATGATCTTCCCGGTCCTGGAGGTCCTCCGGTACGTCAGCCGGTTCATGGTGCTGAACCCCGGAGACCTGGTGAACACCGGGACGCCGGCGGGGGTCGCGCTGGCGCTGCCCGGCACCCCCTATCTGCGTCCCGGTGACGCGGTGGAGTTGGAGATCGACGGGCTGGGCCGTCAGCGACAGGTGATGAGGCAGGCGTGAGCGAGAAGACGAGCACGACGGGCGATCAGCAGCAGGGCGATCTCCA
>JAODNJ010000309.1 GCA_025465155.1 Frankiales bacterium
GGCGTCGTCGCCGTCGTCCGGGACGGCTCGTTCCTCGGCGTCGTCGCCGAGCGCGAGGAGAACGCGCTGCGGGCACTCGCCGCCCTGCGCGCGGCGTGCACCTGGAAGGAGGCCGATTCGCTGCCCGACGAGCGCGACCTGGCCGGGTTCCTCGTCACCGCGCCCACCGAGGACACCGTGCTCGAGGACACCACCACCGACTCCGCGCCGCTCACCCCCGCGCACTCCGTCCGTGCCCGGTTCTCCCGGCCCTTCCTGGCGCACGCCTCGATCGCGCCGTCCTGCGGGCTGGCGCTCTGGGAGGGCGGGCGGCTGGCGGTGTGGTCGCACTCGCAGGGCGTGCACAAGCTGCGGGCCGAGCTCAGCCGGTCGCTGCGGCTGGCGGCCGACGACGTCGTCGTGCGGCACGTCGAGGGCGCCGGCTGCTACGGGCACAACGCCGCCGACGACGCCGCGTACGACGCCGTCCTGCTGGCGCGCGAGGTCCCGGGCCGCACTGTCCAGGTGGTGTGGACCCGCGAGGACGAACTCGGGTGGGGACCGCTGGGGCCGGCGATGGTCGTCGAGGTCGAGGCCGGCGTCGACGGGTCCGGCCGGGTGCAGAGCTGGCGGCACGACGTCTGGAGCAACGGGCACGCCGGCCGGCCCGCGTCGCCCGGGTGGCCCCCGCTGCTGGCCGCGACCCTGGTCGGGGACGCGCAGCCGATGATCCCGGCATCGGACCCGCCGCTGGCCAACGGCGGCGGCTCCGGACGCAACGCCGTCCCGCTGTACGACCTGCCCAGCCGTCTGGTGCGCACCCATCGGCTGCAGACGATGCCGCTGCGGACCTCGGCTCTGCGGGCGCTGGGCGCGCATCTCAACGTGTACGCGGTCGAGTCCGTCGTCGACGAACTGGCCGAGCTGGCCGGCGCCGACCCGATCGGCTACCGGCTCGGCATGCTGTCCGACGAGCGGGCCTGCGACGTGCTGCGCGCCGCGGCCGAGCGGGCCGGCTGGCCGGGTACGCCGTCGGAAGGCCGCGGGCTCGGTGTGGGCGTGGCCCGGTACAAGAACCGCGGGGCGTACTGCGCCGTGGTCGCGGAGGTCGAGGCCGAGACGCACGTGCGCGTCCGGCGGCTGACCGTCGCCGTCGACGTCGGCCTGGCCGTGAACCCGGACGGCGTCGTGAACCAGATCGAGGGCGGGGCGCTGCAGGCGCTCTCGTGGACCACGAAGGAACAGGTCCGCTTCGACGCGCGCACCGTGACCAGCCGCACGTGGGAGGACTACCCGATCCTCACGTTCAGCGAGGCGCCGCCGGTCGACGTCGTCCTGCTCGACCGGCCGGAGCTGCCGTCACTGGGGGCGGGGGAGGCCTCGCTCGGACCGACCGCGGCGGCGATCGGCAACGCCGTCGCGGCGGCTACCGGCGTGCGCGTGCGCTCGTTGCCGATGACCCCGGCGAACATCCTCGCCGCCATCGATGCGGCCGGCTGACGGATCGCCCGGCAACGGCAACCGCCCCGCGGGTCACCTGTCCAGCGGCGCGCCCGCCGCAGCCTCGATCATGGCTGCCTCACCGGCGCCGGCCAGGCCCTCCTCGGTCTCCTGGAGGAGCGGCCGGGTCGCGTGCGGGGTCGTGCCGCCACGCAGCCAGGAGAAGACCGCCGCCACGAAGCAGAGCACCGCGGCGAGGTAGAAGGCCAGGTGCAGGCCGTGCCCGAAGGGCGAGGAGATCAGGCTGGGGAAGAACCCGCGCCCGGTCAGGTAGGCGTACTGGCCCTGCGAGACGTGCGCGACCGCGGCGGATGGCAGCAGCTGCTGGATCGGGTTGAACCCGAGGAACGCGGCGAAGAGCAGGCCGATGGGCGGCAGCTGGGCCACTGCGTGGGCCTGCCCGGCCGGGACCCCCTGCGCGGTGAGCCCGGCGAACAGAGTGTGCGGCAGGGTGGCCGCAAGCCCCAGCGTGATGATCGTGAAGAACATGCCGATGGACAGCACGCTCGCGCTGTTCTGGAACGTGTTCAGCATGCCCGCGCCGCCACCGCGCTGGTCGGCCGGCAGCGAGTTCATGACGCTGGACGTGTTCGGCGCGAAGAACAGCCCCATCGACAGCCCGACCAGGAGGAGCAGGACGGCGAAGAGCGGGTACGGGAAGTTCATCGGCAGCAGGTTGAACAGCAGGAAGACGACGCCGCTGAGGGCCACCCCCGCCGTGGCGAACGGCCGGGCGCCGAACCGGTCGGCCAGGCGGCCCGACACCGGCCCGGCGATGAGGAACCCGATGGTCAGCGGCACCAGGTAGATGCCGGCCCACAACGGTGTCTGCTCGAACGTGTAGCCGTGCTGCGGCAGCCAGATGCCTTGCAGCCAGATGATCAGCATGAACTGGAGGCCCCCGCGCGCGAGCGCGGCCAGCAGGGCGCTGATGTTGCCCATGCTGAACGCGCGGATGCCGAAGAGCTCGAGCCGGAACATCGGGTCCGGCACCTTCAGTTCGACGACGACGAACGCCAGGAGGACGACCAGCCCGCCGATGAGGCAGAGCAGCACGAAGGGCTTCGTCCAGCCCATGGTGTGCCCGCCGTAGGGGTTCAGGCCGTACACGATGCCGGTGAGCAGGCCGACGAGACCGACCGCGAACAGCACGTTGCCGGTCCAGTCGATGCGGCTCTTCCGCCGGATGCCGTTGTCGCGCAGTTTGAGCAGCGACCAGACCGTGCCGAACAGGCCGATCGGGGCCGAGACGACGAAGACCAGGTGCCACTCGATAGGCGCCAGCAGGCCGCCGAGAATGAGGCCGATGAACGACCCTCCGATACCCGCCACGCCGTTGATGCCGAGGGCGAGTCCGCGCTCGTTCTCCGGGAACGCGTCGGTGAGGATGGCCGAGGAATTGGCGAACAGGAACGCGCCGCCGATTCCCTGGCCGATCCGCATGAGGACGATCCACAGCGCGGCGGACGTGCCGGTCATCCAGGTGACCGACAGCAGGATCGAGAAGAGCGTGAAGATGGCGAAACCCAGGTTGAACATCTTCACGCGGCCGAACATGTCGCCGATCCGCCCGAGGCTGACCACCAGCACGCTGGTGACCAGCATGAACCCCATGAGGATCCACAGGAAGTAGGACGTGTTCTCCGGCGCGAGAGGGTTCAGCTTGATGCCGCGGAAGATGTCCGGCAGCGCGATCATCAGGATGGAACTGTTGATCGTCGCCATCAGGATGCCGATGGTGGTGTTCGAGAGGGCGATCCACTTGTACGGGGCGCC
>JAODNJ010000511.1 GCA_025465155.1 Frankiales bacterium
CGGAGACGGGCACGCCCACCACCGCCCGGTGGGACCGGCGCACCCCCGTCCTCGACCAGGGCAACCTCGGGAGCTGCACCGGTAACGCAACCGTGGGCGTGCTCGGGTCGGAACCGTTCTACGACACGCTCGCCCCGTCGGTGCGCGACCAGCTCGACGAGGCGAAGGCTGTCAGGGTCTACTCGCTGGCGACCGAACTCGACGGGTTCGACGGCACGTACCCCCCGGACGACACGGGCTCGAGCGGCCTCGCAGCGGCGAAGGCTGCCAAGCAGCTCGGGCTGATCTCCGGCTACCAGCACATCACCAGCCTCGCCGCCGCGCACGCTGCGATCGTCGCCGGGCCGTTCATCACCGGAGTCAACTGGTACGAGGGCTTCGACAACCCCGATGCCCGCGGTGTGGTGAAGATCAGCGGCAGTGTGCGGGGCGGTCACGAGTTCGAGGTGATCGGCTACGACGCGGCCACGGGCATGTGGGAGGCCGTCAACAGCTGGGGCCCGTCTTATGGGGTGGGCGGACACTTCTACTTCTCCGACGCCACCTTCACGCGGCTGCTGTCCGAGCAGGGCGACGCGACGACGTTCGTGCCCATCACGCAGCCGGCGCCGCAGCCCACCCCGACGCCGACTCCCGGCCCGGTCGTGATCCCCGCCGACATGATCGAGTGGGCCAGGCACACGCTGACGCTCAAGGGGCAGTCGCACTCCACGATCGCGGTAGCCCACGAGATCCTTGGGCTGGCCGGGCAGTGAGCGTCCCCGTTCCCGCACCGTTCCTCTACAACGGCCAGGTGATCGACGTCCACGACGGCGACTCGCTGCGCGTCTACGTGGACCGAGGGATGCGGGACTACTCCGTGTGGCCGATCCGGCTCCTCGGCTGCAACGCCCGCGAACTGTCCATGCCCGGCGGACCGGAGGCGCGCGACGAACTGATGCGGCGTCTCCCACCCGGCAGCGCCGTCGTGCTCGCCACCGTGAAACCGGACAAGTACGGAGAGCGGAAGGACGCCGCCGTCTACTACGCGACCCCTGACGGCGTCGTGCATGACCTCGTGGCGGAGCTGATCGCCAACGGATGGGCCGCGCCGTGGGACGGCAA
Organism: Frankiales bacterium; assembly: GCA_025465155.1. Lineage (GTDB taxonomy): Bacteria > Actinomycetota > Actinomycetes > Mycobacteriales > Geodermatophilaceae > Geodermatophilus. The sequence goes on from JAODNJ010000511.1 coordinate 1,105, forward strand.
CGGCACACAGCCTGTGCCGGAGTGGCCTCGGCCCTAGCGGCGCTCGCCGGCTGAGCTGTAGCTGCACGACCTGAACGCCCCCTCTCGCTTCGGCGGGAGGGGGCGTTTTCGGCGTTTTAGGCAAAGGACCTGGCCGCCACAGGGTCAGGGCAGGACGGCCCGCTCCGGTCACCACACCGTCGCCACAGACGGCGCTGTCCGGGGCCGAGGCAGGCTGTCCATCGCAGCCACCATCCGCGCCGCAGCCTCCGCCGACGGGCGCGCATACCCCGCCGTCGTCTGCGGAGACGAGTGCCCCATCTGCTCCTGCACCATCCGCAGGTCGTGGGACAGCTGATACCCGATCGTCCCGTACCGGTGCCGCAGCTGATGGGCGGTGGCATCGATATCGAGACGGAGCAGGTGGCGATTGATCGCGCGCGACACCGCGTTGGCTGTGATCTGTGCGCCGTCCACTCCGAGGAACATCGGTCCACGGCGATGGATCCCGTACGCCTGGAGGGACCGCACGACGGTCGCGCCGACCTCCACGACGCGCCCCTTGCCGCCCTTGCCCTGCCGCACGTGTAGATAGGCGCGACCGTCGTGCTCGCGGCGCAGGTCCGACCACTCCAGGCCGGCGACTTCGCAGCAACGGAGTCCCGCGAATGCCTCCAGGGTGATCATCGCGTGGAGCTTCGGTCGAGCGCCCCTCATGGCGCAGGCGAGGTCCTCCTCATCGATCGGGCGAGGTAGCCGTCGCGACAAGATGGGCATGGTCAACACGGTCGACGGGTCATGATCGATTAGCCCGGCGGTGACCATCCAGCGGTATAGAGAGCGCATGTGGACGGCGTAAACGCGGCGGGTTTCTGCGGCTCTACCTGCGATCGCCACGTGCTCAAAGGAGAGCAGGTGGTCCGCGGTGGCGGCGCGCAGTGGGACAGGGAGGAAATCGGCGAGGCGCCGGAGAAGATCGATGCGCACCCTCAGTGTGTTGTCCGAGAGCCCCCGCAGGTTGCGCGCCCAATGTAGGTAGTCGACCAGGTCCGGATCCCATCCCCCACTCATGCGAGGAGAGTGGAACCAACCCGGACCAATAGGCCAGGGGTCCAAACCGATCGTGTCAACAACTCCCGAGACAGTCACGGAGAGTAGTCAGGCTGCGAGTGCGGGCGGACGATATCGGAGAGTGTCAGGACGTGTCCCCCGGCTGGTATCGGGGGCCATGAGGTCCTCGTAGGTCACCCCACACTCGTGCGCCCAGGCGCGTAGCACCATGACCTTCGGGCCGCGCTTGCCGTGGTGCCCGTTCTCGTAGTTACTCACCGTGTTCCTGCTGGCGGCGATCCGATCAGCCAACTCCTGCTGATCTAGCCCGCTGCGGACGCGAGCCTTGCGCAGCCTGTCACCGAGAGTGAAGGCAATCGGGGCGTTCTGCTGTGTCATATGCCCAAGCTACGGCGCACGCCCAAGTATTGGCAACGGGGCGCGACACGCCCGGGTGAATTACAGGGTTGTGATCTCGGGGGGCCGGGTCTAAGTTTCGGCACATGCCCAAAAAGCGACACCTGATCACAACTGCGCAGGCGTCCAAGATCCTGCGTGTTGACGTTCGGACCGTACACAGGCTGCGCGACCGCGGCGACCTCCCCGAAGCGCTCAAGATCGCCGGCCGTACCGGCGCGCTGCTGTTCGACGAGGCCGACGTTCTGGCGCTCGCCGAGCAGCGGAGTGCAGCGTGACCGCCCCCGAATCCCTGGCCCAGCGTGTCCGACGCATCCACCAGGAGTCCGGCTCCGCCGATCCCCGTGAGTTGGCCGAGAAGGTGCTCGCGACCCTGGACTCACCAGACGCGCTGCGCTCGGCCCTCAGCGAGGCGCTTCCCGACTTTGTCCGGATCACAGTCCGCACAGCCCATCAGGGCGGCATGGCGGGTCCTCGCTCGGCCAACGTGGAGGCCGTTCGCGGCTGGTACGAGCGGTTGATGAGCCAGCCCGTGGACGTGTCGGGCAATGGCGCGCAGTGGAAGTCACTCCGCGAGTGCACCCGTGACGAACTGCTGGCCGTGGCGCAGTACCGCCGTCAGGTCGCGGCGCGGAACCTTCAGACCGCCGACTCGTACGAGCGTCTCGCCAAGGTGATGAAGCCGGGTCAGACCGTCGGCGCACTCAAGCAGGACATCGTCACCAACGTTCTTGGGCGTGCAGCGTGACCGCCCTCCAGACTCCTCCGGGCGCCACAGCACTCGCGATGCCCAGTCTGTCCTCGCACCCGGAGGCCCCTACTTCCCCGCCGACCATCGTGAGGTCGTCACCCAGAGAGGACGTGTCGGCGGGGAGCAAGCACGACGACGGCCATGGTCAGACCGGAACCCAGCCGATCAGCGCCGTCGTCGCTAACCGTCCACCAGCACCGGCCATATGTGCCTCGATGCCCATGCCTGCCCCGCTGGGGCTGGTGGACCCCCTCCTGATCCTTGCCGCCCAGGCCCTCGACGACCTGGAAGCGACCCGGATCGCCAACGAGAACCGGCTTCGCTCTCTGCGGGACGTGTACGGGCTAGCCGGGTCGTCGCAGGAAGCCGAGGCCGCCGGCCTGGTCGACGGCCTCAAGGCCCTTGAGCATCAGGCCGAGCTATCGCTGAAGCGAGCGCTCCGTAGCCACCCGCTCGGCCCGTGGGTCAAGCGCACCGTGGGCGTCGGTGAGAAGCAGGGTGCTCGCCTGTTGTTCGCCATCGGCGACCCGTACTGGAACAGCCTTCACGATCGGCCGCGCACCGTCTCCGAACTGTGGGCGTACTGCGGCTACCACGTCATCCGCACCGGCCAGACGAACCACGACTCCCAGCGAGCCTTCGTCGGTGCGGAGCAGTCTCCGGGCGGGGGTGACTCCGGCCAGGGGCCTTGCTCGCTGCGGGCGTTCGACGTAGCCCATGAGGGATCTGCCGGCGTCGCCCCCGCCCGGGCTCGCGGCCAGAAAGCCAACTGGTCCGCCGACGCCAAGTCCCGCGCCTGGCTCATCGCCTGCTCCTGCATCAAACAGGAGACCAGCCCCTACCGGGCCGTCTACGACGACGGCCGGGAGCGATACGCCGAAGCGGTCCATCAGGTCGAGTGCCGCCGCTGCGGACCAGCTGGCCGACCCGCCCTCGCCGGGTCGCCGATATCGGCTGGTCACCAGCACGCCCGAGCCCTACGCCTCGTCTCGAAGGCGATCCTGCGCGACCTCTGGATCGAGGCCCGCGCCATCCACACCGCAGTCAGCGTCTAACCCCCGCAACAAAAGCAGCGCCGCCCACTCAGCCCCTAGCAAGGACGTGGACGGCGCAACCACTCAGAAAGGTACCGCAGTGAACCTCGCCTCACTCTCCCTTACCGATTGGGCGGTCATCATCGCCGCCGTCTGGCTGATCCTCGCCTGCGCCGGTGTGATCCCCATCGGCCGCCTGTTCGCCCTCGCCCACCGTGGCACGACGACAGCCGACCGCGACGACGACGTCGAGTGGTCACCGTTCCTGCCGCCGGTTCCGCCTCCCGCACGCCCCGCCCCCTTCTGGACCGCTGAGGTTTCCGCCGACTTCCTGCTCGACGACGACCCGGAGCTGGAGCGCCGCTTCTTCGCGGTCATGGACCGACACCCGGAGCTGCACGAGCGGCTCATCAACATCGTCAGCGAATGGGAGTGGTCTGAGTGATCACCCGCGAGCAGGTCAAGGACTTGCAGCCCGGCGACGTCGTGGAGGTCACCCACGCGGACTGGCCCGATGGAACGGTCGTCCGAGGACCGCTCTGGATGCACGACGGCGAGACGTTGCAGGTCAGCCGCATCGTCATCCGCCACTGGGATGGGCGCCACCCGTACGACACCGGGCTGACCCTCACCGTCATCTCCCGCGCCCCCCGCCCGCTGTACGTCAACCACCCGCGCACCGAGCCCGTGCCCGGCGACGTCGTGCGAGAGGACGACCCCGAAGGCGCGACGACCTGGCTCATGGACTCGTTCCGGACATGGCAGTCGAAGGACTCCACGCATGACCAGGACCGGGGATTCGAGTGGCCCCTCCGCCTCCTCGTCGACGGCGAGACTGGAATGACGGTGCCGGAATGAGCGCCCGGCAGGCCGTCCTCCTGGAATCGACGACCGTTGATGCTTGGAGGCCGCGGCTCGTCATCGCCGGGAACGGCGCGCGGCGAAGGTTGCCAAGCCTCGCGGATAGGTTCTGGAAGCAAGTCTCCGATGGACCGAACGACTGCTGGCTCTGGACTGGCGAACAGACCGACGACGGCTATGGCCGATTCTCGGTCCATCCGGTCCACATCGGCGCGCACCGCTGGGCCTACAGCCTCCTGCGAGCGGAGATCCCCGAGGGTCTCGACCTTGACCACCTCTGCCGCGTCACCAGATGCGTGAACCCGTGGCACCTGGAGCCCGTCACGCGTGCTGAGAACATCCGCCGCGCGTTTGTGCGAGAGGTCTGCGGCAAGGGGCACGGCCTGAGCGACGCCATTGAGCGAACCCGCGACGGTCGGGTCGCCCGCGAGTGCCGCCAGTGCGCTCGAGACCGCAAGCGTGCGTACGCACGGCGAGTTCGGCAGGTAGTCCAGTGACCGGCTGGCTGTTCGACCGGCTCGCAGACACGTGCGACCAGTGCGCGGAACTGCTGGCCGACGTCGGCGACACCTGCCGCTGGCTGGCGACGCTCACCCGGGTTGTGCCGTGAGCGGCCGAACCGGCTGGTTCGCCGCCGCTGGGCACATCATCGGCACGCTGGATGACTGGTCGACCTGCTACGACTGGGACGGCCAGACCTACCCCTCGCGCTCCGCCGCGATCGGAGCGGGCTTCCAGCAGTTCGGTAGCGACGACTTCAACGTCGGCCGCATCGAGGACGACCGCCTCGTCTGGTGGGGCTGGATGAACGAGGAGCACCCCTCCGAAGACCGCGTTGAGGCCGCTGCGGACCTCGGGTTTACGCCGTGAGCGGCCAGGTCGCCGCTGACCTCCGCGCGGCTGCCAAGGAGCTGCGCAGCCTGGGACGGGACCTGCTCTCGGCCAACTACGAGGGCCCCGATGGCGGACCGCCGTCTGAGCAGGGATGGCCGCACTTCGACTGCGAGGACATCTTGGGCGAGTACGTGATCAAGCGTGCCGCCGCACTCGAAGCCGCCGCTGACGCTGCCGAGGCGACGCCATGACCGCCCACCTCGAAACCGTCGCCACCGCCGTGCTGGTGACTGCCGGGGGTGCCCTCGTCGCCATCGGTCTCGGGCTGGTCGAGATCGGCAAGGCCATCGCAGAGCCCGAGTCACAGGTGCGCTGCCCGGACTACGTGCCGGTTGCGTTCCTGGTGGAGCAGCGATGAGCGCCGACCAGCAGTGGCCCGAAGGCATGATCCTGGGCAGCTTCCTCCGGGGTCACCGGGCCGTCACCTACAACGGGTGCGACTGGGTGTACCTCGATGACGGGACCACGGCGGACGCCGACCGCCCGTGCGTCAAATGCGGGATCTCCGCAGGTGGCAAGGGCCGTCCTGATGCGTGCCTCGGATGGCTACCCGGCGTGGACTTCGCCTGCTGTGGACACGGCGTGCCCGGCCAGGAGTACGTCAAGGCTTCGGGTGTCGTCTACCCATCCGTTGCTGAGTGGCGAGCAGCGGTCAACGAGGCAGCGCTGTGACCGCCCCCCACACGCCCCCTGCTCGGGTGACGAATCCCCCCGCCCCGAGCAGGGGTGCCTCTGACGCTAGCGGCAGCACCATCCGCGCCGTCTACGGGCCCAGCGGCACCCTCGCCGCCGGCTTCGTCTGCCTCGCCGAGTTCCCCGGTGCCCGCTACTGCCTGCGCCCCAAGGACCACGCGCCGGGCTGCATCGCGTTCCCGCCCTTCCCCCGCAAAGACATCACCCGCGAGAACCCCAACTTTCAGAAGGAGCAGAAGTGAACTACTACCCGGAGCAGTTGCGGCGGATCGCCGCCATGTGCGAGGCACTGAACAAGGCAGACGGCCTTGAGTCGGAGGGCGAGGGCGCCATCTTGGCGCAGCGCGTGAAGGTCGTGCACCCCGACTCCCCCGACGAGACGCTCGGCTACTTGATCGACGAGATCGGCGGCGCCTGGTCGTTCGAGCCCGTCGGCGGCGTGACGGCATGACCGCCCGCTGGTCCACCCCACTGCCGCGCTGCACGTGCTCACACGGCCCGTCGACTCACACCGGGGGTTACGGCCGGTGCTGGCAGACGCCGTGCTGCTGCGAGTCGTACGCCGACCCGGCTGACGTCGCGGAAGCCGCCGAGCGCCACCTGGCCGGGAAGGCGAACCGATGAGCCTCACCTTCAACGAGAAGACGCACCGCTACCGCATGGACAAGAAGCACGTCTCCGGTGTTACCACCATCCTCGGTAAAGCCATCCCGAAGGACGGCCTCAAGTTCTGGGCCGCCAACGAGGTCGCGCAGTACGTCGCGGACAAGCCCGATGAGGTCGCCACCCTCCGCGAGATGGGCGGCACCAAGCTCTACAACGTCCTCAAGCGGGTGCCGTTCGACAAGCGCGACGACGCCGGCAAGCGCGGAACCGACATTCACACGGTGGCCGAGCAGATCGTGCACGGCCAGGCGGTCGACGTCCCCGAGTCCTTGGTGCCGTACGTGGACGACTTCGCGCGGTTCCTCGACACGTGGCAGGTCGAGCCGATCATCACCGAGAAGTCGGTCGGTCACCGCGGCCTCTGGTATGCGGGGCGCCCGGACTTCATCGGCCGAGTGGGCGGCATCTTCGGCGGCGCGATCACGTGCCTTGACTGGAAGTCGTCCAAGGGCGTGTACGCCGAGACCGCGCTCCAGACCGCCGCCTACGCCCGTGCTGAGTTCTGGGTGCCCGACGACGACCCCGACGACGAGCAGCCCATGCCCGAGGTCGAGCGCCTCGGCGTCGTCCACCTCACCCCGGAGGGCACGAAGGTCTACGACCTCGGCGACCCGGACGAGCACTTCAAACTGTTCCGTCACATCAAATATGTCGCGGATCGGCTCCCCGCGCTGGACGACCTCGTGAAGGTCCCGGCCCCCGACCCGACCACATTGGAGATCGTCGCGTGACCGAGATCGAGCAGTACCAGCCCCGTTCGGCGGAGGTCGCCACCATCCTCGCCGATCCCACGGGCGGACGGCTCGTGGCCTGGGCCGCGGCGGCGCGGGCAGCGAACGCTCTGGCCGCCTCCCTGATCAAGACCTCGTTCGTCCCCAAGGAGTTCCGAGGCAAGCCCGAGGAGGCGACCGCCGCGATTCTCCTGGGCGACGAGTTGGGCCTCTCGCCGATCTCGGCGCTCCGGTCGGTCTACGTGATCCATGGAACCCCGTCGATCTACGCCAAGACGGCGGTAGCTCTGGTCCAGTCCCACGGTCATGAGGTGTGGACCGAGTCCCAGACTGACCGCGAGGTCGTCATGGGCGGCAAGCGCAAGGGGTCCACTCACGAGGAGTTCGCTAAGTGGGATATCGACCGGGCACGCAAGGCCGGGTACACCGCCAACGCCAAGTACCAGTCGAGCCCGCAGGAGATGTTGTGGGCCAAGGCTGCATCGGAGATCTGCAAGAAGATCGCCTCTGACGTCCTCGCGGGTGTCCCGCTCACGGTCGAGGACTTGGAGCTCGAGCCCGAGAACCAGCCGAAGACGACCGTCTCCCGCGCCCCCCGAACCGTCCAGCGCCAGCCCAAGCCGATCGCCCCCGAGCCCGAGTTTGACGAGCCCGAGCCCGCTCAGGAGCCCGTGAAGGCAGCGGCGGAACGGGCCGATGAGCCGATCACCCCCAAGCAGCTCACCGCCCTCAACGCGGCGCTGAGCCAGGATCTCGGGTTCACCGAGCGGGAGGACAAGCTCGCCTACCTGTCCGGGGAACTAGGCCGGGAGATCGGCAGCAGCAAAGACGTGACGAAGCGGGAAGCGATGCGCCTGCTCGACGGGTTCATCCGTGACAACCAGATCGACGACTCCCCCGCCGACGCCGAGTCATGACCGACGGCCTCCCCACCACGACGCTCCTCCACCTCATCGACCACGCGCTGAAGGCCGGGGACATGCGCAACGTCGCCGCCGGTCTGCGGGTGCTGGCCGTGCAGTCCCCCGACGACGCGCAGGCGATCCTCGACACCCTGCACCAGCTGGACGGTGCGCGGTGAGCGCCCTCCTGGTCTACAAGAACGAGCGCCCCGAGGTGCTCGCTTGGGCTGTCGACGTCCGGGGCCGGATCACGAAGAACAATGCGGCCCGATTCGAGTGGATGACGGCGTTGTACGACGCCCATGGCGTGCCCGACGACGACAAGGTGCGCGGCGCGTTCAGCCGCGGCTGCGAGTTCTCCGGCATCTCCTGGCCCGACAGCGTCCCGCTCCCCGCCGGATGGTTCCGCCCGGTCAAGACTCCGCAGCTCGTCCGGCCTCGGCACAACAGCAAGGCGGCACTCGCCGAGATGGCCAGGTTCAACCGTCCCGACGCCCGCGGCGAACTGGCCAAGCGGTTCGGGATGCCCGAGATCACCTTCGTGGGGAACGGCCTCTACACGAACGGCCTCGACTTCACCCAGGACGACGCCGTGTGGGTCACCTGGGGAACCCGCGACGCCGTCGACAAGCTCGGCGACGTCGAGTCTCACGGCTGGGTGCGTGTGCCGCTCGTCGAGTACATCGAGCGGTTCGGCGAGGACGCGCTGTGACCCTCACCGTCACCGTCCCCGGCAAGCCCGTCACGCAGGGCAGCATGAAGACGGTCAACCGGCGCACCTTCCACGACAACGAGAAGGATCTGCTGCCGTGGCGCGAGGCCATCGGCTGGCACATCCGTCAGGAGATGGCCGCCGCCGGCCTTGAGGAGCCCCTGGACGGCCCGCTGACCCTCACAGCGACGTTCACCCTCACCCGGCCGCCGTCAATCTCCAAGTCGCGGTGGGCACCACACACGCGGCCTGACCTCGACAAGTTGTGCAGAGGGCTCGGCGATGCGATCGGTGCGTCCGGGTTGATCCGTCAGGACGCCCAGTTCGTCACGATCGTCGCCAGCAAGGTCTACGGCGCACTGCCTGGGGTCACGTTCACCGTTAGCGCGGCTGTGCGCGGCGAGGCGGTGGCCGCGTGAGCACCTTGGAGACGGGCCCCTTCTGCGCCGAGTGCCAGGTCCATCGCGTGCAGGCCCCCGGCACCAAATGCCCGGTCTGCCTGGACGACGAGAAGCGGCGGGCCGCATGACCTTCCATCCGCCGCGCCTCGTCGCCGGCACCCCTACCGTCTCCATCTCGCAGCGGCAGGCCGACGTCCTGGCAGGCATCTGCTGCGGGCTGACGAACCGGCAGATCGGCCGCCACCTCTCTATCGCCGAGGACACCGTGAAAACCCACGTGAAGCACATCCTGCGCGCCCTGCACGCCCGCAACCGTGCGCACGCCGCAGCCCTGGCCATGTCCGGTCAGGTCGGCATCGCCATCAGCAACGAGGACGAATGGAAGTGGGCATCGTGATGCCGCAGCGGATCCAGCGGAAGCGCACGAAGGGCTGGCGGATGCCCGAGGGTGTGATCTTCGTCGGTCGCCCGTCGAAGTGGGGCAACCCTTGGAGGGTCGGCGACCACGCGCTCGTCACATGGCCGTACCACCCCGACGTGGATGTGCAGACGGCGCGCGAGGTGGTCATCACCCCGACGCTGGCCGTCGAGCTGTACCGGCAGGCGTTCACCCCGGATGCCCCCGAGGCCCGTGCCGAGCTGGCTGGCCGTGATCTCGCCTGCTGGTGTCCCCTCGACCAGCCCTGTCACGCCGACGTCCTCCTTGAGCTGGCGAACCGATGACCCCCCGCCTAGAAACCGACGACACCGCGGGATGCCGCCAGCCCCACGTCAACCCGGAATGGTGGCATGACGAGGCTCGCACACCGCAGGAGATCACCCGCGCAAAGAACATCTGCAAGGGCGTCGGTGGTCGCCCGGCCTGTCCATTCCTGGACCCGTGCCTCGACTACGCGCTGCGCATCACGGTCAGCGGCATCTGGGGCGGCGAGACGGAGACCGAGCGTCGTCGGATGCGCCGTGAGCGTGGCATCAACGCCAGGCCCGCCTACTTCCACCCTGGCCGCAACAACGCGTGGGTGGCACGGCAGATGCATTCCCGTGGCGTCTCCGTGCGCGCCATTTCGGAGCGGCTGGGCATCACCGACCAGGCCGTGCGACAGATCCTGGCGAGGGTGGCATGAGCGAGTGCCGGACCTGCGGCGGATACGGGATGAAGCACGACCCGATGGCGCACGATGACCGTCAGTGGCACTTCGGCTATGTCTGCCGCCGAACCGACGGCTGCACGCCCGATCCGTGCGACCACGAGTGGACCGAGCGCGGCGGTCCGGGCGATGAATGGCGTGAGTGCTGGCTCTGCGGATTACAGGAGGACCAATGACCGCCTTTCTGCGCCGCTGGGCGGAGCGGCTGATCCTGCGCGCCGTCAGCGGCATCGAGGCGTGGGAGCGGGCTCACGACGTCGAAGGGGAGGGAACGTGAGCGCGGAGCTATTGGTCTGGATCGTGAGTCTCGGAGTGGTGTTCCTGGTCGGCTTTGCGGCAGGCCGTGCGTCCCGCCGGACCGTAGTCGTCAACTTCCCCGAGATGCCGTCGATGTCTCGGCTCAAGCCGA